>JBPOJN010000060.1:0-7455 GCA_052033505.1 Myxococcota bacterium | reverse complement strand
TCACTCCGGTATCGCCAAAAACAGACCGGGAGCCTTTGCTATCGAACGCTTGAAGCTTTATCCCGACCGCGTCGCTGCTTGATCAACTCACCTTCGTGTCCGATATGTGTGGAACTAATACATTTTTGAAACTTTTTAAAAACTCGTCAGCCGTTTCCAGAGTTTTTTCACCGCGTCGCGCCGGTTCGTCTTGAAATATTTCCATCCTACGTGCGGCGCCTTCGGATCTTCGGGCAGGAGAATGCCCCAGAGCGGCTTGAATCCCGACGTTTCGGACGAATAGCGCATGTCGGCGACCGTATTCGCGTCGCCGTCCAAAGCCACATAGCCTTCGCTGAACCAGAAAAACGTCTCCCAATCACGGCGTAAGCTGGGATTTTCCAAAAATTCAGGCGCTAGCATCTCGGAGCGGAAAACCGTCACGCTCGCACCTTCCATGGCTTGGATGCCGCCCCACGGGATCACGCGGAGCGCGTCCGCCCAAAGCCTGCCGTCGGCTTCGTAAATGGAGCGCCACACGACGAGATTGCCCAAGGTCGGCATCACACGACCCTTCGTCCAGATCTGTCCTCGCGATTGAGCCAGTTCTTTTTGGACCGTTTCGGCGCGGCGGTTTTGAACCTCTCCCAAGCCCAGATAGGCCAAACAGAAAATCAAGGCTACCGCGGTCCAAGAAAGGTTTCTCTTGAAATGAGTTAAAAGAATTCCGATCAGCAATGCGGCGGTAAAGATCGGATCGACGATGGCGATACAGTCCCACGCGACACGCGCGGCAGAAAACGGCCAGAGCAGCATCGTGCCGTAACTCGTACAGGTATCGAGCAAGGCATGCGTCGCATATCCCCAAAAACACGCCCCATACAGGGCACCTTTGTCGACGCGATAACTTCGGAACAATTGCAAAAACAGGAAAACGAGGAGCGCGCCTACAGGAATGAAAATCAAGGCATGCGTAAAATGCCTGTGAAGCGCCACTCCCATCATCGGATCGGAGGCCGAATGGATCAAGACGTCCAGGTCTGGGAGCGTTGCCGCCAATGCTCCAGCGACCAAGGCCTTTTTCCCGATCCGCTTCCGCACCATGAGATGGGCCGCCGCGGCGCCTAAAAGACCGTGAGTTAAGTTATCCATTCGTACTTTCTAGTGAGGCCCCAAATAGAGGTCCAGAGGCTTGGCGTTTTTTGAGAACTCTTTTCCTTCGTCATCGACGAGACCGACTGCGCTCGAATCCGGACTCCACGAAATCCTGGGGCGGCCTAAAGCCTCGCAGTCGCGCTCGACGCTGTATTTTTCCGTCAAAGCCCAATGCCATTCAGGGCGCGTATACACCTTGAACCCGCAAAACAAACCCTGGCTGTAGAGATAGGCGACCTGGCGGCCGTCGGGGGATTTTGCGGATTGACGCTGATACTGAGGCTCGAAGATTTTAAGATCCAGAGTTATCAGGAAAGCGCCTAAAATCATCACCAACAAGGCCTGGCCTAGGAGCGAAAGCGCAAAATAAGTCCATCGCTTCCGGCCCTGCTCCGCCCATAAGGGAAAGACCTTCGCGAGAAGTACGTAAAACCAAAGAAAAAAATTGAGCCCCCATCCTAAGATCAGGGCTCCTTGCAGCCATACCAATTCGGGAGTCAGAAAATAAGACGTGTCCAAAAAGGCGATGGCTAAAGCCGGAACGTATAAAATCATTCCAAAGAGTAGGACTTGGGCTTGTTTCCAAAGGCTGTGGCGCAAGTGAGATGAAGTCATGAATGATTGTTCCTAACCTGCGCTGATATCTACCATTTCTTGTTTCGGAGCGAACTTATTTTCAAACATCAAATAAACGAGCGGAAGAACGAGAAGTGTCAATAGGGTCGAAGAAAAAACACCTCCGATGACCACCGTCGCTAAGGGACGTTGCACTTCCGCTCCCAGTCCCCCGGAAAACATCATCGGCAGGAATCCGAAGATTTCGACCAGAGCCGTCATCAACACGGGCCTCAAACGCAGCATGGATCCTTGAAGAACTAGTTCGTCACCTCTCAAACCCTTGGCCTTGAGCTGATTGAAATAACTGATCAAAACCACGCCGTTTAAGATCGCGATGCCTGAGAGCGCTATAAAACCAATGCCCGCCGACATACTGAAGGTAAGACCTTGGAGCTTCAGAGCCAAAACACCGCCGACCAAGGCCAATGGAATACCGCTGAAAATCAACAGGGTTTGAAAAATATCGCGAAATACGAAGAAAATCATGAGGAACACGAGAATTAAAACCAGCGGCATCAAGATCAAAAGCCTCGCCTTAGCACGTTCGAGATTTTTAAAATTCCCGCCCCATTCGTAATAAGACTCTGTGGAGAGAGGCAGTTTTTCGTCCAATGCGGCCTTGGCTCCGGTCACAAAACTTTCAGTGTCTCGGCCTCGCGGATTGATAAGAATCGCCGTACGGCGCTTACCATTCTCGCGAATAATCGTCCCAAAACCGTCAACAAAGGACAAATCCGCCAACTTCTCCAGAGGCACGGTGAGACTCGGCGCGACTTCGACGGGGAGGGCCTTCAAAGTCTCAAGATCGGACCTGTCTTTTTCACTCAGACGGATCACAATGGGAAACCGCCGAACACCGTCGTATAAAAATCCAGCTTCCTGCCCGCCGACGCCCGTGCTGACGGCATCCAAAACAACCGAAGGGCCGACCCCAAAAGCCGCCAATCGGTCTTCATACGGCGTGATTTTCAAGACTTTCGAAGTATCCGACAGTTCGGCTTCCACGTCCCCCGCTCCCGGCAATTCTTTAAGAATCGTTTCCGCTGTGTCGGTAACCTCGAGCAAACGGAACAGATCGTCGTCGAAAATCTTGAGTGCGACGTCGGCGCGCGTGCCTTCCATGAGCTCATTGAAACGCATTTGGATGGGTTGCGAGAGCACGGGTCCTTGATCGGGAATTTCGCTTTCAAGTTTCGCAACGATCGCTTCGGCTAAATCATCCTTGGTAGGGACTTGCCCCTGACCGAGTGGCGGCCATTCGTCGCGATCTTTCAACATCACGAACGTATCGGTGAGGGAAATGGCCATGGGATCCGTGGCGGCTTCCGCGGTCCCTATGCGTGAAAAGACTTTTTTCACCTGGGGGAACTCCCGGATGATTCTTTCGGAACGCGCCTGCATGGAGACGGCTTCGTCGATGCCGATATTCACGTCGCGGTTGAACATCACCACGATCGAGCCTTCGTTTAATTGAGGCAAAAATTCGGCCCCCAGACGAGAGAAGAGAAAAATACCCACCAAGACCGATCCTACCGCAACACCCAACGTCGCAACCCTTCGCTTCATCGCATAGCGCAAAGACGGCGCGTACAAACGCGAGAAGAAACGCATGAGCCAAGGCTCTTTTTCCGTCTTTTCACCTTTCAGAACAAGACTCGCGAGGGCGGGAGCCGTCGTGAAGGAAAAAATCAAAGCGCCCAAAAGCGCGAAGCAAAAAGCAGCGGCCATGGGATGGAACATCTTGCCCTCGATGCCCGTCAAAGCAAAAACTGGCAGGAAAACGATCAAGATGACGATCTCTCCGAAGCCAGACGCTCGACGTACTTCGGTAGCCGCCTGGACGACGGTCTCTTTTAATTCATCTTGCGAGAGCGAACGGTTTAATTCTCGTGATTTTTCCTGGATACGCCGAATGCAATTTTCCAGCACGATAACGGCCGCATCCACGATAATGCCGAAATCGAGAGCGCCTAGACTCATGAGATTTCCCGACATGCCCCGCCAATTCATCATAAGAAAAGTGAACAGCAGCGATAGAGGAATAATAAACGCGGTGATCAAGGCCGCGCGGATATTCCCCACAAGCAGCAGAAGTACGATCACGACTAAGGCCGCTCCGATCACGAGGTTGTGGAGAACGGTATTTAAAGTCGCATCGACGAGATCGGAACGATTGTGAAGAACTTCGATATGCACGCCGGCAGGCAATTTTTTCTTCGTTTCTTCGACTTTGCGCGCGACGTCTTTTGCAACGACACGGCTATTGTCGCCCGAAAGCAAATAGACCATGCCGAGAACCGCTTCTCGTCCGTCGACCAAGGCCGCACCGACCCGGAGTGGATAGCCCAATGACACATCCGCCACGTCTCCGACCGTGATCGTTTTCAACGTCTCGAGTGATTTGACCGGGACCTTGCGGATGTCCTCCAAGGATTTGAAAAGACCCACGGCCTGCACCAAAAACATTTTCCCTTCTTGTTGCACGTAACCGCCGCCGACGTTGCGATTGGTCTGGTTCAAGGCTGTCTCAATTTCGTCGAACCCAAGCCCGTACTGGGCCATTTTTTTCACATCCGGCTGGATATGGAACTGCTTCTCGTAGCCGCCCGTCGTATCCACGCCTGCGACGCCTTTGACCGTCATGATTTGTGGACGGATGACCCACTCTTGGACGGCGCGTAGCTCCATCAACTGCGTCAGGCGCGCCTCTCCCGTTGCCGGCTCTTCCGCTTCGACGGTGTAAAAGAAAATTTCTCCCAGGCCGGTCGTCACCGGTCCTAGATGCGGTTTCGATCCCGCGGGGAGATCAGGCAATACGGACTGAAGACGCTCGGAGACCTGCTGCCGCGCTCTATAAATGTCGGTTCCGTCTTCGAAATTGACCGTGACTTGAGAGAGGCCGAATTTCGTCAGAGACCGGATATGCGTGACTCTCGAAATACCGTTCATGACGGATTCGATAGGCGCCGTGATGGAGCGCTCGGCTTCTTCCGGTGCCAAACCATCGATCTCGGTATTGACCGTGACCTGCACGTTCGTGATGTCCGGCAAGGCATCGATCGACAGAGTCTTGAAGGCGACCCAACCTGCGACCATGAAAAGACCGGTAAATGCAAAAACGACAGCACGGTTATAAACGGAAAAGCGGATGATTTTTTCAATCATATTTGGGGCTCGCGTCGCTCCTCTATCAGATTTTTTCATTTAAGACTCTCCCATCGATAATGTAGAGGCGCCAGAGCGCGTCCAAGGCGGCGATTTCTTGTTCGTTCAATACCCGTAAAATTTCGATCATCTGCCGGTGGCCTTCGAGGACCAAGGCTCCGGGGGCCAAGCCGCGTTCGAAGAGATCGTCGATGGCCTTGTGCCTCGCGCCCCAATTCGAGCGTGAACGTGTCTGCGAGAGGATTTTAACCGCGTTTTGGTACCGTGCCGCTTGGAGTCGGCGCTCCGTGGCGAGATTTTCTCTCGTATTTTGAAGTTGCAGGGACGCCCTCACCTGCTCCGCCGCGGCGAATCGCCTACCGCCTTGATTGAGACTCAACAAAGGAAGCGGCAGCGATATCGTCCCTCCGACTGAAGTGCCGGTGCGTCCTCCGCCGGAGGGAGTGACCGTATCGACGCTGGGACCGATTTTAAGGTCCGGCCAGGTCTGGCTCCTCGCGGCCGCGAGTTGAGCCGAGGCAACTTTCGCCTCGGCTTCGGCTTTTTGCAGGACGCCGGAATTCGCCGCGACAGAATCCCATTCCCGCGAAACGTTTATTTTCGGCCAAGCCACACGGGCGCGCGGAAGATAGTTGCGCATCGCCGCGTACGGAAGTCCGGTCGCTAGCTCTAAAGACGTTTTGAGGTTTTCTTCTTCGGTACGCAGCAGCGTCTCTTTCAGGCGGTATTCCTCCTGCGCCATTTCGAAGACGGACCGGGAGACGGATTGTTCGGGTGAGAGCTGCGGACGCGCCTTCAAGGGGCTCAAAAGACGCGCAAAAGTTTCGATGGATTCGCGCAGATAGCCCGACTCCGCTCGGATCTGGCGCAAACGATGGAGAGCGAGCACCGTCGTCAAAGCCACGTCTTCGAACGTCTTCTGCCTCTCCGCCGTCGCTACTTGGCTTACGGCTTTCGCCTGGCTGACTCGGGCCCTTCGTTTGCCGCCCAATTCCAACGTATGAAGGAGACTGCTTTCGGTCTCGAGCTTATTGTCCGCGACGCCGTCGGAGACGCCGGTAACGATCTTGGTCTGCAACTCCGGATTCGGCCGCTGCTTGGCGACCGATATGAGTTGCAGGTCCCTGTCTAAGGACGCTTGGGAAAGCGCCACGTCCGGATGACGTTCCAGCGCGCATTCCAATATATCCTGCGACGAACGGATCACGCACGGTTCGGCCCCCGCTGCCATGGCCAAAAAAAGGGCGCAGGAAACGACGAAGGCCGCGCAAATCGATTTCGATGTCACGGTAAACTCCCGCTCTCTATGAAGTGTAAAAAAGACGCTTAAGCGGAAAGTAACGCGCGGGGAGGCCGGAAGAAAGAATCCAAGGGATCGATTGAAACGCAGGAAACGGCGGAGATCAGGCGTCCTAAAGGAAGCGTGATCGCTTCGACGGAGGCGATTTCAGGGAGCGGCGCCAAATGATGTGCGGGACAGCATGCGACGCAGCATTGCTCGGCATGCGCCTTGGGTCCGTATTCTTCCGCATGCAAGTCCGCCATCGTCGACACGAAGCCTACGAGACTCAAAAAAACGAAAGCTTTCAAAAAACTTTTGGCAAATCCCATGAAACTTAAGCCTTAGTCTTTTAAAAGAACGAATGCAATCAAGCGAATCATTTCCCGCTCTTTGACCTCGGCAATTCCCTTAGACCGAAATCAGGGATCCCCTGATTGTTCGAAATCCTGCGATCAGCTTAAATACTTTCCATCCAAGGAGGAGATTATGAAAATTTCCACATTATCCCTACTAGCCTTCGCTACGCTGATCACACTGCCTAGCTTAGGCGCCGAAGCGACGGCCACAGAAGAAGATCGCGGTACAGTCCGGAGGCCCGATTACGTGGCGGTCCCGCATCCGGAAGAAAATTCACGGTTCCAGCAGAACTCGACGGGTTTGGTGAAGCAGACGTTCGTGGATTACGACCAAAACCGCGATGGGTTCGTCGCCATGGATGAATGGGATGGCACCGCGGAGGATTTTGCCCGGTTGGATGCGAATGAAGATGGGTCTTTGAGCCCGCGTGAAATGGCGTCCTATTTACAGCTGAGCGCCGATTAAATAAGCCCCTTCTCAACCCCTCGTAAAAACGCCGTGCGGGAAGAAATTTCCGTACGGCGTTTCCTTTTTTTACTTTTTTAAAAGGAAAGCCCCAGCACCGCCGGAGCGGGAGTGAAAATGGGGATTTTCACTGGGGAATCTCTGAGGCGCCTAAAAGATAGCGAAGAGCAGGTTCCAGGTCGGAGTACTGAAAGACATAGCCGGCTCCTAAGGCCTTGTGAGCCGAAACGCGCAAACTCGCCAAGAGAAGTTCTTGGGCAAGCTCACCGAGTAAAAGCTTCGCCGCCGCAGCCGGTACCGGAAAAAACGCCGGGCGACGCAGCACGCGCGCCAAAGTTTCCGTGAATTCACGGTTGGAGACGGGGTTCGGAGCCACGGCATTGACGGGTCCTACGAGGCGGTCGTCACACACCGCATGGTGAATCAGCCCGCAG
>JBPOJN010000041.1:0-21248 GCA_052033505.1 Myxococcota bacterium | reverse complement strand
CGCACGAAAGATCTAAATCCTTTGCCAGGGCTTCGGCTTTGCGGCGTGAAGATTGATAGTGGATCAGCACGTCCGCGCCTTTTTCCGAAAACGCGCGCGCGATCGCGGCGCCGATACGCTTGGCGCTGCCCGTGATGAGGACTTTTTTGCCGGCGAGGTTCATTTCATTCGCCCCGGTAAACGGCGACGTTGTTTTCTGTCTCGCGCAGGCGGACTTCATAAAGAAGCGTCGGCAGTTTTTCCTTCAAGAGATTCCAAAAAACGATCGCGATGTTTTCGGCGGTGGGCACGAGGGCCTGGAACTCCGGCACGTCCATGTTCAGGTTCTTGTGGTCGACGCGCGCGATGACTGCCTCGGAAATCAAACGGTCCAGGTCGGTCAAGTTCATGACCATACCAGTTTTCGGATTGACGTCGCCGTACAAAGTCACATGAAGTTCGTAGTTGTGCCCGTGTCCGTTGACGTGATTGCACTTCCCAAAAATATTCCGGTTCTCGTCGTCCGATAAAGCGGCGCTGTGGAGACGATGACCTGCGCAAAACGTCGCGCGGCGCGTGAGGTAGACTTTAGCCATAATTTATTCGTTGCTGTGGATTTCGACGACGGCCCCCGTGACCTTCGCCGACTGCTCTTCGTCCAAAAGAAATAAAATCGTTTTTGCGACGTCTTCCGGCTTCGTCGATGTCTTGAGGAAAGGCGCCGCATCGTGCAGCATTTTTGTATCAACAGCTCCGGGCGCCACCGCATTCACGCGGATGCTGAGGGGCCGCCCTTCTACCGCGAACACTTCGGTCAACCCGATGACGCCATGCTTGGTCGCGGCGTAAGCGCTCATGCCCGGGAATTTTTCCACGCCTCGGATGCCGGCAAGCGAGCTGACGTTTACGATGGCTTTCGGTTTTTTCGTGTCCTTCGCTCGCCGGAACATCTCCCGCGCGCAGAGGAAGGTTCCGCGCAGGTTCACATCGACCATCGCGTTCCACGCTTCCAGCGTGGTGTCGGCCACGGAGGCCACGGTGATCGTACCGGCATTATTCACGAGCAAGTCCACAGCACCGAAAGCCTTTTCGGTCTTGTCGAAGAGGGCCTCGACTTGTTTTCCGTCGGCTACATCGGTCGGGACCGCGAGGACGCGGTCTTCGCCCAAGGAACGCCTTACCGCTTCCAGCTCTTCGTAGCTGCGCGAGGCGATCACGACGCGGGCGCCACGTTCGACGAGCAACCGCGCGGCCGCTTCGCCGATACCGCGCCCGGCTCCTGTGACGATCGCGGTTTTCCCCTCGAAAGCGTTCATGGACTTTCCTTTGGACCCGTCCTATTTCGGGAACGTCTCCAAGTAAAGACACTCAAACCGTTATGACTGAAATTCTTTTCCGCCGCCCCGTGGTCTCCATCATCCTCCCGACGTACAACCGCTCGAAAGACTTGCCGCGTTGCCTCGAGAGCGTTGTGACGCAAACCTGGAAAGACTGGGAACTCATCATCGTGGACGACGGCAGCACCGACGACTCCGCCGATTATTGTTTGAGAAAAGTCCTGGAAGATCCCCGTATCCGCTACATGAAGCAGTCCAACCGCAAACAAGCGCTCGCGAAAAACGCGGGCCTTCAAGCGTCGTTCGGGAGCTATCTCACCTTCATCGACAGCGACGACGTCTATAGGCCGCATCATCTCGCTTCGCGCCTGGACCATTTCGACCGCGACTCATCCTTGGATCTCCTGACGGGTGGCTTCGAAGCGCCCAAGGACATGCGCGTCCCCGATTATTTCGATCCGTCGCGCGATATCTCGGTTTTCGAATGCGTGCTCGGAACGACTTTCTTCGGCAAACGGAGTGTTTTTTTCGAGCTCGGCGGTTTCCAAGACCTGGCTTATGCGGAAGATACGGATTTGTGGTTGCGCGCTGAAAAGAAGTTCCGTGTAAAAAAAATCACCGAACCAAAAACCTACGTGTATTCTTGCACGCCCGGCGGGATCACACAGACGGCTTTGCATCCGAAGACGGTTTGAGTTTTTTTTCGAGGATCCAAAATAACACGGCTTCGTTCCAAACCTTCTTCCTCTTGAAATGCGCCTGGGCCTCGGGGCCGGGACGTTTCGTATATAACGAAACCCAACGCTCGTTGACTCCGTAAGAAGCGACCTCGTTCAAAACGAGGCTCCGGCCCGCGAAAGTTAAGGTTTCCCCTTGGAGGGATAAATCCCCGAAATCCAGCCTCTGGCCGGTTTCATATTTCCTAAGCTCACGGGAAACGACCGCGTCTTTGATCCTCTTTTCGAGATAAGAAAGCGCCTGCGCGTTTTTCTGGAGACATCGGAACCAAGAGATCCGCGCGGACAATCGTCTTTGGCCCTGCGGAGTCTTCACAACAAGGACCTGATAGGACACCAGCGGGACCCGATTCACAAAGGCGCGGACGGCAAGACGGAGCAAATGGGATCGGTAATGGGTCACGTCCGTGTAAAGGGCGGAGGATTTTCCGAAAATGCCGCGATAAGAAAAACCTTCGGGCGACAGCTTGAATTTGGAAAGTCGAACGGTCTTCTTTTGGGTTTCGATCTCGTTTTTCAGGCGGACATAGGAGTCGTCCGCGATCTTTTGCAGGCGCACCGCGGGATGATCGGCCGGAATGGAAAGCCAATACCAAAACCCCGCGATCGGAAAAAAAACGAAACCCGCCCAAAACCCCGTCTGCGCGTCCGCTGCCGACATCGTGCCCCGCACCCATCCCGCGAAGGCGACACAGAAGCAGATCAATCCGAACGCGACCGAGAGAATGCAAAGGAGAAAAAGGAGAGGGTTTTTCTTTTTTTTCATGCTCTTCAAGAATCCGTCACGCAACCTTCGGAGGCCGAAGAGACGTTCTTGATAAATTTGCGCAGCGTCCCCGAAGTCGCTTTGTAGGCGGGCGCCTTCCAGCGCTTCAAGCGTTCGGAGATCGTCGCATCGGCAACGTTTAAATTCAGCACCCGGCTCGAAGCGTCGATCGTAATTTCGTCGCCGTCTTGAATCACCGCGATCACGCCGCCTTCCTGCGCCTCCGGCGTGATGTGTCCGACGACGAATCCATGCGTGCCGCCGGAAAAGCGGCCGTCCGTGATCAAAGCCACATCCTGACCGAGCCCCATCCCCATGACGATCGCGGTGATTTTGAGCATCTCGCTCATGCCCGGGCCGCCTTTGGGGCCTTCGTAGCGAATGACAATCACGTCGCCTTTTTGGATTTTCTTGGATTCGAGTGCGACGATCGCGTCTTCTTCGGAATCAAAAACCTTCGCCTTACCCGTAAACGACAGCCCTTCTTTGCCCGTAATCTTCGCGACGGAACCACCGGTCGCGATGTTTCCATAGAGGGTTTGCAGGTGGCCCGTCTTTTTGATGGGATTTGCGAGCGGAAAAATTATCTTTTGGCCCGCTTTCAAATCCGGCAACGCTTCCAAATTTTCCGCCAACGTCTTGCCCGTCACTGTCAGACAATCTCCGTGCAGCAATCCTTCTTTTAGCAGGAGCTTCTGCACCGCCGGCACGCCGCCGACATTACAGAGGTCCTCCATGACGTATTTTCCGGAAGGTTTCAGATCCGCAATGAACGGCGTCTTGTCGCTGATTTTTTGGAAGTCATCGATGGTCAGCGGCACGCCGACGGATTTCGCGATCGCAATCAAATGGAGCACGGCGTTCGTCGAACCACCCAGGGCCATCACGATCGTCATCGCGTTATCGAACGCCTTGCGCGTCATGATGTCGCGCGGTTTTATTTCTTTTTCGAGCAAGTTGCGGATCGCCGCTCCGACGTTTTGGCATTCCGCGATTTTATCCGCGTGCACGGCCGGATGAGACGAGCTGTAAGGCAGCGACATTCCCAAGGTCTCGATCGCGGACGCCATGGTATTCGCCGTATACATACCACCGCACGCACCCGCGCCGGGACAAGCATTTTGCAGCACGCCTTTAAAATCCGCTTCGTCGATCTTGCCGCCGACGTATTGACCAAGCGCCTCGAAGGCGGAAACAACGTCCAAAGTCTTGTCTTTATAATGTCCCGGTTGGATCGTGCCGCCGTAGATCATGATGCTGGGACGGTTGAGCCGTCCCATCGCGATCACGGAACCCGGCATGTTTTTGTCGCAGCCGACGACGGAGATATTCGCATCGTACCAATGCGCGTTCATGACGGTCTCGATCGAGTCCGCGATGATTTCGCGCGACTGGAGGGAATAATTCATGCCTTCGGTGCCCATGGAAATTCCGTCCGAGACGCCGATCGCGTGAAAAACCAAACCGACCAGGCCTGCGTCGCTACAACTCTTTTTAGCGATCTTAGCCAAGTCATTGAGATGCATGTTGCAGGGATTGCCTTCGTAGCCGGTGGACGCGACGCCGACGAAGGCCTTATGCAAGTCTTCTTCTTTGAGCCCCAAGGCATAGAGCATGGCTTGGGAGGCCGGCTGATCGCGGTCTTCGGTGATGCGAGAACTGTAAGCATTGATTTTTTTCATGACGTTTTTCCTTAAGCCTTTGTAACCGCTTCTTTCCATCGCTGTAAATGAGCTGTGACCTGTTTTTTCGGCATCTTGGGCTCGAAGTTCTTGTCTTCTTTCCAATGAGCGGCGATTTCCGATAAATTTTTCCAGAGACCGACGGCAAGCCCCGCTAAAAAAGCGGCTCCCAAAGCGGTCGTCTCGATCATTTTCGGCCTGACGAGCTTAACGCCCAGGATGTCGGATTGGAATTGCATTAGTAGATCATTCACTGTCGCTCCGCCGTCGACTTTCAAAACTTTCAATTTTTTCCCCAAATCTTTTTGCATGGCCGACAGGATGTCGTGCTGCAGGAACGCGATCCCTTCGAGACAAGCCCGCGCGATATGGGCCTGCGTCGTCCCGCGCGTCATCCCCAAAATCGCGCCGCGCGCGTCCTGCCGCCAATGAGGTCCGCCCAAGCCCACGAAACCCGGCACGAACGTCACACCGCCCGAGTCCGGCACGCTCGCCGCCAAGGCCTCGATTTCGGAAGCTTTGGAAACCATTTTTAATCCGTCACGCAGCCACTGCACCGCCGCGCCCGCGATGAAGGCGCTGCCTTCCAAAGCATAAGTGGTTTGATCCCCGATCTTCCAACCCACCGTCGTCAGCATGCCGTAACGCGAGGCCACTATTTTCTTCCCGGTGTTCATCAAGAGGAACGACCCCGTCCCGTAAGTGCACTTTGCCTCGCCTGCCGCGAAACACGCCTGACCGAAAAGCGCCGCCTGCTGATCCCCCGCCATGCCCGCGACCGGAATACCATCCGGCAATCCCCTCACGCCGGACGTCGTCCCATACACTTCCGAAGAGGATCGAATCTCCGGCAAGACCGCCGCCGGGACGCGGAATATTTTCAGCAGTTCCGGATTCCATTTCAAAGTCTTCAGATCCATGAGCAACGTCCGAGATGCATTCGACACGTCGGTGACGTGCGCCTTGCCGCCGGTCAGCCGCGAAGTGAGAAACGTATCGATCGTACCAAAGGCCAATTCGCCTTTCGCGGCGCGTGCACGGGCACCGCTCACGTTGTCCAAAATCCAAGCGATCTTCGTCCCCGAAAAATACGCATCGAGCACGAGACCGGTCTTGCGTTTGATTTTAGGCTCCAGCTTTTTCTTTTTTAATTTCTCGCAAACGGACGCGGTCCGGCGGTCCTGCCACACGATCGCACGATGGATGGGATTCCCCGTCGCCCGATCCCAGACGACGGTCGTCTCCCGTTGATTTGTGATTCCGATACCCGCGATGCGCGATTCGTCGATCGAAGCTTTGCTCAAGGCTTCCGAGATCGTCTTAAGCGTAGACTCCCAAATTTCCTCCGGATCATGCTCGACCCAGCCGGGTTGCGGGTAGTGTTGCGGGTATTCCTGATTGACCTTGGCGAGTATCGACAACGAACGATCCAATAGAATCACGGTCGTTCCCGTCGTGCCTTGGTCGATGGATAAGATGACATCCTTCATGATCTACCTCCTAAAAAACTCTAAAACTTCCCGTGAAACCTTTTCCCTCTCATGATCCAACGTCAGCACATGGTTGGATCTTTCTAAAGAAACGGCTTTGTTTTTTTTCGACCCCAAATGCTTCTTCAAAAACTCCATGCTTTCGTACGGCGCCGTCGTATCGCGAGGAGAGTGAAGGATCAAAGCCGGTGCCGTGACATCCGGCAATTGCTCGCGTACGACTTCCTGCAACCGCACGATTTCCATGACGCTTTTGAGCGGCATCCAAAAATTGCTTTCGAACTTCCGGCGGCCTTCCGGATCGGAAATCGCAGAGCCGAAGAGTTTCGGTTGGAAGCGATAGATATGCCTTAAAAAACTTCTCTCGACGAAGGGCAATAAGCGATTGACCGTAAACGTATTGAAAAGGATCGGCGTCGCCAAAAGTGCCAGACGCGCGACCGGGAATTCAGCCGCTACTTTCAAAGCCAGCAAACCGCCTAGAGATTGGCCTACGACGGAAACGCTTTCGGATTTTTGCTTCAATTCCTGAAAGGCGACGCGCACCGATTCGTACCAGTCCTGCCATGTCGTCTTCTCGAGATCCCGCGCCGAGCCTCCATGCCCCGCCAGAAGCGGCGACCGCACCAAAAATCCGGCGTCCCGTAACGGCTGCGCGACCGTCTCCATGCAAGAAGGCGTCGCGGTGAATCCATGAATGACGAGGGCGGCTTTCATCGTGAAGTATAGGATTTGGCACGGGATTTAGGCTTTGACAAGGAATGGAGGGGCACGTAGACGCGTTCGCGATGAATCTCGAAGAAATTTGCCTGCCCATCAAGAGAGACTTGGCCGAAGTCGAAGCCGTCATCCGCAAACACATCACCTCCGACGTGACGTTCATCACCGAGATCGCCGAGTACGTCATCCGCGACGGCGGAAAGCGTTTGCGTCCGATTTTATGCCTCTTATCCTCGCGTCTCGCGGGTGCTTCGACTGAGAAAGCCATCCACTGCGCCGCCGCGATGGAGTTTTTTCACACCGCGACGCTCATGCACGACGACGTGATCGACAACGCGAAGCTACGCCGCGGTAAAGTTTCCACAAACAACCGCTGGGGCAACCAAGTCGCCGTGCTTGTCGGCGATTTTTTCTACTGCCAAGCCTCCACGCTGCTCGTCAGCACCGGAAATCTGAAAGTCATCGAGATGGTCACGAACGCCATGCTCGCCACGACCGAAGGCGAAATCCTGGAAATCGCGAAATCGAACGACATCACCACGACCGAAGAAGACTACCTCAAAATCATTACCGACAAGACCGCCGTCCTGATGTCCACGTCGTGCGCGATCGGCGGCGTCTTGGGCAACGTCTCGCAAGAATACGTGACCGCCTTGGGAGAATACGGCCGCAGCTTGGGCGTCGCGTTTCAATTGGCCGACGACGTCTTGGACTACGTCTCCGACGACGAGAAATTCGGCAAGACTCCGGGCACTGACCTGCGGGAGGGGAAAATCACGCTGCCGCTCTTGGTCGCCCTTCGTCATTGCTCCCAAGACGAACGCCGCCTCATTAAGGACGCCGTGATCGCCGACACCATCGATGACGCCCGTTTGAAGGAAATCGTCGCCATCATCCACAAATACGGCGGCATCCAAAGCACGCTCGACCACGCACGCAGCTACATCCAAAAAGCCGTCGCGGCCCTGCATCCCTTCAAGCCAAGTATGGAAAAAGAAACCCTGCAGACCTTGGCCTCGTTCGTCATCGATCGTAAACAATAGATCGTAAGCAATAGCCTCCGACTTTCGGACCTTCACGACCGTTTTTCGGTCTCATTTTTCCTGCACCTTCATTTTTCCCGCACAAAACTTTTGGCACTCCCCTTGCTCTTTCGCGTTCACACGATCTCACCGCGGGAGATCGTCACCAGTACCAAAGGAGTCAGCATGAAAGAGCCCATCACCATGAAAGACGTCTTTGCCGTCCCCGAGCGGGAGGAAAATTCGTCGGAAAAAGGACGTTGGACCAAGGTCGGCATCGCATTCGTCAATAGGGACGCATCGATCAATGTCATCTTGGACGCCGTCCCCTTGAACGGCCGGATCCAAATCCGGGACCGCAAGGTGTTCCCCAAACCCAACCAACCCAGAGAAAGAGACTAATATGAAAAAACAAATCACCCGATTCCTGGCCACCGTCACGATGATGGTCGCCGTCGCCCTCCCCTTGTCCGGCGCGTTCGCCGCCGCGAAAGCGCTTCCCACGCAGGCGATCAACGTCAATACCGCATCCGCCCAGGAGCTGACGGCCCTGCCCGGCATCGGCAAAGCCAAGGCGGACGCCATCGTCGCCTACCGGGACGCACATCCTTTTAAAGACGTCTCGGAACTGACGGAAGTCAAAGGTATCGGCCCGAAAATGCTTGAAAAGCTCACGCCCTACGTGACGATCGACGGTTCCGCTCCCACCGCCCTGCCGTCTTCCGCCTCGAAGTAATGCGTCGATCTAAGAGGTTGAAAAAATTGAAAAATCCTCCGGAGGGAGATCCCCTCTGGAGGATTTTTTTCTTAAAAAGCCTAAAAAATCCGCAACATTTGGCGTGAAGCGGCGAGAAGTCTCATAGCAGCGTCGTGCTGCCGGCCTCGGGGGAGTCCTGGTCTAGGATTCCCTTTTTTCGTTGTCTCAAGGGAAATTCTACACAGGTAAATGAAGGAAATGTGGGCAGGGAGGGAATCGAACCCCCGACGCGCAGATTTTCAGTCTGCCGCTCTACCGACTGAGCTACCCGCCCGGTACTCTCGAAAAGAGGGCGACTCCTAGTATGGGAGTTTGGGTGTGTCAACCGGCAGAGGGGCTCTGGCTATGAAGTTTTGTATGAATTGTGCAAAAAAGATGCACCAAGCGTTTGACCCTTTGCGTCAAGCGTGATAAGAACGACGGCTTGTTCGCGTATTGTTTTCAACTTCTTAAGGAGGAATTCTAATGGCCCTGCAATTCAAACCCGGTGACAAAGCCGTTTATCCCGCTCACGGCGTCGGCGAAGTGAAGGCCGTCGAGATTCGGGAGATTTCCGGGAACAAACAGACTTTCTACATCCTGCGCATTTTGGACAACGGCATGACCATCATGGTCCCGACCAACAACATCAAGGCCGTGGGCCTGCGCGAAATCATCGACGAAGACCAGGTCGACGAAGTCTACGAAATCCTGAAGGAACGCGACATCACGGTCGACAACCAGACCTGGAACCGCCGCTATCGCGAGTACATGGACAAGATCAAAAGCGGCTCCGTCTATGAGATCGCGGAAGTCCTGCGCGACCTGTCGATGCTGAAGTTCGAAAAAGAACTCTCGTTCGGCGAGCGCAAAATGCTCGATACGGCGCGTTCCCTGCTCGTCAAGGAACTGGCCATCGCCCAGGACCTCGGGGAAGAAGACGTGCTGAAGGAAATTCAGAAGATTTTCAAAGCTTAAGACTCATCTTCAAGCTTGCGGATTCAAGGCCCGACCGATATTTCCCGGTCGGGCCTTTTTGTTTCTGCCCTTATCTATCATGCCTGAATCATCTCACAGAGTTTTCGCCGTCATCCCAGCCGCAGGTCTCGGGAAACGTTTTGGGGCACAAAAACAATTTTTGCGTCTCGCCGGCAAACCTCTTCTGATCCAAACGCTCTCCGCTTTCGAAAACGCTTCCGAGATCGACGGCGTTTGTGTCGTCGCTCCCGAGGCCGAGATCGCCGCGGTTCGCGAAATGATCGCGAGCCATGCTCTTAAGAAAATCGTGAACGTCGTCGCCGGCGGCAAAGAACGCCAAGATTCGGTGCGCCTGGGATTCGAAGCCCTGCCGGTTTGCGATCTCGTGGTCGTCCATGATGGGGTTCGGCCGCTGGTCACGGCCGATTTGATCGGAAAAACGATCCAAGCGGCCAAGGATTTCGGGGGGGCGATCGCGGCTCTGCCGGTCAAAGAAACCACCAAACGCGGAGACTCGGGACATTTCGTGACGGAAACCGTCGATCGCAGCTCCCTGTGGAGCGTTCAAACGCCCCAGGCCTTTCGTTACGGCCTTTTCAAAGAAGCCGTCGCGAAATCGTTACTGGAAAATTTTCTAGGGACGGACGAATCCATGCTGGTGGAGCGCACCGGCGCTCAAGTAAAGATGGTGGAAGGCAGCCCTTATAATATAAAGGTGACCTTGCCCGAGGATTTGAAGATCGCCGAGATGTATTTGAACTTAAGGACGTCATGCGCATCGGACTAGGCTACGACATTCACCCGTTGATTCCCGGCAGGAAGTTCCTCCTGGGCGGGGCCGTGGTACCTTTCGACAAAGGCCCGTCCGGACACTCAGACGGTGATTGTCTTTATCACGCCTTGACCGACGCAATTTTGGGGGCTTTAGGCTTAGGCGACATCGGCCGGCACTTCCCCGACACCGACCCCCGGTGGAAAGACGCCGACTCGGCGGTCTTCCTGAAAACCGCACACGAACTCTTGAAGGAGAAAAATTTCGAAATCGAAAACATCGACGCCAACATCCTCCTCGAACGTCCGAAGCTTGTTCCCCACGTTCCGGAGATGACGAAAAATATCTCGGAGATCCTGTCGCTTCCGGCCGACCGCATCAACCTCAAGGCGAAACGCGGCGAAGGTTTGGACGCCGTCGGCCGAGGGGAAGCCGTAGCGGCCCAAGTGGTCGTACTCCTCCGAAAAAACTGAGAACATCCATGTCTTTAAAGATCTACAACGTCCTGACGCGCAAAAAAGAGGAGTTCAAATCCTTAACCTCAGGCAAGGTCCGCATGTACGTCTGCGGCATCACGCCTTACGACGAATGCCATCTCGGCCACGCACGCGCCGCCGTCGTTTTTGATGTGATCTATCGTTACCTGAAGCATTTGGGGAACGATGTGACCTACGTGCGCAATTTCACAGACGTCGACGATAAGATCATCAAGAAGGCTCAAACCTCCGGCGCCCTTTGGTCCGATATTTCGCAGAAATACATCGCTTCTTACAAAGCCGCCATGACGAAGCTTGGCGTCGAGCCTCCGACGCACGAACCCCTTTGTACCGAAAACATTCCTGAAATGATCGCGTTGATCGAACAGCTGATCCAGCGCGGTTTGGCTTATGTTGCGGGTTCCGACGTTTTCTTCGAGGTCCGTAAATTTAAAGCGTACGGCAAACTATCGAGCAAGAAAATCGACGACCTCGAATCCGGCGCGCGCATCGAGGTCGATGAAAAGAAAAAAGATCCGCTAGATTTCGCTCTGTGGAAAGGCGCCAAACCCGGCGAGCCTTCGTGGGAGTCCCCATGGGGACCGGGCCGGCCTGGCTGGCATATCGAGTGCAGCGCCATGAGCATGAAGTATTTCGGCGAGCGGTTCGACATCCACGGCGGCGGCCGCGACCTGATTTTCCCGCATCACGAAAACGAAATCGCACAGTCCGAAGGTGCGACTGGCGAAGCTCCGTTCGCTAAATATTGGCTGCACAATGGTTTCGTGAATATCAACTCCGCAAAGATGAGCAAATCGCTGGGCAATTTCCGCTCGATTCCCGCTCTTCTCGAGGAATGGGACTCGGAGATCGTACGCTACTTCTTGCTCTCGGCGCACTACGCCTCTCCCATCGACTTCACCGAAGAAGGCATGACGAACGCACGCGAAGCCTTGGAAAGATTCTACGAGTCTTACAAACGTTTTCTAAGTCTCCCGGAAGGAAAAGAAAATCTACCGGTGGCCGACTTAACCAGCGGCAAGGTGCTCGCGGCCTTGGACGACGACTTCAACACGCCTGCCCTGATCGGCAGTCTTTTCGAGGCGGTCCGTACGATGAATAAAGCGACGGCCGTCTCCGCTGCATCGAAGAAATCCGTCCAAGAAGCGATCGCAGCGATCGGATCCGTCATCGGCCTCTTCCACACCGATCCCGAAACGTTCCTCATGCGCGGAAAATCGAAGGCCTTGGAGACCGCGAATATTTCCGAAGAAGAAATCTCCAAGCTTTTGGAAGACCGCAAACTCGCCCGCAAACACAAAGACTTCAAACGCTCCGACGAAATCCGCGACGCCCTCGCCCAAAAGAATATCCTGATCAAAGACAACCCCGACGGAACCACGTCGTGGGAAGTTAAGCGTTAAACCGAGTGATACCCCCACCCGACCTCCCCTCCTTTAAGGGGAGGAGTACCTGCGTGCACTTTTCTCCCCCCTCTTAAAGTAAGAGGGGTTAGGGGGAGTTACTCACACGGCCCAAATAAAAAACCCCGGCAGCCTTGCGGCCACCGGGGTTTTTAGTCGCTAACTAATTAACTCAATTAGAAGCTATAGGCGAACATACCGGCAACGCCCGGGGTCATACCCGTGCCACCACCAGCTGAAGGCTTGCCGAGGTCGATACCACCCTCGATGACCAAGCGCGCACCGTCCGTGATCTGATAGCCCGTGGCCAAAGAGATCTGATGCAACGTACCCGCCGCACCGAGACCCGTCGCACCGGCAACCGGGTTCGCGGAGACCAAGCCCGTCGCGGGGACACCGCCGGCCTGACCGTTATCCAAGTCCCAAGCGAAACCATAGCGCAAGGTTCCATCCCACACGTCGCTGAAAGCGTAACGCGCTTTCAACTGACCCGCGAGGTACTGGGCGTTTTCTTGACCGGCCACTTGGCCGTTGTCCTGGCGATAGATGCCTTCGGCACCAACCCAGAAGGCGTCAGAGACGGCGAAATGACCGCTCAAATCACCCAAGAAAGAGTAGTGCTTCTTCAACGCGCTTTCCGGGCCGACGGCGCCGGAGAGTTTCATCCAGCTCTTGTTACCTTCATCGCCCCAGGCGTAGCTCAAATTGAAGCCGCCGGAGGGAATGTCAGTGCTGGTGAAGGCGTCGCTCAAGTCGTTCACGACGAACACTTCGAGGCGCGTGGCTTCGGAGAAGTCATAGCCTAAGCGCATACCCGTGAGGTTGTGAGGCAACAGGGTGCGGTGAGCGATCGAGAAAGAAACGGTCGAGAGCTCGTTGCGATCGATAGGATCAAGACCGATACCGGAATTGAAACGACCCATCAGGAACTCGATACCATTACCCGCCGGGATGTTGGCGGTAACATAAGCCTGCTCCACTTCAACCTGACCGCCGCCGGCCATCGTGCGATGGGGCGAGAAGTCGAGGTCCGTGCGGATGCGGATGTTTTCGCCGAAGCTCTTGGCGAGATCCAACTCAACCTGATCCACGAAGAAACCAAAGGTATCCGTGGTCAAGGGGCCAGCAGCCGCAAGACCGTCGGCCAAGATGCCTTCGGCACCAAGACCAGCGTTATTGCTTTGACGCTGCCAACCGGTCACCGTCGTGACGTTTCCGGAGATTTCCAGCTCAGAACCGCTTTCGGCTCTGGCGGCTCCGGCCGCACTGACGAGTGCCACTGCAACTGCGATAGCGAGTAGCTTTCTCATTTTCTATCCTCCTTAAGGAATAGGATTTTGTTAGACTGCGAAACGAACCAAAAAATTTGTGTTTAAGATTAAAAAATTTTGCGTCGTTTATCCCAACCAGTCCAATGTGTCAAACAAAGTTTGAGGTATAGGATTCTAACGCATTGATTTATATGATATAAAATTTTAAAAAATATTATAAATGAATGATAGTTATAGCTAACATTCTTTCACTAAAACGCACCTTGTTATCACTTCACTTCGGCGATCATATCCATCTCGATCGCCGCTCCCAGCGGTAATTCCACAACACCGACGACCGTCCGTGAATGCCGGCCGATAGTTTCTCCGAAAATTTGGGTCAATAATTCACTGGCCGCGTCCATAACTTTCGGGTGGTCATTAAAACCCGGATACGTATTGATGTAGCCGTTCAATCGCACGATTTTTCGTATCTTATCGAGGCTGCCCAGCTCGGTCAGAGCGGCAGCTAACACATTGAGAAGACAGGCTTTTGCGGCACGGCGTGCGGACTCGAGGTTGACGTCGCGACCCACGCGGCCTTTAAACGCGATCTTACCTTCGACCTTGGGTAATTGACCGGAAATAAACAGCAGGTTCCCCGTGCGGACGGCAGGCAAATACTCTCCCACCGGTTGCACTTCCGGCAATAGAATGTGCAGTTCTTCGAGACGTGCTCCAATCGTATTGGGCTTGGAAAGACTCATGAGGAGGCTCGCTTTTCAAGGGCAAAAATCATCAAAACAGGAGTGTTTTTAAGGGCTTCTGCCCTCGCAAAGTCTTCAGGCAAGTTTTTTTTCATCGCGGATTCGAAGAAAATTTCACGTACGGAAACGATTTTAAGCCCGGCTTCTTCGAACGATTTCCAATAGCGCTCGAACCCTTGAGGCTCGTTCCCCCCTTCGCTCCGCGCGAAAGCACCGAACGGATGGAAATCCGACACAATCATTTTTCCGGAAAGAGAGAGGACACGCGCGGCTTCTTTTAAGATCCGGCCGGGGCTGGATTTCAAGAAAGCCATCCTCAAGAGGACGACGTCTTGAGAACCCGGAAGCAACGGAATGTTTTCCCAGTGCGAAAAAACGAACTTACCGGCCTTGCCCTGGTCTTTTTCCCGCGCACCCCCGAGCCGCACGACTTTCGCGCCCTTTTCTTCCAGGGAAACGTCTAAGGATTTTTGATGCGGGGCGATTTCCAGAACCTGCTTTTTCTGAAGATCCGGGAGCAGCGCTTTCAGCTCTTTGTCTTCGATTGAAAAAGCCAAAGGCCGCAGTGATTCCTCGGAAGAAGATTTCCCGCTTCTCGGTTCCGATTTTTCTTTTTTTCCCGAAAGAAAATCCAAAAATCCCATGGCCGTTGACCATGGCATGAAGCGCGGAAAGCGTCCATCACTTCAAAATCGTTTGACTCAAATAGAAACCTCACGCTAGCTCATCACCACCGCAACCAAAGGAAATCCCTGATGAAAATTTCGATCAAAAACAAATCCTTCCGTGCCGACCTCTTGGCCTTGGGCGTTTCAAAAGGACAGTTGGTGTCTCCGCTGGGCCGCGAATGGGATAAAAAACTCGGCGGCCTGCTCTCTCAAATCATTAAAAAAGAAGAATTCGGAAAATCCGGCGACACGCGCGTCGTTACGACCGCGGGGCAATCGGGCCACGTTTTATTGGTAGGATTGGGCGACCTAGAAAAGAAGCCTTTGGAAAACCACCAACTCCTCGAGCTCTTGCGCCGTTCCGCCGCGCGTGCGGTGAAGTCGGGCAATCGTCTCCGCGTAAAAACCGTGGCCATCGAGGATTTCGATCCGTTGCGCAAAAAAATCCCGGCGGAATCCCGTGGCCAAGCCTTGGCCGAAGGCGCGGTTCTGGCGGGTTATAGTTTTGATCTTTATAAAAAACCGTCGTCGCCGAAAACCGTGAATGAAGTCGCCATCGTAGGTGATGAAACGGCACGGTTGACCAAGGGCGCCGGCAAAGGCCTGATCTTCGCCGAGTCCACCAACGGAGCGCGCGATCTGATCAACATCCCCGCCAATGATTTCACGCCCCGCCGCATGGTCGCGGAGGCGAAGAAGCTCGCGAAACTGCCGGGCTTGAGCGTCAAGGCTTTGTCCAAGGCCGAAATCGAAAAACTCGGCATGGGCTGCTATCTCGCAGTGTCCGCTGGCAGCGTCGAACCGCCCTGCTTCCTTCACATCGTCTATCGTCCGAAAGGCCGCTCGAAAAAGCGCATCGCCGTGATCGGCAAGGGCGTCACGTTCGACAGCGGCGGCTTGTCGCTGAAGACCGCTCAATCCATGGAAACGATGAAGGACGACATGAGCGGATCGGCCGCGATGCTCTTCGTCATGAAGGCCTTGGCTTCTCTGAAGCCCAACGTCGAAGTCCACGGCTTCGCCGCGATGACCGAAAACATGCCGTCCGGCTCCGCGGTCAAGCCTGGCGATATCGTGCGCTCGATGAACGGTAAAACGGTCGAGATCCTGAACACCGACGCGGAAGGCCGCTTAACCCTCGCGGACGCCGTGTGTTACGCGCAAAAACAAAAGCCCGACCTGATGATCGACGTCGCGACCTTGACCGGCGCCTGCGTGATCGCGCTGGGCGACTTGTGTTCCGGCATCTTGGGGAACAACCAAGCCTTGATCGATGACTTAATAGCCGCCGGAAAATCCGCCGGCGAAAAAATCTGGCAAATGCCCTTGATCGATGAATACCGCGACGAGCTGAAAAGCACCTTCGCCGACCTCAAAAACATCGGTGGTCGCTGGGGCGGCACGATCAACGGCGCCCTCTTCATCCAAGAATTCGTCGATCCGAAAATTCCCTGGGCCCACATCGACATCGCGGGCCCCTCGTGGACCGAACGTGAGCAAGATTTGGGCCCCCGCGGCGGAACCGGGCATATCGTGCGGACATTGCTTGAGTTTTTAACGAAAGCTTAAAACACCTCTTGTCCGTTCGTTTTATTTTTTAATTTTCACCCCTTCCCCAAGAAAATTTTTTCAGGAAATTTTCACCCCTCTTTTTCACGCTTCTAGAGCGGAGATTCTTCCATTTTACGCACTACGTCATCGAGGAGACCGTATTGACACACTACGTATAGTGGTCTAGTGAAGCTTGGCATACTATATACTGTGTATAAGTGGTGCATAAACCTGTGGACAAGCCTTAAGGGGGCCTCATGACGCCAGTGATTTCTCTGAAAAAACAAGAGCTTAACGAAGAATCTTCTCAGGAAGGACTGGTTTTTGAGCGTCATTTTTCGAAAGCGGGGGTCAATCCCTTTGATGAAATGAAGTGGACGAAACGTACGTCCGTCATCAAAGAACCCGACGGCTCCGTCGTCTTCGAAATCAAAGACTTAGAAGTCCCCGAATCTTGGTCCCAGCTCGCGACCGACATCGTCGCCTCCAAATATTTCCGCAAAGCCGGCGTGCCCGCGAATAAAGGCGGCGTCGACGGCCGCGAAAATTCCGTCCGCAGCGTCGTCTACCGCGTCGCCCACTCGATCCGCACGGCGGGCGAGCAATTGGGCTACTTCCGTTCCCCCGAAGACGCCGAGGCTTTCGAAGGCGACTTGACCCACTTACTCATCCAACAAAAAGGCGCGTTCAATTCCCCCGTCTGGTTCAACTGCGGCTTAGGCCAAGAATACGGCATCACCGGCAGCGGAGGAAATTGGTACTGGGATCCGAACTCGAACCAAATGCGCGAGACAACGGACGCCTACTCTCAGCCGCAATGCTCGGCCTGCTTCATCCAGGAAGTCGGCGACGACCTCATGAGCATTTTTGATCTGGCGAAAAACGAAGCGCGGCTCTTCAAATACGGATCCGGCACCGGCACGAATTTCTCCAAAATCCGCGGTAAACAAGAGAAGCTTTCCGGCGGTGGCACATCGTCCGGCCTCATGAGCTTCCTCGAAGTCTTGGACAAAGGCGCCGGCGCCACGAAGTCCGGCGGTACGACAAGGCGCGCGGCGAAGATGGTTTGCTTGGATCTCGATCACCCGGAAGTCATGGACTTCATCCAATGGAAAGTCCGCGAAGAGAAAAAAGCCGGCATCCTGATCCACATGGGCGGTTATCCCGCGGACTTCAACGGCGAGGCCTATCACACAGTCTCCGGACAGAATTCCAACAACTCCGTCCGCATCACCGACGAATTCATGGAATCTTATTTGAACGGCGGCCAGTGGAGCACGCGCTTCCGCACGACCGGCGAGACTTGCGAGACGTTCGACTCCCGCACGATCATGCGCAAGATCGCCGAAGCCGCCTGGAATTGCGCGGACCCGGGCGTGCAGTTCGATACGACGATCAACCGCTGGCACACGTCCGCGAACACCGACCGTATTTACGCGTCGAACCCCTGCTCCGAATACATGTTCTTGAACGACTCGGCCTGTAACTTGGCTTCTTTGAACCTCATGAAATTCATCGACGACCGCGGCCACTTCTTAGTCGACGATTATCGCGAAGCCTGCCGCACGTTCTTGATCGCGCAGGAGATCCTGGTCGACTTCGCCTCTTACCCGACGCAGTCGATCGGACAGAACAGCCACGACTACCGGCCTTTAGGTTTAGGCTACGCGAATCTCGGTACGCTCCTCATGACCGAAGGCATTCCTTACGACAGCCCGAAGGCGCTCGCGATGGCGGGTGCGATCACGGCCCTCATGACCGGCGAAGCCTATCGCACCTCTAGCGAACTCGCGCGCGTGAAAGGCGCCTTCCCCGGCTACGCGAAGAACCGCGAGCCCATGCTGCGCGTGATGAACCAGCACCGCGACGCCGCCTACAAGATCGACGACGAGTTGTGCCCCAAGGAATTGCTCGAGGCTGCGCGCGAGTCTTGGGACGACGCGGTGAGCGAAGGCGAAATCCACGGCTACCGCAACGCCCAAACGACGGTCTTGGCCCCGACAGGTACGATCGGCCTCCTCATGGATTGCGACACGACGGGCGTCGAACCAGAATTTTCACTCGTCAAATGGAAGAAGTTGGCCGGCGGCGGACATTTCAAGATCATCAATCAGTCGGTCAAAAAAGCCTTGAGGCATTTGGGTTACGATGACGTTCAAGTCCAAGCGATCGTCGATCATATCCTGGATAAAGGCACGATCGAAGGCTCCAAAGACCTGAAGCTGGAGCATCTCGCGGTCTTCGACTGCGCGAATCCCTGCGGCGACGGCGTGCGCTTCATCGACCCGATGGGCCACGTGAACATGATGGCCGCGACGCAGCCCTTCCTCTCGGGCGCGATCTCGAAGACGATCAACATCCCGAATTCCACGACCGTCGAAGACGTCGAAAAACTCTACGTCGAGTCTTGGAAGCTCGGTCTCAAGGCCGTCGCCCTTTATCGCGACGGTTGTAAACATTCGCAACCTTTGAGCGCCGGCAATTCGTCTTCGTCGGACGCCGACAAGAAGGAAGAAAAAGCCAACGCCGCCGCCCTTTCTCCCGATTCCTTGCGCGGCGTGCGCCAGGCCTTGCCCGTGAAGCGTCACGGCTTCACGTTGGAAACGACGGTCGGCGGCCACAAACTTTTCCTGCGCACCGGCGAATACGCCGACGGCACCTTGGGCGAGATCTTCATCGACATGTACAAAGAAGGCGCCGCCTACCGCAGCATCATCAACTGCTTGGCGATCGCGGTCTCGATCGGCCTTCAGTACGGCGTGCCTCTTGAGAAATTCGTGAACTCCTTCACGTTCACGCGCTTCGAACCCGCCGGCATCACCGATCACCCGAACATCAAGGTCTGCACCTCGATGCTCGATTACATCTTCCGCGTGTTGGGCATGGAATACTTGGGCCGTACTGACTTCGTGCACTTGAAGCCCGAAAGTTTAGAGGCTCCCGACAACCGCAAAGAAAAAGAAGACCTGCCGAAAAGCCCCGCCACTTCGATCCAAGCGAAAAGCGTCGGCGCGGCGGCTGCAAAACCCACGGCCGACAAAGGCTCCGCTTCCATGTCCGACCACTTGGCCGAAATGATGGGCGACGCCCCGATGTGCGACCAATGCGGCCACGTCACCGTGCGCAACGGCGCGTGCTATAAGTGCATCAACTGCGGGAATTCGATGGGATGTAGTTAAACCGTACGTCTCGTAAGGCCTAGGTAAAAATAGAATCTCAAGACCGGGATTGGATCGAAAAAGGCGTCGATATTTGGATGATCCGGGAAAATTTGAAACTTTCGTTCGAGGAACGCGCTTCGCAACATCAAAAAATCTTAAACTTGGTCGATGCATTAAAGCAGATCGGACATAATCATCGCGCAAGGGCTCTCAACTCTTCTCAAACTCCCGATCCAGAGCCCTCTATCTAACAGCATTCCTGGGCGAGATTTATAGTCTCATTATTAATTGAACTCTATGAGACTATATGAGACCATGGCCTCATGCTTTCATACGAAGTCACTCACGAACATACCATAAAATTAAAAGAAATCAGTGAGTTAGCGACTCAGTGGGTCTTCACCCTGAAAGCATTCCCTGAAAACGTGAAAGAAGCCATGCGTCGGTATGCTCGTGTGAGCAATATCGGTTCTACGACTAGAATTGAAAATGCCGTCCTCACCGATGTCGAAGTGGGTTGGTTGGATCGGACCCTGAGCCGGGACGGTCGACCCACTTCCTTCAATCAGCAAAAAACCTATATCGAGGACAAGCTTTCGAAAGACCGTGAAAGGAGCATCGAAGAAGTCGCCGGTTGCAGGAATCTGTTGGCGATTGTGTCTACGCAGGCGGAGGAATTATTTCCGCTCACGGAGACGACGATCAAAGGACTGCATCAAGAGATGCTTCAGTTTTATCCCGCGGCTGCACATTATCTGGGGCGGTATAAGATCGCCTCGAATAGCGTCGTTGAGAGGGTAATCGGGACCAGTATTCAAAGAGACGTCCTGAAAACCGCCGACCCAGGCCCGCTGACGGAGGCGGCCATGGGCGATTTGGTACGCTGGTACAATGAAACGCTTCCCGCATGCGCGTGGACCGTCGCCGTGGCGGCGGAATTCACGTTCCGGTTTCTCGCCATCCATCCCTTCCAGGACGGAAACGGCCGATTGAGCCGCGCCTTATTCGCCCTGATTCTTTTGCAATCGAACGATAACTTAAAAGCCGTCTTTCCTTATCTGGCCATGGATCGGCACATTGAAAAAAATAAAGAAGAATATTATTTGGTGCTTCGCAAATGCTCCGAAGGCCGGTTTCTCCAGGACCCAAAACAATACAAAGTGGAATATTTTTTGGGGTTTATTTTAAAAATGCTCAAAGAGGCTCTCTCGCAAGACATCACCTTCTATCACGAAAGATGCGTCGCTTATGCAAGGCTCACAGAGGCCACGAGAAAGATCCTCGATACTTTCAAAGACCATCCTGAAAAGAAGTTGGCCCTCAAAGACGTACTCCAATACGCGGCTCTCCCCCGCAGCACCACCATTCGCGCTTTAAACGATTTGGTAAAACAGGAGTTTCTACAGAAAACCGGCAAGCAACCGGCAGTTAAATATCAGATCGTGTTTTAAATTCTGTGCCTTTCCACTATCGATAAGGCCCATGACGAAACTTGTGTTGTCATGAGTTTTCGGCGTGAAGCTAGCGGGAAGCATCGTACTCCTCTTCGCGAATGAGGCGTATCAGCTCGACCGCCGGTGTCTGTTTCTTGAAATTTTTATTTTTCAGTTCCAGCTACACACATCTAGGACAGTGAGTTTTTGAAAAGACCGATGGATAGAGTGGATTAAGCGATTTTGAATAAAGCATAGGCGCTCCGGGAGTTTCCTCGTATCGTTAAGATGTCGATTTC
>JBPOJN010000023.1:0-12958 GCA_052033505.1 Myxococcota bacterium | reverse complement strand
CTTTTTTCTTCGCTTTCGCCTTTTTAGCTTTAGCCATTTTTTTCTCCTTTATATTTCTTTACAACTTTTTTCCGATCAAAGCAAAGACTCTGCGAGGTTCATCGAATTTTTTTTTGCTTTTCCATTCCGTCCGATTTTTCATTTTTCAAATTCCAAATCGATTTCTCGGAGACGGCGGAATCAATTCACGTCTTCTTTTCCGAAATCGTCTTCCCAAAGAACATCCGCAACATCACCGGCAACAAAGCCCAAGCCATTTCACTGACCGCGACGAAAAGGATCACTGGCGCGGAAAAATGCAGGAGAGCCAGGCTAACGCCCAAGCCGGCGTTGTTGAAACCCGAACACGTCGCATACGCGATTCTCTCCGCGCGGGGCTTAGATAAAGACCAAAACCACGCGAACGCGATGTAGAGCAAGAAACACAGATGCGCGACGACGACGGGTTTCAGAAGCGCCGTTCCGCCAGAAAAAATCACCTCGCGCTGCTTGGCGACCGCGACCATGATCATGAAAGACGCTAACAAGACGGCGGCGAGCTTGCTCTGTTCGTAGAAAAAATCGGCGGAACGCCGGTGCTTGCGCGCCAACGCGTACACCGCCATCGGCAATAAAATGCAGTAAGACAGTGTGCGGAAGAGATGGAGCGGATCGGGAACCGTTTGTACGGCCCCGCTCCATGACACCCAGGAAAATTGGAGAGGAATCAGGAACGGCGCCAAGCATTGGCTCAGCAGCACGATCGCAAAAGCGACCGACACGGAACCACCGTAGATGCTGGTGAATACAGGGCCCGACACCGCTGCCGGGACGACGGATAAAAGAAACGCTCCCGTCGCCACCTCCGGCACGAGCCGGTGCAGGACCCACCAAATCACCGCCGGCAACAGACCATAACGCAGCAGATAAAACATACCTACGTCTCGCCACGTTTCCCATCCCGCTCCACCTTCGCGCCACCGGTAACACGACACAAACATGAGTATCGCAAGGGCTACCGCAACCGAGACGTTGGGCAAATGCGACAAGCCCGGCACCAGGAGACCGGCCAGACAAAAAAGAACCATCACGAAACCGAAATGATTTTCGATGAAAGATTTCATAAAGGAAGGAATGACGGCGGCCCTACTTCACATCTCGTCCCATTACGGTCTTCCGTCCCGCCACTTTCGCGTTCTCGATGGCCTTGCGGCATTCCTGAACGACTTTTTGCGTAAAAGCATCGATCGCACACTGACTGGTGTTCATTTCGGATTGATCGCGGATGAGTTGTTTGACTTTAGAGACGACGACTAAGGTTTCGACTTCGCCTAAAACCGCAGAGGAAGATACCGTCTCAGGCGGCCGCACGAAGATTTTTCGATTCGCTTCCGATGCCTCTGCATCTTCCAAGTTCGCTAAATATTTCTCACGAGTCGGCGCCATTGCATCCAAGGCTCCCGCATCCCGATGCCGCGCAAATCCCAAATGCGCATCCCAACACTCGACCGAACAAAATTTCAATCCCGTCCGCTGGCCCTGACAAGTCGACACGGAACAAATGTAATACGCCGCCCCGAAGGCCAGCTCCTTTTTACACGTGCTGCATTTCTGCCAGTAGGTTTTAGTTTTTAAGTCTTCGAGGGAGTGAGCCATGAAATCTTATAGTCAGATCCAAGCCGGATTTCGAGTTTCATTTTTAGAAATTTAAAAAACGACCAATTCTCAGTCCATTTTTCGGATCTCCACGTATTTTCGCCGGCCTTTGTGTCCCTTAACAATGAAAATCAAAGACTTCGGGACTTTAAAGAATGCAGATAAAAGCTCTATCAGCCTTTCGTTCGCTCGACCTTCGGCCGGCGGGGCATTGAGAGAAACTTTATAGGAACCGTCGGGTTGTTTCTCTACGGATTCACGCCGGGAGTTGGGTTTGACTTGGATTTCGAGTTTCATTTCAATGCGAAAACCTAATTAAAAACCCAATGCGCACAAAGCAGTTCCGCCTGAGCCAAAACCGTTTTAGTCGCCTCTTCCTGGAGATCAGGGGGATATCCATGCTTTCTCAGAATACGTTTCACCATCACTTTAATCGCCGCTCGGGCGCTTTCACGTACGGTCCAATCGATAGTCACACTCTTACGAACTTGAGTCACAAGCTCTGCCGCAATGACCTTAAGCTCATCTTTTCCCATGGCTTCTACAGCACTCTGGTTGGCCGCTAAGGCATCGTAAAAGGCGATTTCATCATCGTTAAGGCCGAGATCGACGCCACGCTGAGTTGCTTCCCTCATTTGTTTGGCTAACTTGATCAGCTCTTCGATGACTTCCTGCGTGGCAATGGCTCGGTTGTGATAAGAGTTCAGCGTCGCCTTCAACATTTCGGAAAACTGGCGGCTTTGAACAAGATTGCGAGTAGAGCGAACTTTAATTTCGTCTTTCAAGAGCTTTGCAAGTAATTCTGCCGCTACATTTTTGAACTTCAGTCCGCGCACCTCGGTTAGAAATTGATCGGAGAGAATCGAAACATCCGGTCTCTTCAGGCCGGCCGCCGTAAAGACATCGATGATCCCTTCATTAGCCATGATGGCTGTAGAAACCAACTGGCGAACGGCATGATCCAGTTCTTCCGGAGGACGTTGAGTGCCGGAGGTTTTGGCCAATTGGGCCTTGAGCGCCTGGAAGAAGGCCACATCATCACGCAATTGGATCGCTTCATCCGTCGCCGCACACAAGGCAAAGGCTTGCGAAAGATCCAGGACGGCTTGCTGAAAGCGCTGTTTTCCATTTTCCTGTTGGAGAATATGTTCTTGCCCAGCAGTAATCAGCCTTACAAGATTGGGAGCAGTGAGGGTCATTAACCCAGACCAGTCAAACCCATGAAGAATACCACAAACAACCTCATACTTCTCCTTCATCACCGCAATGGCCTGAGCCGTATCGATGCTCGGCGTTCCTTGTCCGCCACTCTCCGTATAGGTGGCCAGCGCATGTTTTAACTGATCGGCAACACCTAAGTAATCCACCACCAAACCACCCGGCTTATCGCGAAAGACGCGATTCACGCGCGCGATGGCCTGCATCAGGCCATGCCCGCGCATGGGCTTGTCCACGTACATGGTATGAAGACAGGGAGCATCGAAACCCGTCAGCCACATGTCACGAACGATGACGATACGGAATGAGTCCTTCGATTCCTTGAACCTTTTCGCCAAGTGCCGGCGCTTTTCTTTGTTTCTGATGTGTTGCTGCCACTCCGGACCATCTTCAGCGCTTCCGGTCATGATGATCTTCACGACACAGGGTTTCTTCTGTTCAGTTTCAATATCCTCGTCTTTGGCGCTCGCCCATTCGGGTCTTAGCTTGATGATGGCATTGTAAAGATCCACGCAGATCCGCCGGCTCATGCAAACGATCATGGCTTTGCCGTCCATGGCCTCGAGGCGTCGCTCATAGTGTTTCACGAGATCTTCCGCGATCAGCTCGATTCGCTTGGGGTCGCCGACCAATGCCTCCAAGGCCGCCCATTTGGTCTTTAGCTTCCGCTTCTTGTCCTCTTCCTCACCTTCGGTGATTTCCTCAAACTCTTCATCGATGCGCGGGAGTTCGCTCTCATTCAAAGAAAGCTTCGCGATCCGGCTCTCGTAATAAATAGGAACCGTCGCATTGTCCGCAACCGCCTGTTGGATGTCATAGATGCTGATATAATCGCCAAAAATGGCCCTGGTATTGGCGTCCGATCTTTCAATCGGTGTGCCGGTAAACCCAATGAACGAGGCATTGGGCAAGGCATCGCGGAGATTCCGCGCCAGCCCGTCGATGAGATCGTATTGGCTGCGATGGGCTTCGTCGGCGATGACGACGATGTTCTGTCGAGCCGACAATTCCGCCATTTTTTCGGTCTTCTCCGGCATGAACTTCTGAATCGTGGTGAAAATGACGCCTCCGCTCGCCACTCTCAGAAGATCGCGAAGCTGTTCCCGGCTGGCGGCTTGAACCGGCTCCTGGTTCAGGATTTCGTGGCAGCGTTGAAATTGGCCAAAGAGTTGGTCATCCAAGTCATTACGATCCGTGAGCACAACAATCGTCGGGTTCTTCATCGCCGGATGCTGGATGATGCGGGCTGCGTAAAACAGCATCGAATAACTTTTTCCAGAACCCTGTGTGTGCCAAACCACCCCAGCACGACGATCACCGGCGTTGCCTCCATGACGCCTTTCACCCGCAGCGGGCTTTCCCATGCCACTCGCGCGGACGGTTTCTTCCACGGCGGCATTCACGGCATGATACTGATGATAGGCAGCAATGATCTTGATCAGTTGGTCGCTTTCCGAGTCTTCCTCAAAGACAATGAAGTTTTGGAGAAGGTCGAGAAAGCGGCGGTGTTCGAAAACGCCTCGAACTAAAACCTCCAGCTCTGGAACCCGCTTCGGCGCGTCATGCTCCCCATCGATCGTTCGCCAGACCTTAAACCATTCTTGATTGGCCGTTAGGGAGCCGATGCGAGCGCTTGAACCGTCGGAGACGACGAGGAATTCATTGTAGTGATAGAGAGAGCCGATCTCTTCTTTGTAAGTTTGAAGCTGGCGATAAGCCGACCAGATATCCGCATCTTCATCGGCCGCATTCTTCAATTCGATGATCGCCAGCGGAAGCCCGTTGAGGAAGATAACGATGTCGGGACGACGATTGCGTTGTCCCTCGATGACTGTAAATTGATTCACGGCCAACCAATCGTTGGCCTCCGCGATTTTAAAATCCACCAACTGCACGTTATCCCCCGCGATGCTGCCATCCGGGCGCTTGTATTCGACCGGGACACCGTTGCGCAGCATGGCGTGGAACGTGCGGTTGGTTTGCGTAAGAGACGGGGTCGAAACACGAAGGACTTTGCGAAAGGCCTCTTCCCGGGCTTCTTCCGGGATATTGGGATTGAGTTTATGAATGGCTTTTCGGAGGCGCCCTTCTAAGACGACATCGCTAAAAGAATCGCGCTCCGCTTTGGATTCCCCGGGAGCGATTTTAGGTCCGTTGACGACGGTGTAGTGAAGCTCCCAGAACCAAGAGAGGGCGGCTTCTTCGACGATGGATTCGTCCAGGATAGTCATTTTTTCGATACCCTTGGCTTCCCCGGTCTCGGCAACTTTTGAATCTGCTTCGCCGCCTTTTCAAAATCCTCATCCACCGGGCGGGGCAGAGCGTCTTGCCAAGCATGATAGCGCATATATTCCGTTTCCGCCTTCGCTTTGGCGGCCTCGGCGGAAACCTTCCCGGCATGATCCAACAACTTGCGGCCCGAGATTTTCAAAAACTCGTCCAGCTTGCGGACCCAGTCCCGCATCGTCATCGGCTTCCGCTCCAGCGCCTGCAGCTCGGCGTATTCGATGTAAAGGGTCACGATGCGGTTCAACACCTGCAGTTCGTCTTCCGTGAGGTAGTTTTTGGCAATGACCGTATCGTCCTTCCGAACGATGCCACCCGGACGCGTGGTCTGTAGCCCCATGAAGAGCTTTCGAGCATCGGCCCGTTCATGGATGATCTCGGCCGCCGTGTGACCATGAGTGGCCCAGTGCATCTTGTTTTGAACCGTGGCGAAGAACTGCTGCGAAAGTTCCGTATCCGGCGTGTAGTCCACGCTCGTGGCGTAAATATCGAGTATCTTTTGGTAAAAACGCCGCTCCGACGAACGAATGTCGCGGATGCGTTCGAGCAGTTCGTCGAAATAATCCTTCTGCCCCCGGCCCGGCGGGTTCTTGAGACGCTCGTCGTCCATGGTGAAGCCCTTCACCAGATATTCACTCAAGCGTGCTGTTGCCCACTGGCGGAACTGCGTGCCTCTATGGCTGCGGACGCGGTAACCAACGGCAAGAATGGCTTCCAGACGGTAGTGACTTAGGTGACGGGAAACCTCACGCCCACCCTCGCGGCGAACTTGTAAGTAATGCTTACAAGTTGCCGCTTCTTCTAGCTCGCCCTCGGCAAAGATGGATTTCAGATGGAGAGTCACATTCTGAGGCGTCGTCTGAAAAAGCTCGGCGATCTGGGCTTGGGTTAGCCACAGGGTCTCATCCTCGAATCGGCACTGGATACGCGTGCGGCCATCTTCCGTCTGGTAGAGGAGGAATTCGCCGCTGGGAGTGGGGAGGAGCTTAGCCACTTCGCCTCCTTTGGGTTCGGATACGATAAAGACGCTCCGTGAAACCACCCTCTTCCGTGAAGGTCTCCGCCTGAGACTGGATCTGACGGTCCAAAAGAGCGCAAGCCACGCCGATCAGGACCAACGCAGCATTGGCCACGATTTCTGGGTAAGTGGACTTGATGGATAATATGGACTTTGTGGACAGGTCTTTTCGCTTTGGTTGTCCATTCGGTCCACTTTGTCCATCTTGTCCATGAATTTCCTTTGCCCAGGCGGCCACCTCCCCGGCCGTGGCGCACCGGCGGCTTACCAGGTCGGCCCGGCGGGGATCTTCCTTGGGCCAGAGGGGCAGATCACGATGACGAAGAAAATCTTCATAGTCTAAACGGAGCTCTTCGAGGCTGGCGCGGGCGACATTGGTCAGCTTGAGTTCCATTTTTTTTGAAGTGCCGCTGGCCTTGCTTCCTTCGGCAATATTCTGCACCCCGCTACGCGCCGCCTGCACCATCTGGTCGTGAGTGCGGCTGCGTTTATCGATATAGCGATCACAGAATCGTACGGTCACATCGTAGGCCAGCTGTGCCACTTGAAAACTCTTGAGCTTCCGATAGCCGCCGTGTGTGGGGATGAGGGATTCGGGGGTCATGAGTGAGCTCTCACTTCTCCGCTCAGCAACTTCGGCAACAGCGTGTCGCGCAGGGTGGCTAGGGTACGGGATTGCTCAATGTTGGCATGAATTCTTATCATCCACGCTTTCGTAATTTCGCCGAAGCGTTTCGCAATTTTATCGGATGGGACTGCTAGCTGAAACTGACTAAAGCAGTCGGACGGAACACGTTGACGGCCGCTAGTCCCAGTCATGTTTTGGATGGCATGGTCTCTAAGAGCATCCGATCGAGCGAGATAATAGCTAAACTCTGGCGTTAGTGGCGACTTAGGGGCGAAGACAATATATTCTGTCGATCCCCAACCAACTTGGCCATCTGCAAGGAAATCAACAAAGGCAGACTTGCCGTTTTCAAGACATGGCGTGATGCGGGCAAGGAGAGTGTCTCCATTTTGAAATTTGCTTCCAGAATTGAACTCCCGATCACAGATTTCATCAGCCGCATGACCTTGAGTCGGCATATTTTTCATATCGAGGTAAGGTGCGACTTCTCCATTCCTCAATATACGTCGTGGGTTCACCTCGATGACCTCAGACATCGGCTTTACATCCCACCCTTTTGGAATTGGGCCGATCTCGGATTCAGAAAAGCCCGATGGAAAAAGAGCAGCTGTTTCAGGATCAAGCCCACCCGGCTTCCTCCTATCCACCTTCGCTCTCACCGGATCAAAATCCACAAACCAACTCTGAAACAGCGCCCGCGCCATCGCCTCCAGCGTCGCATTCATCCGCCGGTTCAACTCGATCTTGTCGTCCAGCGTGCCGAGGATGTGGGCAATGGCTTTTTGTTCGGGGAGGGGTGGTACAGGAACATCCAACTGTTCAATCATCGTCTTTGTTAGAGCGGGGCGTGTGGCACCAGCTGAAGCCAATGTCAGCAAACGAGACTGGTAATCATGTGAAATCAAAACGTAACGAAGAAACCTAGCATCTAGAATAGCAGGTTGAGGCCGGACAATTGCGACATGTTGGTTTACCCTAGCGGGTAAAACATCGTTAGCTACCTGGCAGCAACGAGCAACTGAATCACCGGTGATATTTAACAAGACATCGCTTGCCTGAACTTCTACGTTTTGAAGTTCCGCCGATTGATCCTCATCAATGTAAACAAGACCATCACGATGGAAACCCTCGTTGTAGACATTCTGGCTACGTATAAGTGCAGTGGGCCCTCCTTTATACGCATCTTTGCCACCGCGCGGCGTTGCTCCACTGCCTATCTTTGAACACACATCACCAAGCTGAATATTAGCTTCCCCCTCATATCTAAGCTCCTCAAAATGCATCTTTTGTCTACTCACATCGCCCCCCTCTTCCAAATTGGCGATTCTTCCCAACTATTAGGAAAGCCCATGGCCTTCAAAGGAACCTGGGGATGACTTCGCAAATGTCCGATAAGCCTTGACGCCCAAGCGCTCTGAGGAGCGACTTTTTCCAGGCAATAAATGCAAATAGTCAGGATGCAGAATAACCGATTGTTACTGATCGGTTCCGGCTTATGCCATTCGGGATAGTCAGCTTCCCATGGGATCCTCGGTTTCACCCCGATTTCGCGATTCCAAAGGCGGCTGTGATGGGCGCAGATATTACGAATCGTATTTAAAGCCAGAAGCCACGATTCGAAAACGGTTGAAGGCATCTCGAAGTGGTTTGCGACCGCTTTCTTGATTTGGTTGGAGGCACCACGGAAAAAAGTCAGCAAGGTGCCGAACGACATGATCTCGGACGCCATCCACAGGGGCAAATCTTTGTTCTGATCACCATATTTCTCAAAAAACGAAGTAACAAACTTCTCGCGGCTGCGTTGCGTCTCCTCCTTGATACTAATTAGAAATTTTTCACGGTCGCGTTGATTCTGCTTGGGAAGCGAACTGGCATCTTCAACGTAGGCAAAAGGGCCGTAAAGATGGACATGGTGGTAGGACAGTTGATCTCGAACGGCAATTTCGATGCGCTCAATAGCGTCCATGACCAACAATCGCAGCTGACGATCAAAGACATAGCGCTCCCAAATTTTTTCAAAGGTGGTCCCCGGAACAAAACCATCCTCGCCCGGTCTACGAAAGGGAAACCAATATCCACTTAAGCGATAATAATTCACACTGGCGAGACGCTCGATCATCAACGAACGATCACCGGTCATACCGCGACGGATTAAAAGATCTGCTTGTTGTTCAAAGGTAAGCGGGGGTTTGGTAAACTTCACGATGCCCCCTTAAAAAAGAAAAACCCGCTGAGAGATAGCTTGCCTTGCGGCAGAGGCCCAGCGGGTGTACTGAGAAAAGAGTAATCTGATTGAGAAAGTTGGTCAATGAACAAGTTCATCTGGTGAGCACCTTTTATCTCGTCATGCTGAAACCAAGCATTTTCAAGTTCTCTCTGATGACACTTTCCAACCGTTTTGATTCAGCAAACTGTTGCTCTAATTGAAGAGTCAGCCTCTTCATCTTCTCCTCAAAAGGCTCGCTATCTTCTTCGGCAGCCTCGGTTCCCACATAACGGCCAGGAGTGAGAACATATCCATGTGAGGCAATATCAGCGGTAGCGGCGGACTTGGCAAAGCCAGCAACGTCTTCGAACTTACCGGCGCCTTTGTCGCCCCTCCAGGCGTGATAGGTCGCTACGATCTTCTCGATATCGGCATCGGTCAATTCGCGGTGAACGCGATCAATGAGGGTTCCCATCTTCCGCGCGTCGATGAAGAGGGTCTGTTTGCGGCGATCGCGACGCTTGCCGTCGTTCTTGTTCTTCGTGAGGAACCACAGACAGACGGGAATTTGCGTGGAGTAAAAGAGCTGACCCGGCAATGCCACCATGCAGTCGACCAAGTCGGCTTCAATGAGGGCCTTTCGGATGTCTCCTTCACCGGATTGATTCGAAGACATGCTGCCGTTGGCGAGAACGAAACCGGCCATGCCGTCGGGAGCCAAGTGGTGGACGAAATGCTGAACCCACGCGAAGTTCGCATTGCCCTTGGGCGGAAGGCCGTATTTCCAGCGGACATCATCGTCAATGCGGTGCCAATCGGAGTCATTGAAGGGAGGATTGGCTAATACGAACTGGGCCTTGAGATCTTTATGCAGGTCCCGCCGGAACGTATCCGCATGTTCCGAGCCGAAGTCGGCCTCGATGCCGCGGATGGCGAGATTCATGAGGGCCAGACGGCGCGTCGTGGCATTGCTTTCTTGGCCATAGATGGAAATGTCGCCCAGGCGGCCGCCGTGTTCGAGGACGAATTTTTCCGACTGCACGAACATGCCACCGGAGCCGCAGCAAGGGTCATAAATGCGACCTTTGTAGGGGCTGAGCATGGCGACGAGAAGGCGGACGATGCAGTTGGGAGTGTAGAACTGTCCGCCGTTCTTGCCTTCGGCGCTGGCAAATTGGGTGAGGAAATATTCGTAAACTCGGCCGAGGATGTCTTTAGAGCGGTTTTCCTTGTCGCCAAGTCCAATGGTGCCAATCAGGTCGATGAGTTCTCCGAGTCGATGCTTGTCGAGCGCTGGTCGTGCGTAATCTTTGGGAAGAACCCCTTTGAGCCGCGTGTTGTCGCGTTCAATGGCCACCATGGCGTCATCCACGAGTTTGCCGATGTTGGCTTGTTTGGCATTGGCTTGAAGATGGGACCAGCGAGCCTCTTTAGGTACCCAAAAAACGTTCTCGGCCTTGTACTCGTCGGCGTCTTCAGGATCGGAACCTTTGTAATCGCCTTTGCCGGCAAGGAGCTTGGATCTCATTTCCTCGAAAGCATCCGAGATGTATTTGAGGAAGATCAGGCCGAGGACGACATGCTTGTACTCCGCCGCGTCCATGTTGTTGCGGAGCTTGTCGGCGGCGAGCCAAAGTTTGGCTTCGAAACCCAAAGTGGCTGAAGAATTTTTAGAATCTTTTCCACTTCCTTTTCCTTTATTTCGGGCCATGAAAGGTATCTCCAAAAAGGACTATGTCGATTTAATGTGAATTATATGTGGCACGTGAGATGGAATTTCTAAATATTATTCATCAGAAATCTCACGTCACTACCCCACCCTCACCCCCAACATCGAAATCGATCCACCATCAATCCCCGTCACCGGAAACGTAACGCCCTCCTCAGCGTGCCGGGTCCCCAGCACGTACAAAAGCGGCAAAAAATGATCCGGCGTAGGCGCGGAGAGCAACGCGTCTTTGCCTAGGCTTTCGTAATCCACCAAAGCGGCTTCTTTTCCGGAAAGCATCAGAGACTTCACGAGTTCTTCAAAACGCACGGCCCAGTCGAAGGGGGCGACGCGGTGCTGGCCCCAAGCGCGGAGATGGCTAGGATCGCTTTCGGGCGGGGGAGCGATTTGCCTAACGCTCGCCAGGTTTGCGTGTAGGCATTCACGGAGACCGCATTCATGGGATTTCCGTGGCCTAGAAAAATCGCGGGCTTACGTTTCATGGAGATCCTGTATCAAACATCTATGCGCCAGGCACGCTATCCTTAAAACTCATTTCCAAACGTTTGCCTTACGGGTAGGAAAGCAAACTCTTAAGAAGGGTCGTAATCTTTGGAAAACTTCATATCGGTCGGCGGCCTCATCAAAAAACTCTTGGCCATCAATCCGAATTTAAGCGCTCACAACCTCATGTACATCGTCCGGCATTCCACGCGCCTTCTGCCGGCCCAAGGCGAACGCGAAGCCAGGGAAGTCATAGACGAAGCCAAGGCCATCGCTTTAGCCGAACGCACTCTTATTCAGGAATCGTAAAAAGGTCTTGGCCCGGGGCATCTTCCGTTCTTTGACTCTTTGGTATTGTTCGAAGATTACGGGCGCGCTATAGGGCGAAGAAGAATTCTCAAACTGTTTAAGGAGACTTTATGAAACTATTTTATTCCGCAGGATCCTGCTCGACCTCGTGCCATATCACGCTCGAAGAATCGGGATTGAAATACGAAGCGACGGAAGTGGATTGGGACAAGCCTGGCGCCACCGAAGAAGTAGCCCAACTAAACCCTTTAGGCACTCTTCCCGTCTTGAAGACGGACAACGGCACGACGCTCACGCAAAACATCGCAATCCACACTCATATTGCCGATCAAGCACCGGAGAAAGGCCTCCTGCCTCCGACGGGGACGCTGGAACGCGCTACTGTGATGAATTGGCTCTCGTTTGTGTGTTCGGATCTTCACAAAGCTTTCAGCCCTCTCTTCGCACTCGAACGCATCTCCCCAGATAAAAACGTCCAACACGCCGTCCGCACCTGGGCCACCGGCGAAGTCAAAGGCTACCTGTCGTTCCTCGATAAAAATCTGACTGGAAAAGACTACCTCACGGGCAAAACATTCACCGTAGCGGACGCCTACGCGTTCGTCGTGGTGAATTGGACGCAATGGGTCGGAATTTCGATTGAAGAGTACAAAAACTTGAAGATTTATCTCGCGCGCGTCGCCGAAAGACCGGCGGTCAAAAAAGTTTGGAAAGAAGAAGGGTTGGCGAAATAGCCGGGCTGATATAATAGGCGACCTGTTGCAGGTCATCCACCCACAAACCATGGACTCTCAAGACTCCTTGAGTCATAGCCTCCGAAATTTGCGTATATTCTCGTAACCGACTCATCTGAAACGGCACATTTTTCCAAGATACATGACTGACGTAATTTTCCGTAGAGAGCTGAGAATGTTCTTCTTCCATCAATTGCTGGATCGTAGGCGCATGGGCGGTCAACCATTCATCCAAAACACTCTCCGGCGGCCCGGCATCCACAGGCATTTGTGTCAATCTCGTCAACGCCTTACATGCGGCGTGACCGATCACGAAAATATCTGCAACTGCATTGGCGAGCGCCACTTCCAGGGTCGTTCTGAGAAGAGAAGATTCGGCCACATGAGGCCTCGGAATAACCGTACCCGGAAAATGATTCACGAAACCGATATCCTGACCGGCAAGTACGGATGACAGAACTTGATAGGGTTTCAATTCCCCCGCGATACAGCTGATGGCCATGATTTTTTGGAATTTCACCTGAGGCAGTCCGACGATTCTCATAGTCTGATTACGTCGTTTTTATTTCTGTAAGGTTGCGTAATTTTTGAAACTTTTTTGAAACTTTTTAAAAACTCGTCAGCCGTTTCCAGAGTTTTTTCACCGCGTCGCGCCGGTTCGTCTTGAAATATTTCCATCCTACGTGCGGCGCCTTCGGATCTTCGGGCAGGA
>JBPOJN010000011.1:0-49299 GCA_052033505.1 Myxococcota bacterium | reverse complement strand
AGTTTTTTCCAGAGAATGGGCAAAATCCACCCCCATGGTTTCAAGTGATTTACTGTCGAATAACGAGTTGAGATGAGCGCCATTTGCAGGGGTGGTTTCGGCAAAATTATTGCCATAAAAAAGCTTGGGAACAGAGAACTCAACGCGCAGTGAAATACTGATTCCACCACCAACCATGCGCTTGGTAAGTGTCAGTTTTGGCCGATAGCGCTCGAATCTTTTTTCGTCTTTGGTTGGATTATTCAGGCAACGAATTATGCCGTTTTTGCCGAGCTTATAGAATGGCGGTTCAAAAATACCACGTGCTGATGGCGTGAACTTGTCATAATCAAGAATCTTAAATTGATCCTGATTCAATGTCAGAACAACCGTGTCGATCATAAATTTTTCTCATCACGTTTTTCAGTTTTTCAAAAATGGCACTCTCGATAGCAGCTCCGGCTTCGCGATGGATCGGATGAAAAATAGGCCGCTGATTCAGTGATGTTTTCTTGGTGGGATAAGTCAGACGGTAGCCATTGCCATCGAGTCGTTCGTGAATTCCAATCGATCCTATGAATAAGGCGTCATCGATAACAAAACTCGCAAAGCCAACGAGCCCATCAACGGGTTTGATGAATTGAATGTTCACTTCGGAAATTTTCATCACGTTTGTCCTTTTGGTCGGAATCAATTTGAACGAGGATTTCAAAAAAACCCACCAAATTGCGAGCCGTTTCACTCAACTCGTCATCGGTGGCGTATTCCCCGCATGCGGCTAAACTTTCTTTGATATTTTGAAATGTGTCCTGCACAAAGAAGATTACGCAATCTGCGCAAACTCACCGTCACTTTTCAGATCTGAAAGATTTTTCAGATTTGGCTTGTGTGCTAAAAATGCCACAGGCTGTGGCACAAAGTTGGATCTTGCTGACAACTCGCAACGTCGGCCAACCTACGCCGCCTGTTGCCCCAACAGCTCGCGTATCTTCCCCACAAACGGCGTGAATTCCAAAATTTCGCGCACATGCTCAGTTCGAAACGTATCGACCAGTCGGAGCCCTGCACCGTACGGTGCAGGGCGGAGCCCAATGGAAGTCCTCGGGCTTCGCCCTCATTGTACGGTGTCACAACTTAGAAAGCCGCTTTTGTCGATATCTGACAGAGGCGGCTTTTTTTATGCATTACACTTATGTGCTGCGAAGCTTGAAAGACGGGAAGATGTATGTGGGGTTCACCAGTGATCTTCGAAAGCGACTCCACCTTCATCAAAACGGAAAAGTTTTTGCGACGAAACCTCGGCGCCCATTGGAGCTGATTTTTTATGAGGCCCATCGCAATAAATACGATGCGCTCAGGCGGGAAAGTTATTTCAAGTCTACTAAAGGGAAGTCGACGTTGAGGAATATGCTTCGGGAGTTTTTAAGAGAATAAATAATATCGTTATTTCCAGAACGTACCGGCGGATGAAATGATGCACGGACTTTCGAAAGATTACCCTTAGCTTTCAAGAGGTTTATTTGGTGTCTGGCACCATGCGTGCTATTCGACTCCGGCCCATGCGAAAGCCTCCCGTCTTTCGGCGAAGGTACGCATCTGGATCACCTTACCGTCGCGGAAGGTAAAGACGTCCGCCACACGCCCTTCGATCCATTCCGTTTTGTTTTTCAGCCTCACGCGCACGTGCACGAGCGCAATGACCTTATCGCCGGCGACGACGCACCGTTCCGGCTCGCAACTTCCTTCGACCCAAGTCCCGCGCGCCTGCGACCAATGCGCCTCCACTTCCGCATGTCCGCGATAGACGCCCGACGCCGGAAATCCCGCCGGTTCTATCCGCTCGATCTGTGGGTCAAAAAAATTGAGAGCGGCTGGAATGTCGTTCCGGTTGATCGCCGCATAGATCTCTCTCACCACTTCCGTTTCCATCGTTGGAACGCTTAAAATTTTTTCCTCTCGTGAAAAGATAGGCAAATTCAGCCGTCGGGCTATCCGGCCCAAGGCTTGATCCATATTATCGCTTAAACCCGTTTCTCTTTTCAATCTGCCAAATGGCTCCATCCAAGTAACAGGCGGTTCCATCAAGCCCTCCGGCAAGGGATGTGTATTCCGATACGCAAATATTTTTCGAATCGCAGATCGTAGAGCAACTTCTTTTAGGCCGACGGATTCGATCAATAACGCCATATCGACCAAGTCTTTTACACGGGAATTCTCGGATCCCATTCTCGTAAAAGTATAAGCATGAAGCTTCTCGGCGAATTGCTGTTCGGCTGGTATGACGGGAAAGGCCATAGTCTCAATCCCCGCGAATTGAAGCCAATCCTGGCCTTTGATTTCTTCGATAGGTTCCAACACGAGAGAAGAAACCACGATATCCATGGGAAACCGGGCAAAGAGCCGCCCATCCAAATGAGCTTCGACGGGGAAGCGATATCCTCCGTACGGAACGGCTTCTAAATCCGCGGTCGCAGCTTCTATTCTGAAATCAAAAAAATCATGCAAACTTTCCCGTGCGGATTTTTGAAGAGTGCCCAAAATTCCATCTTGGGTTTCTCTGTCTTTGGCCGTTCCGACTCGGAGGACGAGATCGATGTCTTTCGTGGTGCGGGCCAGATTCAGTCTCAATTCCATCGAATATCCGCCCTTCAGAAACAAGTCGCCCGGGTGGTTGTTAAACAAACGGCAAAGCAAGCGATCGAATGCGACCTTGCGACGAAGCCTCTGCAGGTCTTCGCCGCTTTTTTTAGAAATCTTCCTGAGGCGCTCTTCCAGTCCGGCTCGGAACGCCGTCGCGGTGGTATATTTTTTCATGATTTCTGAATTGGGGATTTTTTCTCGATAAAGAAACGAGCGGCTCGCGGCTCCTTTTCTATTAGAGAAAGGACTTCCTGGCGGAGAAGCAATCCCCGCTTTAAGAATTCGTCTGTGGCTTGCTGTATCACGCCGTCTCCCGTTTCGTGCGACGAGATGATGTCCAGCAAGGTGCGAAGCGGAGTCGTGACACGAAAACCCCTCATGTTTTTGTAATCACTTTCGGCAAGGTCCTCTTTATGAAGCTCGAGACTATTCGGAGTGTCGCTGCTCCGTCGAAATTTTTTGGGAACGGTCATGTGCAATTTAGAGGGCATGGCATCGCTCACGTCATAAATGCTAAGCGCGGTTTCAAAGGAATAAACTCCCTGAATCTGACCTTTGCGATCGCAAGACCAAAGCGACCAAAGCGCATATTGGGCTTCCGGTTCGCTTGGAAAACGGGTCAATCGATAGAGGCCTCGATGTTCCCGGATCCAACGCCCTTGCCTGACATAATAAGGGTGATTGTTGATTTGGTACCCTGCGGAGACGGCCTGTTTGGCCGAGAAATACCCTTGCTGCGCTAAGGCGATCTCATAAAGCTTGTTTTCGGACTTTTGGGTCATGGCATAATACTCATGGTATTTATGATTAATATGACATAATATAATAATTTAAAGTATAAATTTATTATTTTTTATGAGTTTTGTGAAATAAGTTATTGCCGACCTTTGCTTGGCCCGCTTTTGAAAATCTCAGATTATTCAGCTCAATTTCAGAAAGAACTTTAAGGGCGGCTTTTTTATGTATGCCACGTAGGTACTGCGCAGTTTGAAGGAGAATGCTCTGAGCCGGGAAAATTCGTGCAAAATTATCCACAGGTTTTTTGAAAGATTATTTTTAGTTTTCAATAGGTTCATTTGGTGCACCAGGTGTGAAAAGCCTGGTGCGAGCAGGATAAACTTTTTAATGCTGTATATCTTAATGAATAGAAAAAGAGCGCATAACTTTTCATTGTATATCAATAAAATGATGAGGCGCTTCTGCGATGTAATTGAAGACTCAATAAGTCTTGCCAGGCGAAGAACAGAAAATCCATACGCTTTATTGCGGCATCAGCTTCAGTTAGCTTTAGACTTGGGACAAATTCAACACAGCCTCAGAGAGGAAAAGGAGAAGATTAGAGGTCTTCTCGAGCCAGTAGAAGGCAATCCTGATCGGTTGAACGAAGAGCAAAAAAATCAACTGGAAGACTGCTACAATCAAATTCAATTCAATAAAACTTGGGAAAATGCGCATAAAGACGTGATGGATGGCTTGGTTTGGCGGTTAGCCAAATATGATCGTTCTTTAATTTACTCCTTTAGCGAACCTGATGGAGGAACGGGGCATTTGGCATTAGAGAACCCATCTTTTTATAAAGAACTTGAGAGCCTTTTGAACTCAGTTCGTACCAAAGAAGGCGTTCCCATTTTGAATGACTTAACACATTGCCTTAGATTTGGTGACGTAACTGTGTTCGGAAAAAACGGCCAATTTGAGATTGAAGAAGTAAAAGCCGGCTCGCCTCGCAGCAAAGCCAGGATTAGAGCTGAAAAACAAAATGAACGACTCCAAGAACTCATTACGTTTACTCGAGAAGGCGCCATAGAGCGATCCGGCGAAACTAGAATCATCGAGTTATGTGATGTGCCGATTCAACACTATCTGCCTGAAGTTAGCGGATGTCTAAAGGAGTTGAGCGCTTCCAATCCTTCAGTTTTAAAGGAGCTAGATACACATCTATATGTCCATTTGTTTGATCCATACCACATCACTGAGGAAGCCTTCGAAGACTTTAAAAAAAAGAACGAAGAAATGCAGGAAAAGTGGAAAGGTGAGAAATATATTCGATTCGATAGCCTGGGGCGACTAGGGACTTTTTTTAGGGGAGCTGCCCCGTTATCAATATTCCCTTTTGATGAGAAAACCTGTGCAAAATTGCTGACCGGTCAGGTCTATTTAGAGACTGCATTGAATTTTACTAAATTACAGAAAAAGTTTGAGGCTCATGGATGGCAGATTTTAAATAATATCTTTGATGATCCTGAACAATTCATGAGCTTGCCAAAAGAGGAACGCAAAAAGATCCCTATTTTTAGGATCAAGAAAGACGCTTTAACCACGACGGTTCCTTCTATTTTTTTGACCCGAATTGCATATGAGTTTTTGAACCCAGCAACCATTATTGAGATGGCAGAGGCAACTTACAGAAAAGGACCAACTGATCGGAGTAGTGAGACTGAAATATTGATGCATTTTACAAAAGAATATGAATTGTGGAAGTAAGAGAGTCATATTCGCGTCTGCAAAAATGAATTTGAAATCCCGCCCATAACTTTTCTTTATTTTATCTACTCTTACATAAGGCAGTGCCAGGCACGCGTCGAAGTCATCGAAAAATAAAACCGCATTACTCCACCATCCGAAATCAGATTCTCCTCATCCGATTAGAGACAGCTTTTTTATTTTCTATTTTAAAAATTTGACTGCTGCAGGACTGAAAAGGTTAGCCTGCAAATAATAATTAGCAGCTCAGATGGGATTTATTTCAAAAACGAAAGGCCAAAAAAATGACAACTGCCAAGAACACAATCTGCGTATGGTATGACAAGGACGCCGAGGCGGCAGCTCGCTTCTACGCCGCGACTTTTCCCAACAGCTCGGTGGGTGCTGTCCACCGCGCGCCCAGTGACTATCCTTCGGGTAAGGCGGGCGATGTGCTGACGGTGGAATTCACGGTCGCGGGCATCCCTTGCATCGGTCTCAACGGCGGACCTGTGTTCCAACATAACGAAGCCTTCTCGTTTCAGATCGCGACCGACAACCAAGAAGAGACCGATCGCTACTGGAACGCCATCGTCGGCAATGGCGGCCAGGAAAGCGAGTGCGGTTGGTGCAAGGACAAATGGGGTATTTCCTGGCAAATCACGCCGCGCGTGTTGACCGACGCTTTTGTTGCGGGCGGGGAGGAAGCCAAACGCGCGTTCGAGGCGATGATGACGATGAAGAAAATCGACGTCGCTGCGATCGAAGCGGCCCGGCGCGGTTGACGTCCCGACCGCCAGGTTTCAAAAAACACCGACACTTTCCGAGTCCGGCCGGCGTCTCTAGCTTATAAGGAGACTTCTCATGAAAAAAACCATCGCGATCCTGCTGGCGTCCGCCGGCCTCGTCACCGGCTCCCTGGCGTTTGCCAACCATCCCGGAAAAGACGGGCCGCACGGTGAGGCCAGGCTGCAGCACATGAAGGAAGAGCTGAATCTTACGGCCGATCAAGAGGCCAAGATCCGTGCGATCTTTCAGAAGCAGCAGGAAAAGATGAAGGCGATTCACGAGCAGACCCGCGACTCGATTGCTTCCGTATTGACCGCGGAGCAAAAGGCGAAGTTTGAACAGAAACGGAAAGAACGCCGCGAGAAGAGGCGCGAACGTTTCGAAGAGTCGAAAAAATAGCGGAGAAGCGTTATCGAAGATCGGCAGATCATCCAAAAGGTCGTCGACGGCGATCGGGAGGCGTACGCGGAACTCGTGCGGCGTCACCATCCGCGCGTGATCCGTTTGTGCGCCTCCCTCCTCTCCGATCCCATCGCCGGCGAAGACGCGGCCCAGGAGGTTTTTTTGAAAGCCTACCGGCAGCTTTCGAATTTCCGTGGCGACTCCGCGTTTCCGACGTGGCTTGCGCGCATCGCGTCCCATCATTGCATCGACGTCTTACGCGGCCGCGCTCGTCATCCCGTGGAATCGCTCGACGACGTTTCTTCGGAAGCTTTCGGGGATTCTTTTGCGGACACTTCGCCTTCCCCCGCTGAGACGATGTTATCCGCGGAAACGCTTCAAACGGCCCTCGCCGTCCTGCCGGAAGACGGTCGCACGATCGTGCTGCTCCGCGAAATGGAAGGCCTGACCTATGAAGAGATCGCGGAAACTTTAAAATGCACCGTGGATGCCGTCAAAGCGCGGCTGCAGCGCGCCCGTGCGCTTTTTTTGAAAAAAGTGAGGTCTTTATGAACGATCCCCTGAAATTCTTGGCACGGCTCCCGGAGCCGCCCCCGGACGAAAACTTCGTGCGGAAAGTCATGGCGCGCTTGCGTCCGTCGGAGGTTTTTTCTTGGAGGGAGTTTTGGAAAGTCCCCGTACTCGGTTTCGGCCTCGCCGCCGTTTTGTTCGCCGTCCTGACGACCTATGACGTCGCGACGCCCTTCACTCCCGACGTCTGGGACGACGCCGAGATGGCGGCGCTGACCTTGGAGGATCTATGAAAATTTACTGGAAACAAACCCTGGCGGCTCTCGTCATAGGCTTACTACTCGGAGCCGCCGTCGGAGGCTGGACGGTCCGATGCGCTTTTCATGGCCCACGTCTCGATAAGATGGTTACTCATCTCGAACACCGCCTGGATCTGACGCCGGAACAAAAGACCCAAGTCCAAAACATTTTCGAGGGCCAAAAGCCGCGCATGCGCGAGATCCGAGAACAGACACGCGCGGAGATCGCAAAAATCCTGACACCGGAGCAGAGGGAGAAGTTCGAGAGGAGAAGGCCGGGGCGGGGTTTGGAGTAGGCTTAAACATTATAGCTAGCGAGTAATTTCCATAAAGCTTTCAAACCAGCTAGCAGACTGCCATCATGAAGGGTGATATCGCATAATGCCCTTGCCCCCGCGGATCTCTCCCGTCCTTAGGTTTCTAATGAAAACGTTTTTATCTGGGTACGGCTCTTTTCCGGAGCTTTTTTTATCCACACTCACGATAGGTGTCCTCTTTAAGTTTAATTTTATGGAGGCTTCGTGAATTCATATCGTCATTGTCTCTCATCCTTTCTTTTGCGCTTACGATTGAGAGGCTTGTTTCTGATAGGCCTCATGGTTTTCGGCTGCTCGGGATCTCAGGGGCCTGCCACGACTGTGGAGACTGCCGACACAGATACGACGTGCGTCGGTTGTAGTCCGGTAGAGGTCGAGCTCAAGCAAGCGGCGATTGCGTCGATCGATCCTGCCCTGAATGTCACGTCTGTCCGTTTTCAAATGGATAATGATAAGGCCACGGCGATGTTCGGGGTGGAATATAAAGGGGTTCCAATCGCAGGGTTGAGCCTCCGTACCCGTCAGGGAAATCCTTTGGCGACTTCTCAGGTTGAATTTAGCGAAGAAGCAAAGGAAGTTTCGGAAACTCCAAGCCTCAACGTTGAGGCGGCCGGTGCTCGTGCCCTGGAGGTGCAGGGTGGGGATGCTCGCGCCCTCGATGCGCAGTTGATTTTTTTGCCGACAACAAAGGCTGTGATTACGGCCACAGATGCGATTGTGCAAATCGAAGCCTTGCGCCTGGCGTGGTTTGTGCGTGTTCAAAATTCGACAGAGCCGGGATCGTTTCCTGAAATCTTTTACATTTATTTGGATGCCCAGGACGGAAGCTCGGTTGAGTCTCGCCAGGAAGTCTCTTATGAGCTTGCTGAGGGTCACTCGTTTTATTCAGGAAAAGTAAGTGTTAATGTCTCGGATGACCCTTCTGGAAAGTATCGGTACGCGCTTGTGGATGAGACTCGCGGTGGGAGGCAGACTTACTCTCAGGGTGATATGGCAGTTAATGGTGGGTTGGCCATAGTCGGGAGCGATATTCTTGAGTTTGGTGATCACATTATTGCGGCTACGTTTGGAGAGGCCTACGCAAATGACGAGGTGACAGTCCACGGCCAGACCATGGCGGTAGATCTGCATTATGGTATCGGTCAGACCTGGGATTTTTTCCGCGAAGTCTTTCATCGAGATGGTCCTTACAATAATGGCACTCCTGTCGATGGAGTGGCTAATGTCATTCCTGCTCAGGGGGCTCCGGCCGGGGCAACGGCGGCTTATGTGCATTCAGTAAAAAAGATCTATGTTTTTCTCCCAGGAGGTGTGGCGATTCAAAACTTTAAGGGTGGGCATCCTGAATATATATCTCATGAGCTTGCACATGCTGTGATTAATACAGAGCTTGCGCCGCCGGTTGCGTTGCCACCCACGGGTAACGCCGCATTAGAGTTTTCGGCGTTGAATGAGTCGCTCGCACAGATCTTCTCTCTGGTGGAAAAGAATTGGCGTGCGAATGGGCTGGAAGATCAAGCAGTCCCGATTTGGGATGCTGAAAATGGATGGGGTTGGGCGCCCTCGAGTTCAGATGGCGGGCCCGATACTTCGCTGAACTATTATTGTGAAGTTGTTAGCGGAGCTTGTCCCAAGACGGTTTCAACGGTCTGGACTGAAAAGGGTCAGTTTCCTGGCTCCTATATAGTTGGGGGACTTGTGAGGCAGTTGTTTTGGTATCTATCGGCCGGCGTTTCTCCGGTCTCAAACCCTAATCTTTATGGACCGGGAAGTGGTTTGAGTTCTTTTCTTCCTCTCGACCGAGGATTTCCAAAGCTGGGCATGAAGAAGGCGACTTACCTTTTCTATAATGCGATTCAGTACTCTGGAGTAGCCTATCCGGACTTACATACTTTTGGGAATATGCTGGTTCAGCGTGCGATCGATGAGGATGGCGAATGCTCGGAAAAGCATAAGACAGTGGTAGACGCCCTCGTGGCGGTCAATCTTTTACAAAAAATCTCGGATCGTGACCTCCCGAGTGTTGAGGTCGTCGTGAGACAGCACAATACTTTGGTCGATGTGACGGTCGACGCCTTCGATCCGCCTGGGGATTCTCCTAGTGCGGTTCACAGTATCGAGCGCGCGACGGTCACGGTCGATGGTGCAGTGGTAGATCAGGTTTCGCTCGATGCCGCAGGACACGGAGTTGTTCATCTGCCTTTGAGCTTATTTCAAGGCCCAGATGGAGCGACGCATACGATTGAGGTCGAAGTGGAGGATCAGTGTAAAAATATAGCGACGAAAAGTGTGACCAGGCAGATTTTCTTGAATCGTAATCTATTAATTTCTCAAAGCGGACCTTTAAAATATCCCACATTAAGCGCTTCTTTGTCTGATATTGCCGGGGAACTGGTCTCGGTGCAGTTTTTGAGAGGGCTTGATTATTCGACAGTCATGGGGCCTGCTTTTTCGAAGTACTACGACACCTCCACTTGGGCCGATGGTAATCACACGATCATTATTTCAGGGACGGACACGTTGGGAAATGTCTTTGATACGTACTACACGCTGGTGGCCGATAACACACCGCCAACGGCAATCTCTCTGGCGGCCACCCCTGCTTCAGCACCCCCTTTTCTGCTGACTGCTACGGCGACAGATGCGCATCCGTTGGTGAAGGCTGAATTTTTTGTGGATACGGTCGCTTTGTTGAGTGTCGATACGACACTTCCTTTTAACGCAAGCTATGTTCCTCAAGACGCAGGTAACCATACACTGTTGGTGCGGGTCACAGATAGCTACGGTAATTACGGTAATAGTTATGCTCTGTCGGCTCCTCACGATTTCGCCGCTCCGGTGGGGACGCTGAATGCAAGTCAGTCGGGTGCTTCGGTGACGCTGTCGGCAAATGCGACCGACACATGCGGCTTTGCTTCGATGGCTGTCGCTGTAACGGGGACATCGGCCGGAACTTCGACGTTTAATGCCCCTATCGCCAATCCTCAAGACACGAGTTTGGCTTGGACTGTTGTATTGGCCACGTCATTTTTGGCTCCAGGTACCCATCTTATGAGCGTGGATGTGACGGATCGATGTGGCAACACGACGCATTTGGAAAGATATTTTAATGTTGTGCTCAGTGCGCCGACGGTCGTGGTCGATGCTCCCGTCGTCCCCAGTCTTCATCCCAAGCTTCCAACGATCACTGTGAGGGTCGTTCATGACCGACCGATTCAATCCATTATCCTCCAAAGACAAATAATTTTGGGTGGCATCCCGTTGTTTCAATCTTTTGAGACATGGGCGCCTCCGGGCGGGGCGGGCACCAATCCGATACATACGTTTCAGCTCAATACCTCTGGTGTGGACTGGACTATTTCGGGGAATCTAGAGATCAGGGCCATTGTGTTTGACGACTTGAATGTTCCAGGGAACGGCACGACCCATCTTGTTGTCGATAATGAAGCGCCTGCGCTCAGCGAAGCCTGTACCTTTCTCCCTGCAGCGGTCACGTGTGTGGTGACAGGGGCGGACTCCACGGTTAATGGGGACAATATGGCACGTTTACAGGCTGCTCAATTTCCATTCTCGTATGTTACTAGGATCGCCTCTCCGTGGGAGATTACGGTTACAGGGTCAGGAGTCGGTGACGAACTGATACATTTTACTGCTGTTGCGAAGGATAAATTTGGAAATGAGTATTTTAGGTACTGGACGTTTGCGCAGTCGTGTCAATACAGTTCGCAATCCAACCTTTGGTCCTGTGTCTATGGCCCGCTGAGTATTGTGAACGAAACAGTAACGATTAAACGCGAGCCTTAGGTGTTTTCTCAAAATATGGGATGAGGAACTGGAGTCCTCTCCCAAAAACTCGTCGTTCGTGATTTCGCCAAAGTCATTCATCGCGAGCGCTCGTAGGGAAGCTAGTCGGACTGTCGTCTACACTACGGCCCGGTTAGTAAGAGTTCATTCGCCAAATCGTGAAATTCAAGAATCCCGCAAAGAGGGTCCAAAGGATGTAAGGAATCAAGAGCCCGGCAGCGAGGCGGTCTTTTTTTGAGAAGGCGATGATCGTTGCGGCGAGTGCCAAATTCAAACATACGAGATCGACCAACGCCCAGCCCATTTCATGGAGCCCGAAAAAAAACGGGGTCCAGAGCGCATTCAGCGCGAGTTGCAGTAAGAAAAATCCCAACGCTTTCGAGGCGCCTTTAAATCCGTAAGTTTTCCAGACGCGCCAGGCGGCGATCGCCATGAGCGTGTAGAGTGCGGTCCAAACGGGCGGGAAAAGCCAGTTCGGGGGATTCCACGCGGGTTTCGCGAGCGCGGCATGCCAGGCGCCGGGATGGATGAAGGCACCTGTCAGAGCGGCGCAGAAACAAAGGCCAAGCCAAAAAAATAATCCTGAGGTGTTGCGTAGCGACATGTTTTTCTCCTTGGGTAGATTTCTAGATCAATCCCTCGATCAATCCTAAGTCCAGCGCTTCTTCGGCCGTGATGTACCATCCGGTTTGGGCACGTTCCAGAATCTCTTCAAAACTGATCTTACTTCCTTGCACGACCTGTGCAAAATTTTGGTCTTGGATTCTTTTCCCGTTTTCGAAGTCGGCCAGTATTTCCTTGGCGACTTGGATGTTCGCGATCATGGGACCCAAGAATTTCACTTCCTGTTCGATGCGCCGCTCGTGCGTGAGCAAAGTCGTATGTTTCGTCAAATAGCGGCGACTCTTCGGGAACGCCGCCAGGATCGTCATGCCTGCCGAATACACGAAAGTCTTGCCGATGAAGATCGGGTGAAACCCGTGGTATTCCTGGGCGATGCGGATTTCCTCCGCGATGCGGTAGCCATAGTCGGCCTTGCCTCCGTAAGTCGTCAATTCCACGACGAAAATTTTGTCCTCGGATTCGGAGATTTTTTTGAACTTCTCCCCGTATTGCTTCAAAAAATCCCGGACCATGTCCTCACCGACCGCACCTAGCAGGCAAATGTCCGGATAATCTGCCAGTTTTTTTACGATCATTTCCGTCACGCCGTCGCCCACAAGCGCCTCCTTCGATCTCCGGCATCGGAAATCGCTTAAAAAGAATAAGCGCTTCTTTTATGAGAGGTATTCTAACCAGGAAGGATCGGATTTGAGTATGGGGGATTCCCTGGTTTTTGTGAAGCGAGAGAAAACAGCAGCCAATTTTTTCCGTCACCTTTTTGGCCGTGCAAACGCACCAAGGCCCAGCGGCCTCGGAGTTTCCGTCCCCAGAGCTGGAAGCTTAAATGGCCTTTTTTGAGGTTCGCCGCGACATCGCCTTCCGGGATCCAAACGCCTTTGTCCCAGATCTTCACCGTGCCACCGCCGTATTCGCCCGCGGGGATCGTGCCTTCGAAGGTGTGGTAATCGTAAGGATGATCCTCGACCTGCACCGCAAGGCGCCGGTCTTTCGGATCGGTGCTCGGACCTTTTGGGACGGCCCAACTTTTCAGGACGCCTTCCCATTCGAGGCGGAAGTCATAGTGGAGATGGGAGGCATGGTGCTCTTGAATGACGTAGAGAAGGCGGTCGGTCTTTTTGCCGCCGCTTGCTTTCTTTGGAAGGCCCGCTGGTTCCGAAGTTTTGTCGAAACTCCGCTTCTGATTGTATTTTTTGAGCGTCTTCGGCGCGGCGGCGGTCGAATTTTTTTGTCTTTTTTTTCCGGGAGCTTTCATAAAATTCCCCGAAGCATATCTTAAAGAACCGCGAACTCCTGGCTATGGGGGAAACCCTGGTTAAGACGCCGGGTATTTCCCGAGGTTTAGAGTTTTACGGCATTAACCTTGGATTGTAATGAAGCCAATTTATCTTGGACGGCGTCGCTCGCGTGCAAGGTTGAAATGTCGCCATCATCACCCGGCCATAAAAGCGAAGATTTTTTCGGAAGCCATTGATTGAGACGGCTATCGTAAAATTCAAGCGCCGCGCTCCGGAGAGAGGCCATGTTCTTTAATTTTTTGACGATCAGTTTGTAATATTTTTCCGCCTCAGGAAGTGTTTCCCAAAAGAAGTCGTAACTCGCATTGGTTTTGTAAGTGATTTTGCCGCCTTTCACGGCGAATTCCTCGTAAGCGTAATTAAGAACGATTCTATACATCTTCAAATCCGCGCCGAATTTTAATTTAGCCAAATAATCCGTGTATTCGAAATGTCTTCCCCGTTGACGGCCCGTATTTTCTTTCAAAACTCCTGTTTTTTGGAGTATCGCGATCGCTTTCAATGCCGTCGGTTTTGAAGTCTTCAAAAGTTTAACTGCCTTGGCCATGGTGACGACCGGGTGCATGGGTAAAAGCTCGAAAAGTTTCAACGCAAAAGTCGTGACGGCAGGGCTTGCTATTACCTTTTGACGGTCTTCTTTGACGATTTGCGATAAATGCCGGGCGAGTCGGACGGCATCTTCGGCGATTTTGCAGACTCCGGTCAGGAAAAAAACGACCCAAGATTCCCAATCCCCCCGCGAACGCACTTCGCCGAGTAAGCGGTAATATTCGTCGCGGCTCCATTTGAAAAACAAGCTTAAATACAAAAGCGGTTGCGTCAGCAGTCCCCAGTGTTCCAACAAAAGAGTGATGAGAAGCCGTCCCATGCGGCCGTTCCCATCCAGATATGGATGGATCGTCTCGAATTGAACGTGGAGGAGGGCAATGCGAATGAGGGGGGGCAATCCGTCTTCCGCATGAATGTATTTTTCGAAATCGCTCGAAAGTTTCGGAAGCTCCGAAGGAGGCGGCGGAACGAACGCGGCGTTGCCTGGCCGCGAGCCGCCGATCCAATTTTGGCTTTGCCGGATTTCACCGGGACGTTTGTCTCCCCCCCGCGCGCCTTTCATAAGGCGTTTGTGGGTTTCATTCAGAAGTCTCATCGAAAGCGGAAGTCCGTTTTTCCGTCTCAATTCCTCTCGCGCATAGCGGATCGCGTCGAGGTAATTGCACACCTCCTCGATATCGGGGTTTGCGTCCTTTTCAAAATGTTCATCGGCTTCCAGGGTCAATAGGTCCGCGAGCGTGGTCTGCGTGCCTTCGATCTGGGAAGAGGTCACGGCCTCTTTGCGCACGTACGCGTAAATGAACCACTCCAGTGAGGGGATCAGCCGGCTTGCCAATTCAAGTTCGCCGAGCTTTTCCCGGGCATGGTCCAAAAGACTTTGAACATTATCGTTAATTTCAAGCGGCGGCTCCGTCGGGGGTAGCGGAAACGGAATGAAAGCTCTGACGGTTTCCCCGGTGACGTTGGTCTTGGCATATATGCCGGTCTCTCGATTCATAGTAAAGATATTTTAACCAGATTAATTAATAAGTAAAGTAAACTTTACTTATATAAATAATAAGTAAAGAGGGTTTTATGGCCTCATGTATGCGGTCGGCGTCATAAAACCCGATTGTGACGGAAGAAACGTTTTTATAGAGTGCGGACATGCATCCGGCCCTCAAAAATTTCCATCCCGTCATCGCCGCTTGGTTCGACCGCAAGTTCGCAGCGCCCACGCCGCCTCAGATCTTGGGATGGCCGTCGATTGCCTCGGGGCGCGATACTTTGATCGCGGCGCCAACGGGGTCCGGAAAAACCTTGGCCGCTTTTCTGGCGTGTTTGAATCGATTGATCGTTCAGAGCCTGGAAGGCGAACTGAAAGACGAAACGTCCGTCATCTACGTCTCGCCCTTGAAAGCGCTCAGTAACGACATCCAGAAAAATCTCGAAGAGCCGCTGAATGAACTCGCCGCCGCGGCGGCGAAAGAAGGTTGGGTGTTGCCTAAGATCCGGACCGCTTTGCGCACCGGCGACACGACGCAAGGCGACCGGGCGGCGATATTAAAAAATCCACCGCATATCCTGATCACGACGCCGGAGTCGCTCTATCTCATGCTGACGGCGGAGAAGAGCCGGAAGATTTTTTCTAAAACTTCATCGCCCACGGTCATTGTCGACGAAATCCATGCGATCGTGAAAGACAAGCGCGGGTCCCATTTGGCACTGTCGTTGGAACGATTGGATCGCCTAGTCGGCCGCCGCGTGACGCGCGTGGGTCTTTCGGCGACGCAAAAGCCCATCGAAGAGATCGCGCGTTTCTTGGTTGGGACGGCGAAGGTGGATTCGGCCGGAGTGCCCGATTGTACGATCGTCAATGCGGGACACCGCCGCGATTTGGATCTCGCGATTGAAATTCCGGACGAGGAATTCAGCGCGGTCGCGTCCAAAGAATTATGGGAAGACGTCTACGACCGCGTGGCCGAGCTCGTGCGCGAGCATCGCAGTACGCTCGTTTTCGTGAACACGCGGCGCTTGGTAGAACGCGCGACGCATGCGCTCTCGCAGCGTCTGGGCGAAGAATCCGTGGCCGCGCATCATGGGAGCCTTTCAAAAGAGATCCGGTTGGACACGGAAACCCGGCTTAAAAGCGGCGCCACGAAGGCCGTGGTCGCGACGGCGTCGCTGGAACTCGGTATCGATGTCGGCGCGATCGATTTGGTCTGCCATCTCGGAAGTCCGCGCAGTCTGGCGGTAGGTCTGCAACGCATCGGCCGCGCCGGCCACGCCCCGTCACGCGCCAATGCCGATGACGAAACCGCTCCGCTCATTTTACCCAAGGGCCGCATTTTTCCAGTCACCCGCGATGAATTGATCGAATGCGCCGCGTTCGTGCGCGGCGTACGGCGCGGGAATTTGGAGCACACTTATGTGCGTCCGTATCCGCTGGACATCCTGGCGCAACAAATCGTGGCTTCCGTCGCCTGTGAAGAATTCTCCGAGGATGAACTCTTCGACATGGTGCGCGGGGCTTGGCCGTACGCGAAGCTACCCCGAAAAGAATTCGATCAAGTCGTCACGATGCTTTCCGAAGGCATCGCCACCGGCCGTGGTTCGCGCGGCGCCTGGCTGCACCGGGATGGCGTCGCGCATACGCTCAAACCCCGCCGCGGCGCGCGGCTGGTTGCGATCACTTCCGGCGGCGCGATTCCGGATAATTTCAACTACGCCGTCGTCAAAGAACCCGAAGGCATCGTGATCGGTTCCCTCGAAGAAGACTTCGCGGTCGAGAGCCTCGCCGGAGACGTGTTTTTGTTGGGGAATAGTTCCTGGAAAATTCAACGCGTCGAAACCGGCCGTGTGCGCGTGGTGGACGCGCATGGCCAACCGCCGACGATCCCGTTTTGGTTGGGTGAAGCCCCGGGACGCAGCGCGGAACTCTCCTGGGAAGTTTCGGATCTACGGAAAACTTTAGAACCGATGCTGGAGACGCCGGAGCGCGCGATCCGTTGGCTCCAAGAAGAATGCGGAGTCCCCGACGCTGGAGCGGGTCAGATCGTTCATTATTTATCGCAGGCCAAAGCGGCCTTGGGAGCGTTGCCGACCCAGGAGATACTGATCGCGGAGCGTTTCTTCGATGAAGGTGGCGGCATGCAGCTCGTCCTGCACGCGCCGTTCGGCGGACGCATGAACCGCGCGTTCGGCCTCGCGCTGCGGAAGAAATTCTGCGCCGGTTTTAATTTCGAACTCCAAGCCGCCGCGACCGATGATGGGATCTTATTGTCGTTGGGACCCCAACACAGTTTCCCGCTCGAAACGGTTTTTAATTTTCTGTCGTCTCACACTGTCGAGACGACGCTCGAACAGGCCGTGCTCGACGCGCCCGTCTTTGGCGTGCGCTGGAGGTGGGACGCGACGCGCGCGTTGGCTCTCTTGCGTCAATCCGGCGGCAAGAGGCTTCCTCCGATCATCCAGCGCATGCGCAGCGATGACTTGCTCGCCGCGACGTTTCCGGATCAAGCCGCCTGCCAGGAAAACGTCGAGAGGCCGATCAAGATCCCCGATCATCCGCTCGTGACGGAAACCATGCGTGACTGTTTGTACGAAGCCATGGATCTGGAGGGCATCCGCGACCTCTTGGGGCGTATCGAAAGGCACGAAGTGCGTTTGATCGCGAAAGACACGCCGACGCCGTCGCCGCTCACGCATGAAATTTTGAATTCGAATCCCTACACGTATCTCGACGACGCCCCGCTTGAAGAACGCCGCGCGCGGGCCGTCTCGACGCGACGGATCCTTTCGGAAGAAGATCTGCGCGCGTTCGGCGGCCTCGATCCCGCGGTCATCGAAGAAGTCGAAGAAGAGATCCGTCCCGACGTCCGCACCGTCGATGAATTGGCCGATCTCTTGCGCGAACTCGTGATGATCCCGAAACGGGGATTTCTAGCCGAAGGGATCACCGAATGGAGTTCCTGGATGCGCGATCTCGTGAAGGCAGGCCGGGCTCTCGAATACGAAACGCATTTCGTTTCGACCGAGAAAAAGGAAATCGCCGAAAAAGTTTTTGCCGACCGGGAAGACGCCGTGGCCGAAGTGCTGACGAGCTGGTTGCGTATCGGAGGTCCCGCGACCGCCGCGGAATGGGCCAATCGAGTGGGTTTGCCGGTCGCCGTGACTGAGGTAGCACTCTTGAGAATCGAAGCCGCAGGCACGGTCTTGCGGGGAAATTTCAAGCCGCAAAGCGGCGTTGAGGGGGAGGCTCTGACGGCTTTGCCGGCGGAGGGGGCGACGCGAGCCCCTATGATCGAATGGGTGGATCGTGATGTTATTGCCCGCATTCATCGACGCTGTTTAGGCCATATCCGGCAAGCGATCGAACCCGCCACGACCGCGGAATTCGTGCGTTATCTGCTGGAATGGCAGCATGTGGTTCCCGGCAGCCAGCTCGAAGGTCCGTACGGACTCCTGGAAATCATTCAACAACTCCAAGGCCTGCAAATCCCCGCGGCCGCGTGGGAGCAGGAAATTTTCCCCGCGCGCCTCGCGGACTATCAGCCGTCGCTCCTGAATGAACTTTGCCTGAACGGCTCCGTCGTCTGGGGACGGCTTTCCGTGAATCGCGCCGGAAAAGAAGAAGAGGGTGAAGAGGGAGAAAGTCCCGTGCGCCGCCGGGCGCTCCCGCACCGCAACACGACGGTCTCGCTGATGCTGCGCGAAGACTTGCCATGGCTTTTGAATTTAAGCCGTCCCCCGAAAAATTGGACCGAAGAGCTGGGTGATTCCGCGAAGGCGTTGCTGGATCTCCTGCAAAAACGCGGGCCGATGTTCTTCAACGAACTCAAAGAAGCGACCGGCCGCCTGCGCACCGACCTCGACCAAGCGCTCTGGGAGCTCGTCGCGGCCGGAGCCGTCACCTGCGACGGGTTTTCCGGCATCCGCAATCTCATCGATCCCGACCGCCGCCGCGAAAAAACGCGGCTGCTCGCGCGATACGGCCATGGACCGAAGCCTTTGTTCTTGGGATCGGGAGGCCGGTGGTCCCTGATACGGCCCGAGTCTTTGCGTAATGGTCTTTCTGAAATTTCCGACAAAGGCCCGTTAGGAGAGCGGGTCGAAATCGAGAACATCGCCCAACAATATTTACGCCGCTGGGGCATCGTCTTTCGGGATTTGGCCGTGCGCGATCCGTTATGTCCGCCTTGGCGCGTGATGCTCGGCGTTTACCGCCGTCTCGAAGCGCGCGGCGAGATCCGGGGCGGCCGTTTCGTCGCGGGTTTCGCGGGGGAGCAATTCGCATTGCCGGTGGCGGTCGAAGCGTTGCGCGCACAAAAGCGAAAGCAGGAAGAAGAGACTCAACGCGTTCAAATTTCCGCGGCCGACCCTTTGAATGTAACCGGCCTTTTCACGTCCTCGACGAGGATTCCGGCGAAATTATCCCATCAGGTGACGTTCGTCGCAGGAGTGCCTTGGGAAGATTCTAAGAAGACGGATCGGAGAACGGCACTGTCAGCGAAGAGATGGAACGGTAATTGAAAATTCCCCGGTAGAGAGAGATGAGGCGATCCATCTCCGAAATAACTTCCGATGACTTTTTCTGAGCGGCGAGGGCGTGCATTGATTTAGAGCCTTGCACGAGGACTTGCCGGGTTTCTTCGTCGATCCATCGGCTCTGCGACATTTCCTCGGCGACCGCCACGAATCGCGCCAGGGTCTCGTCTGGAAGCACGTGCACTCCGGAGTCTAGGTTTCTGAAAATAAGATTTAACAAAATCGAATAAGCCTTGATGGAAGCGGCTTCGCGGGCGTTTTCTTTATTCTCACCGAAACCTTCCGGCCCCTCGTGGACGTAGATTTTTCGTCCGGCCCAAAACGCGAATCGATCCAAGAGAATCTCGTTGGCATAATGAACGACCATGGCCTCGTCAAAATGAGGAAACGAATTCGTCTGGGGAGCCGGATGTAACATCTCCAGGCGGTCTTGCAGAACGTGTGCTATTTCATGATGGACCAGGAAATTGAGGAGAGAGAAACGTTCTTTTAATTCTTCCAGGGAATCACCCAGCTCGATTTTGATTTCCTCCAAAATATCGTAGTTTATCTCATGTCTCAGTTCCGCGGCCATCTTAAATCCCAAGGCCAAAGACGGTCCTTGAAGCGTGAGTACGTTCCCGTAAACGCCGTGATTGCCCGTAGACGTTCCTACGTAATGATCGGCTTCGAATCCTAATCTCCTGGAAATTTCATCGCGGATTTTTTCTCCGGCTTCCGTGATTTTATCTTTCAAGGCCTCTGCGGCATCCCGGTTTTCGACGGGATCCTGCGGTTTCCCAGCAGTCGGCGGATTCGCCAAATCATAAACATCCCACAGTAAATCATTCTTGGAGAGGTCCGCTATTTTCTCCCGGTAATTTTCGAGGAGATCCGGATGGATTCTGAGATAGGAGCAAATCGTTTCTCCCGCGCGGTGATGCCGCAAGGCCTCTCTGTCCAAAGGATCCGGCGGCCCACCTGACGCCAGGAGACGGAGGAAAGTGGATTCGATGAAGGGTTCGACTTCACCGAGTCGGAAGAGGAGTTGCGCGATGCCCTCCTCGTGAAGCCTTTTTCTCAGAGCAGGCAAGACGGGAGATTGTGGGACATCGGCCAGTTTTTTCAACGCCGCTATGAAGTGACTTCCCCGCGAAACGTCTTGCTCCAAAGCGGCGGAGATCAGCGCGTCGACGGCTTCCGCATGCGGAGCGTTGGCAAAGGCCCGTGCGGCCCAGGCGCGTAATTCTTTCCTTGGTCCTTGCAGAACGTCTATCAAAAAAGGCACGACCCGCGGATCGGATAAAAAACTCAGGCTGAAAACGGCTTCTCCCGCGACTTCGGTGTCGGGATCCTGGGACATTTCGGTCCATGTCTCGAAATGATCCTCATGCGTCATAGATCGAAGCATTACGATGACGGCGCGTCGGACGGCGGCGTGCTCGTCTTTCAAAGCTTTTTTACATTCCGCACGTGCTTCTTCTCGTCCGATGTCTTTGGGGTCTGCGATGTCTGGAAATACGTACCTGCATAAAGCCGTTAAACCCATTATCCGGAGCGTTGGATGAGCATCTTGGATCATTGTCAGGAACAACGGCTTTAAACCTCGGGCGATTTCCTCAGGCAAAACGCTGAAGAGCGAGCTCGCCAACTGGGCCGCGTTCCGCCGGACTTTGAAGCTTCTGTTGTTTAAAGCTTCCGTGATGGGATTCACGACGCGGGGATCGGCGGCGATCTCCGTCAGCATCGCTTCCACCCGCTTGCGGGCTTCTTGAGCGGCGGGAGTGAGGCATTTTTCGTCTCGCGTGTTCGTGATGTTTATCTTGCGGAGGAAATACAGGACGATCGCGGCGGCGGTATCCGTCCGTTCTGGTCTCTTGGGATCCAATGCGAATTTTCTGGCGGCATGGGACAGACTGGGGCCGGCCGGTAATCCACCGCTCAAATGCGGAGCGTCTTCATCCCCGGAATGCGCCGTAGGCGTTAGCCTACCAATGCCCGGAGAATCGTACGGAGTGGTATAGGCGTTGATCGGGTTGCGACCCGTCAAAAAGCGCGTCAGTAAAGAACCCATGGTCTCTGGGTCTTCGATCGAAAGAAAGGAAAGTTACGGGTTTTTAGGAATATTTTAAGCGGCTCTCTGTGGATTGGAAACTATTCTCCAGAATTTTAACATCGGTGGCAGAAACTCCGGTTTTTTTAAAATGCTCTTTCCAATGAACGGTCGTTTCTTGAATCTCGCCGATGATCTCTTGGGCTTGGGATTGGGAAAGTCGGAATCTCCCGCACAGAGAAAACGCGTTTTTATAGGAAGCGCGTCTTCCTTCGTTCCCGAGAGTCATGGCTAACGCATAAGTTTGAGTATTCACCACGGCGGGCAGTACGTCGTAAGCGGGGGAGAGATTCCAATATTTACCGTCGCCCAAGAATCCGAAATTCCGCGGATGATCGTCGTTGTTATAAACGGCGATGTTGAAGACCAGACGGCGAAAGAGTTCTCGTAAATCTTTCGCCGGATTTTCGGCGAAACGTAAAATAGCGTCGGCGAGAGAAAAATAACTCCACGACCCGAAATCGCTTTCATGCGTTCCCGTCATCGTCAGGCCTGAAACAAAGGGAATGCGGACGTTCTTTTGCCGGTCGAAACGCTTGATCAGAAAAACCGAACGGCCGTCGACTTTCTCCAGGTGAAGTTCGGGGACGTTCAATCCGCATTTCTTCGCTAACGTCATGGTCGCGTATTCGATCAAGGGTTCATTTTTAGAATCGAGAGAGTAAGAAAACTTAGCCAGATAAAGCTCATTTTTCCAGGCCACGGTCGCCTTGGGCCGCGCGCCTCCGAGAGAAGGGCCATAGTCGAGGTAGCGTTTGAGGCGTTCGGTTTCTTCGGAGGCGACGGCATCGTCGATGGCTCCGAGGCATTCGCTTAAATTTAATCTTTTCGGACCGGGGCGGTTTTTGAAAATTTCCCCCGGCTCGTATTGCCGGGGGCCGGCTTCCAAGGAGTCCGTGAATCCCAGAGCGCCGACGCGATCGTCGCCGGAGGCCGCGATGTACTCGATCTCGCTCAAAGACCTCGAAAATTTTTTATCGAGTAGATAGCGGCCCCACTTGTCGGGCGCGGCGTCGCGCAGGCCGTTGAAGAGAGAAAAGCCTTCGGGAGTCTCGAAACTGCGGTCTTCCAGGGGTAATTGAACCGGATCGACGGAAAGACCGTCCGCTCGGGCGAGGTATTTTTTGCCGTAACGAAAAATGCTCGAAGAACGACGGCCTTCCTCCCGGTATTCCAGAAGGCCGCATGGGACCCAATCTCCGTTTAATTGAATCAACACATACAGCCGCGTGAGCATTAAAAATTCACCTCGCTGTCGGGAATTTTTTTGGAGATTCGTTTCCGTTTCCGGATCGCGCGCACCTGCATCGCCGCCGTTTCGATGTCGTTTTCGGGTTTCAAGAATTCTTCGAGGCCTTTGACGAGATTCAGAAGGCTTAGGATTTGAAAAAAAAGACCAAGAGAAACGCCGGGATGGCCGGCTTCCAATTGGGCGAGGGTTCTGCGGTCCACGCCCAGCCTTTGGGATAGATCCGCCACGCTTAACCCTCGTCGTTTTCGTGCTTCCGCGATCAATCGGCCTACTTCTTGAAGGCCGATTTCAGCGTCTGCGGTAAGGTGATTTTTCCAAGATTTGAGCCTCATAGAGCATTAAATTGTATATAAATAACATTAAATGTACAATTTAATGTTATATTTAGAAAAATTCGTTGTGCGGGTCCTATGTCAAAAAGGTCCCATAGGGATTGCTAGGAAAGTCTGCTGAGAATCTTACCCTCCCACAATCGAGTCAGAAATTCCTCCCAATGCAGGGAAACGATCGATCCTTCGCGAGAAGATATTTTATCCTGGGTGACGAGGAAGAGTTTTTTGAATTTCCTTTCCTCTTCCAGGCGTTTCAAGCCTGTTGCATCCCGGGTGGAGCGGCGCACGGTGGATTTGACTTCGATTCCCACCTCTTCACCGATCAGAAAATCCACTTCGTCGCCGTGAGTCGTTCTCCAGTAGAAAAGTTCTTCCTTGGAGCGCGTATAGCTTAAGTATGCCTTGATCTCCATGCCGAGGAATTGTTCGAAACTCGTGCCGTAAAGATTAGAATTACGATCTAAAGTTTTGGTGCCGGCCAATGTGTGGGTGACGCCTGGATCGAAAAAATAAAATTTTGCGGTCTGGATCGCCTTCCTCTTTTTAGACCGCGTCCACGGCGGGAGCTGAAACCCGATCAGGGTATCTTCGAGGATGGAAAAATATTCGCGCACCGTTTGCGCGGGGACTTCGGCGTCGCTTCCCACTTGGGCGTAATTCACCAACTGGCCGTTCATGAGCGCCGCCGTCTGTAAAAAACGCGAGAAGGGCGGGAGCTGTCGGATCAGGCCTTCGGCCAGGATTTCTTCGCGCAGATAGGTCTGGACGTAGGCGTGGAGTTCCTCTTCGGCTTCGGGGCTCGTGACCACCGCGGGAAGCCCTCCGTAGCGCAAATAGCGGTCGAGATTAAAGTCGGGAAGCTCCTGCCATGTCAGCGGAAAAAGTTCGGCGCGCCAGGCCCGGCCCGCGAGCAGATTGGCTTGGCCTCTCCTCAATTTGCGCGCGCTGCTTCCCGTCAGCAAAAAGCGCCAGCCCTTTTCTTCGATGAGACGATGCACTTCATCCAGCAGGGCGGGGATTTTTTGAACTTCGTCGATGACGATCCATGATGAGGATTTTAAGTTTTCGGAAATAATGCCTTCCAGCTCCGATGGATGAGCGCCGAGACGCAAGGCAAACTCGCCCTTGAGCAGGTCGATAAAGAAAGCTTTTTTCCGGAGCTGTTGATGGATCAGCGTGGTTTTGCCCGTTGCTCGAGGACCAAAAAGAAAATGAGACTTTTTCTTTAGAAGCTCGGGCAGTTCAAGGATGCGTTTATAGTCTCCACTTGGGGAAATCGACTTTGACATGCCACCATTCTATTGGTGATTATCCGGATAATCAACGTTTATTATAGTGATTATCCGGAATACTCTTCTTCCGAAAAATCATCGACGGTGATGGCCTCGAATCGCATTTCCTCGGCCTTTTTCAGGGTCGCCGCTTCCGCCCGGTCGATCACGCCTTGCTGCAAGGCCTCCGCGACTAACGCATCGCCTTTGAGTTTCGGCAACTGCTTCGCCTTCACGGCCTTGCGGATTTTTTTCTCGATCTCTTCGGCGGCCTTCACGACCTGGAACGTCTCTTCGATGCGCTTGAGCGATTCGCCTTCTTGTTTCGGCAGGTACATGCCTTCCGTCATGCGCTCCCTTTGCTCGCCGTCTCTTTGAATCGCGACGGAAATGTCATGGGTCACGTCATCCGCCGGTTCGTCCTCAAGCGCGTTCACATGCGATCAGCCGCGCACGAAGACTTTGAAGAACCAGCCGACACCCAGCGGCCCGCCGACCGGAGATCCGGCGGGGCGACCGCGCGTGAGGCTTAAAAGAATCGCGCGGAAGAGTTGCGCACGACGTGGCCGACGTGGCCCCAGAAGTTTTTATCGAACGCCTTCAAGTCATTTCTACCAGATCTTCCCCGTGTCCCAAGAGATTTTCCGGATCGCGCATTCGGAAGGCGAGGCCCAAGATCGTTGAGATGGCCGCGAGGGTGATCCAATCGTCCATAAAAATAGAGGAGTGCCGTTATAGCCTAAGATGAGGAGGAGAATAAAAACGACGGAGGCATATTCAAGGCCATGCGTGAGAAAGGAACCGCGAAAAAAAAGAGGGTCCATGGTTACTCCTCCATGAACCCTCTTACTTCCATACTGTTTAACGAACAAGCAGAGTTATCGGATCAGGCTGCAGCCGCCGGATGAGCCAGCTCCGTCGGAAGTTCCGCCGTTGGTATTTCCTCCGGTGTTTCCTGTCACGGGAGTGTCATTGTCAGTGATGGTAACAGCGCTTTCGGTGATACCGCCAAGAGTTGCACCTCCGATGGGGTTGGAAATAGTGACTACAAAAGTTTCGTCAGATTCGATTTCAGTATCTTCCAAGATGACGATAGAGACGGTTTTTTCCGTTTCGCCTAGTGCAAAGGTAACGGTTTGAGACAAGGCTTCGAAATCAGTTGAGGCCGTCGCCGTATTGTCCGTTGCCGCGATGTCTACGGAGACTTCTGTATTACCGCAGGCTCTATTCAGAGTGATCGACACCTGCCCGGCACCCTCATCGATCGAGGCGTTGTCTGAGGCGAGTGAAATCTCCCCGGGAGCGTCTAAGAGTGTAACTTCCACGGCCGTCGACAACTCAGATGTATTGAGAATTGCGGAAGTAGCCGTTGCAGAAATGAAGCTTCCGACCGGAACTTGTTGGCTTAACTGGGTTTGAAAACCACCTACGCCTGCTCCGCTCGTATTGACTAGGACTTCCCCGAGGTAAGTTTGACCTTCCCCATTGCCTGAGATGTCGGCTTCGGAGTTGGAAAAAAACTCGATGGTATAGTCGTTGGTGTTTATGTTGCTCTGCAGTGCGCCTTGAAGGCTTAAATTGTTACACCCGTCCGATTGGGCCGAAGTGATCAGTGGGAAATTCTGTAGAGCATTGACTCCCGCATCGGAGTCCTGAAAGTCATTGACCGTGATCCCGTTGTCCCCCAAATCGATTCCTAAGTCGCCATTGGAGTAAATAGAGTTTTGTCGGATTTGGTTGCGAGATCCGAAAGCGATATTAACGCCGCGCTCCGTATTGAAGGCGATTACGTTGCCGATGATGGAATTATCGACACCACCTTCCCAGAAGATGCCGTCGCCATTATTCCCCAAAATATAATTTCCCTCACCTGCGATGAGTCCGCCGATGATGTTGTTGTTACCGGTCCCGTAGATCCCTGAATTGTCATTGGCCGGAGTTCCGTTGGGGATGAGGAGTGTATGGCCGGCATCCGTGCCGATGAAATTTCCTTGGACAGTGTTGTCGTTGGAATTGACGAAAACAATTCCTTCAAAATTGTTTCCCGAGATGATGTTGCCATCTCCCGGATTTGGGCCGCCGATGGTGTTTCCGTCGGAAAGTTGAACGTGCAGGCCATAGTCCGTTGCAGAGGCAACAGTGCCGGTAATGTCGGTCCCGAGGTAGCAGCCTTGGATGGTATGATTGTTTCCACCCGAAATCAGGATGCTTCTACCAACAAACCCTCGAATGTTTAAAGAGCGTACAGTTGTCGTGCTCGTCATCAGGAGCCCTGTGCCGAAGGTGTCGGAGCCATCGATTGCGATCAAGGGAGATCCTGAAAAACCGGGCTGAGAGGCTCCATTGATGGTTAAGTCGTTGGTAATCGTAGGTAAATCAGATGTCACTGTGATGGTGTGAGATCCTGAGCCTGAGATATTGAACTCGATGGTATCGGTGCCAGCCAGATCATTTGCATTTTGTATGGCGGCTCTCAAGGTGCAGTCTCCCTCACCATTCGTAGCTTCACAGATACCGTCGCCCAAAACCAGATCCACTCCATCGGCGGTTGTATTGACTGTGAAGGTTGCTGCTTCCGATCGGGTAGTCGCTAAGAGACATGTGGCTGCTGCTGTGACTAAGAGAAGTTTTTTTAGTTTCATAAGTAAGGTTCCTCTTTCAGTTTTAAGAACGATTATTTTCATTAGAAAACGATACTGACACAGGTCATCGCGAAGACGCCCTCATAAGTTGCTCAGAATTAGTGGGAACGAGTGGGAACGATCTAGGATTGCAATAGTTTTGAACAGTTTTTAAGGGGTTGGAATATTCCGGCAACTTTCCGCGCGCTGCAGCGAGAAAAATCTATGTCGTTCGCTATCTCTCAAGCTCATTCCGTCGTCTCCGGTTTCCTCGAAACCTTCGATAGAGTTTCGGCCTCTTTACCTTCCGAAAACAAGGGGTTACGTCTTTTTCTTGCGGACTCGGAAAACTTGGTCTCAGCTCTCTTTCGAAGTGCTCCGCGCATTTCTTTGGAGGGGCCGAAGGGGACGGGTTTGTTCCTTCAATGCTTGCAGAGGCATCGCGTGAAAGCCTGGGTTCAGTTGGAGCAAGAGGCTCCTTTAAAGCGGGCAGCTCCTTGGTGCGTGGGACAGGGGACCATGGATTTCGTCATTCACGGTCTGCTCACCGCTTTGGAGGGAGGAGAAGGGGAGACCAAAGGCCGTAATTCTTTGTCTCAAGCGATCCATCCTGTGGCCACTGGCATGGTGGAAGGCTGTTGGGCACTTTATGTCTCGTCAAAGACATTGTGGCCGCGGACCTTGTCCTACTTAAATCCGGACCACACGGACTCATCTCGCATGAAGAACGTGACCTTATGGGAATCAGACGTTCAAACTTGGACGAGACAGTTGAACGGTCTCTTGGTGGGCGCTCCTGATTTTCTGACGCTGACCTTGGATGATTTGCGGAAATCGGAAGCCGACGTAAAAGGCGTCATCGAGACACTCGGCGATCTCGCGCTTACGTATGAGAGTTTCCTCGCAGGAGGGCTAGTGGTGCACCCGGAGGCAGAATTTCCCCGGGCAACGCCGGGTGATTCGTGGTACGCGCAGGTCCCTTTTTTGAGTGTCGACGATTTCGAGAGGCCCTGAAGCTACCGCATCAAACTACATCCGCCCGAAGAAGAACTTCCCGAACCGTTCCCGTCGCTTTTCAACGTGCAGTCCGTATTGCAAGTGTCTCCACCGTCACACGCTTCTCCTGTCTGCACGACGCCGTCGCCGCAGGACGTGAGCTCGAAGGCGCCGATGTCGCAAGCTGTCGGACGGGTCTCGCCGCGCTGGTCGGTCGTGGGACAATGAGCGCTGTCGCCCGCATCGATTGCCGGGCTGCTGGCTTGGAGGGCCTGGGTCAGCGTCGGGCCGCCGTTGTCGGCTAAGGCCGCGAGAAGAGGGTCGGTGCTGGAGAGATCGCCGGTGCCATTGAGTCCACAAGACGTGCCGCTGTCGATGTTGTGGCCTAAAGAGGTCAGGACTCCCCCCGTGAAAAAGGCGCAATTGTCCGTTCCGACGCCGTCGGCAATGAGGGTGTTGACCGCAGTCACGTTCGTCGATCCGAAGATTAAGAGGTTGGATGGGGGCGTGAAGGATTCGTTATCGGCCAAGGTGACGTTCGTGAGATGGACCTCCAAGGCCTCGTCGTCGATGTAAAGGCCACCACCGTTGTCGACGACGGCTTCGTTGCCGGAGATGGTCGTGTTGGTGATGTTTAAGACGCCGTTATCGGGTGGGGAGCCCCTTTCTACATAAAGGCCGCCGCCAAATCCTGCGCTGTTGTTGGCGATGATGGAATCGACGATTTCCGAGGCCTCCGTGACGGATTTTAGGCAGGCTCCGCCGCCGTTATTATTGAGGAATATAACTACATTTCCTAAGATCGCCGTTCGCTCGATCCGCATTGGGCCCGCTTGAAGGTCTTGATTCATTCCAGCACAGCGAGCCGCGATGTTGTTCTTGATGACCGAATCGGTGATGACCGTGGGGGATTCCGTGTAGACGCCGCCCGCGTAGTTTGAAGCCGCATTACCGTCGACGACGGTCGCGGCGAGTTCGAAGAGTTCGCCGTCGTCATTGTCGCCTTGCCGATAAATGGCGCCGCCGTTGTTGTCCGCCACGTTCGAGCTGAAAGACGAGTCTTCAATCCTGACCTGGGAAGCGAATCCTCCGTCCGTCGAGACATAGATCGCACCACCGTCGTTCGAAACGGAATTTCCATCGAAGGTACAGTCGGAAACGAGGACGTCGTGATTATTATCGAGATAGACGGCTCCTCCGTGGGTGGCGCTGTTGTGGGCAAAGGCACAATCGCGGAGAGTGATGTCTGCGGGGATATCGGAATAAAGTGCGCCGCCGAAAAAAATGGTGGTTCCGTTACGCAGGGTCACGCCGCTTAATGTGAAATTGCCGGTGCCACTGGGAATATGAAAAATACGGTCGTCGATGAGGGCGGCGTCGATGGCCGTGCTGTCCGCTCCCGCGCCTTCGATCGTCGTCTCCCCTAAGATGTCCAAGTCTCCCGTGGCCGAGGCGTCTTCGGAAGCTCCGTTGATCCTCAGGGCGTAGACTCCGGCGGGAAGGACGATGGTATCGGCTTCGACCGTCTGATTCGCCGCGATGACGGCTTCACGTAGGGAGCAATCGGTAGCGTCGCAGGTGCCGTCTAAGGTGTCCTGGGTTTTCGTGACTTGGATCAGGGCGCAGCCGCCGGCGGTAGAAGCATTGGAAGATCCGCCGCCTCCCGGGCCGTCATTATCGGTGTCGTCAATGCCATCGCCTCCGGTGGGAGATGGATTGGATGGACCCGCCGCATTATCATTATCGGTGACCGTCACGGTCTGCGTGGTCGTAACGCCGAGGGTGACGCCTCCGATTGGATTCGAAAGCGTGACCTGAAAAGTCTCGTCGGATTCATCATCGGCGTCGTCAGTGATCGTGAGAGCGATGGTTTTCTCCGTTTCGCCGTCCGCGAAGGTGACGGTTTGCGAAGAAGCTTCGTAGTCTTGTCCGGCGAGAGCCGTGCCGTCCACGGTCGTCACATCTACCGACACCGGTCCGCTGAAACCGCAGGTCCGTGCCAGAGTCACTGAGACTTGCCCGGCGTTTTCGTCCAGTGTGGCGGCGTCGGTCGAGAGGTTTACCGTGCCGAATTCACCCGGGACGACGAGCGGCGTGACTTCAAGGACGGGCGAAAATTCAGAAGTGTGTCCATTCGTCACCTGGATGGCCGTGGCCGAGAGGTAGTTTCCGATCGGCACGATCTGCGATGACGTCATTTGAAAATCGCTGAGACCGGATACGGGAGTGACTTGGAGCGTCGTCAGGTACGTCTCGCCTTCGCCATGGCCGGAGGCGTCCGCTTCCGGGTTCGAGAAAAATTCTAAATCGTAAGTATCGGTGCGTCCCGGATCGGCCGTCAGGCTGCCTTCGATATTTAGCGAGCCGCAGCCATTGGACTGGGCGAGGCTGATCGTGGGGAAGTTTTGCAGGTGATTCCCACCGTCGTCTTGATCGTCCGCGTCGTTCGCGGTGACGCCATCCTCACTCAAGTCGATTCCCAGGGAGCCATTGGAATGGATCGAGTTCTGGGAAATCTTGATGCTGCTACTGAGACCGTCTATCGCGATGCCATTTTGCAGGTTTGCAGTGATGAGGTTCTGGGTGATTTGGATGCCGTGAGCACCGTTCTGAGCCCTAATGCCCTCTTCGTTGTTCGAAATGAAATTTCCTTGGATAATCGTATTGAGACCGAAGGTTGCGTTGGCCAAAATCCCGATCGCGTTCGATTCCAAAGTCGAATTTTGCACCGTGTTATTTAAGTTCTGAATTTCGACGCCGGATTCGCTGAAATTACGCACATTTAAACTCAGAAGAGTGCTGGAGCCCGTAAGGGTTAAGCCCGTTCCGGAACCTGTCAGGAGGCTTCCGTCCAAGATGATGATCGGAGAGCCGGCGAATCCCGGCTGCGTCGAGCCATCGATGATGTTTTGCGAAAAGGATGGCAGCGGTGACGTAGGAGAGATGACAAAGGGGGCGGTTCCCGGAACGTTGAAGACGATGGCTCCGCCGCCATCATTGATAGTGTCCAAGATGGCCTGTCGCAGAGAGCCCGCACCGCTGTCATCCGTGTTCGTGACCGTATAAGTGAAAGCCTGAGCCGCGGACGAAACGAACAGAGCCGCTGTGAGTAGGACCGGAAAAATAAAGTTTCTTCGTATCATAATAAAACACCTCTTTGGTTTGGATCGATTGATCGGCCTGCATGCCGGTTGAGGGTCGTGAACTCAAGAGGGTGAGATAAAAAACGTTTTCTAAAGAAAATGGTTATTTACTGAAACGACGTCCCGAAATCTGTTTTGACATTGATTATTACGGATAATTAGCAACAAACCCCGTTTTCGGAAGAAAATGAGCTTGGAGCCTACAAGCGATTTTATGAAAACGATCTACGACTATACCGATTACCGATTGTTCCTTAAGGATAGTTTTTTGGAGATGAAGCGCAAAAACGTGCTTTTCTCTTATAAGTCCTTCAGCCGCATGGCGGGCGCGCGGTCGGCCAGTTTTTTGAAACTTGTCATCGATAATAAGAGAAACCTGGCCGAGGAAGGTCTGCACATGGTTGCGCAGGGCTTGCGGCTTCCGGACCTGGAACGGCGCTATTTCGAATCCTTGGTAAAATTCAATCAGGCGAAAACCCACGCGGAAAAAGACCGCCACTTCAAAGACCTGTCGCGCAACAAACGTTTCATCGCCGCGAAACACATGACGGCGGCCCAGTATCAGATCCTCTCTCATTGGTATTATGTGGCGATTTTAGAGCTGGTCCGCGTTGCCGGCGATCGGGTGAAGGACGTGTCGTGGCTCCGGGAAAAACTCCATCCCACCGTGGAGCTGCGTGACGTCAAACAAGCCGTTTCCCATCTGAAGGAGTGCGGCCTTTTGGTCGAGACGTCCCGGGGGCTTGAGCGCCAGGACGAAATGATCGCGAGCGCGGACGAGGTTTGGTCGCTTTCGGTCGCGAATTGCCATGTCCAGATGAGCGGCTTGGCGGCGCGTGCGGTCATGGAAGAACCGGCGTCTGAACGCGAGTTTTCGTCGCTGACCGTGGTTACCTCCAAGAAAAGTTTCCAGAAGGCCAAGGAAGAGATCCAAAAATTCCGCAAGAAACTCCATTCGATCTTGGAGCAGGAAAAAGACGGCCCCAAGGATTTCGTCGGTCAATTGAACCTGCAACTTTTTAAACTCAGCAAGACGGAGTCGATCCCGTGAAAAAAATATTATTCAGCTTGGCACTCATGACGGCGGCGCTTTCGATCGGATGCGACACGCGCCCCAATCCCGGAGTCGAATTAGGAAACCCTAACATCGGCCTGAAATCTCTGAAAGTGACGACGAAAGACGCCGTCTATGATTTCGTTTTCATCGACGATACGTCGGTTTCGGTCTCCCGGACAAACGCAAGCGGCGCCAGTACGGTCGTCGCGGACTATGTCCGCGCGCGGGAATATTTGAATCTTGAGGCGGATTTCGAGGATTTCCAAAAGATCGAGCTGACGACGGTGCTCGACGCGAACGGCAATGTGACTTCCGGGATTTTTAAGATCGACGGAGAAGTGATCAGTGCGTTTTTCAACGCGGAAACGGAGTCTTCCACGCCCGATCAAAGCCAGAATCCGCCTCCCCGCGAATCCCTTCCGGTGCCCGTGGATCCGGAAATAACGCCCCGCACCGACGTGATCCCCCGCGAGCCTTTTCCTGCGGGTGATCTCGAAGATCCGCAGGGAAGCGCCACCGGTGTCTTCGGTCCGATCGACGACAGCAATATCCCTGTGAAGTACCGAACACCCCGATCCGATTTTTAGATTTCATTCGCCGCCGGGGTTGCCTTAAAAGAAAGGCATGATGCCCAATGAAATCGATCTCCACGGTCTGCGTCTCGAGGAAGCGGAAACTCAAGTCATGCGTTTCGTCGACCGGCTTTATTTTCAGGGCGAGACTGACGCGCGCATCATCCACGGCATGGGCGTGATCGCGGAAAAACTTCCCCAGTGGCTTAAGAGTTACCCCTACGTCAAAAGTTTCGAGCGGCTTTCCTACAACCCCGGCGTGACCTTGGTCATTCTGGAAGTGAGATGAGAAGCCCGATGAAAGGTTTTATCTCTTTTTGCGTCTTCGCACTCTTCCTGGCCTCTCTCTGGGTCTGCCAATTACCGAAATCGCCGATCGAGCGGCGGCTCATGGCGTTTTTCTCCCCGATTCAATCGTTCTTCCTGACCGACCGACAATACCGCATGTACGCGCCCGATCCCCGGTCGACCAAGGACGCGCCGTCGTTGATGCTGAGAACGGCGAAGGGGAGGGTCCTGTTTTATCCCGGACCGACATGGAATATTTTTACGCGCGAGAAGTTGGTGAATTTTATCGACCGCTTGGCCAAGGCGCACCGGGAAGAGTCTTCGACTTTTGAAAAAGAGGAAGCGTCGGAGATTTTTTTCAAATTAGCCGAACGTATCTGTGCCATGCCGCTGGGCAACGATCGCGTTCTGGCGGTCACCTTGCAAACGCGCCGTGTGGATTTCGAGGAGTTTCGCGAGGACATCGTTTGGCAGGAACCGGAAGTCTTGGCGAATCTAGGCTGCGGCGGCCGAGGAAATCCCGGAGGAATTCAGAGATGAGACGCGCTTATTTTCTCATGCGTGTGTCGGCGGGCCTGGTTGGCGCGATGTATTTCGCGACGTATTGGCCTCTGCGTTACTTAATTTTCGACGGCGTGTGTCCGGCGTCGGAAGCTCGGTGGTTGTTTTCGTTTCCGGAATTCGCGCCTCTGCTACTGGGTTTCGGGTTTTTCAATTCGCTCTTAGTGGCGTCGGGCCGTGGCGGTGCTTACTTTCGTATCGTGCATTTCGCGTTGGTGGGGTCTTTATTCCGTTCGAATTGCGGGACCGATAATTACGGCGATCAGATCTATGCGGCCACGTGTTTTCTCCTGATTTTTCTGCCCGACCCGAAACGTCTGGATCCTTCGCCGTGGTTGCAGCGGACGGTTTTTTTATTTCTGGCGACGCTTTACTGGACGCCATTTTTTTATCGTCTCGACGGCGTCCACTGGTGGAACGGGACGGCGGTTTGGGTGGCGCTCGCCGATCCGACCACGAGCCGGATCTGGACGTGGCTTTCGTATGAGCCGCAAAAATGGCCGGCGTGGGCGTATCAAGCGGCCACGTATCTCTCGCTTGCGTATGAGATCGGTTTTCCGCTGTTGATTTGGGTACGCCCTTTACGCAATCCGCTCATCGTCTTCGGTTTGATCTTCCACGTTGCGATGGCGGTGCTGCTGGATTTGGGTTTGTTTCCGCTGCAGATGGCGGTGTTATTGCTGGCTTGTTGGAGTGGTCGCGAAAACGAATCTAAAATCCCCGGAGCCCCTCCGGGCGCGAAAAACCGAGGATCATTCCTTCGCGGTTTAAAAGAGCGATGGCGTCGATGGCTTCTTTCACGAAAAGAGCTGGATCCTTTGTCCGAGTGGGAGAAACAAGTTTCGCCAAAATAGCGCCGAGCGTTTTTTTTCCGTTCATCAGAGACAACATTTTCGCGACCAGGACGTTCGCCTCGAGGAACTGGACTTCGTCCTCATGACGGAAGACCAGCAGAGGAAACGCGCCGTGTTTGACCTGCTGTTTCGAGGAAAAACCCCTGCGCACGCGGTGTACGGGCCAGGCGTAGACGCGCAGATCGTGGTGGGGATTGAGGATGGGGATCAGCGACGCCCAAGAGGCCGGAGCGCCCGCGTCTTCCAGTCGCGTGAAATCGATCTGCGGTCGGGGCTTGTCGATCGCATGAAGCACCTTCAACTCGACGTCTTCATAATGGGCCAAGGCACCCAAGTACGGAAATTTCTTCAGCAGCGGCCCTCGATAGCGTTTCTCCAAAAAGTGCGCGAACTCATGGTAAACCTGCCGCGCGATCGGTGAGCGTGAGAGACGTTTGCCGTAGAATTCGTTCAAAAGACCGTTCCACTCAGACTCGGATATCAGAGAGCGTAGTACCGGAAACGCCGTTTGGATGCCGCCTAAGAGGCCGATCGCCACGTGGTCCCGGTAGGTCTGGAGACGTTCGAGGGGGACGTTTTCGAGGGCTTCACGGTCTTTTGCGGAGCGGAAAAATTTTTGGAGCGCCGCAGGCCTGTTTTTTTTCAATGCGGCCATGACGTGCGCCTCCGAGCAGAGGCGGTAGAAAAAATTCTGGGATTCACGCAGCGACACGGGACTCCTTCGAGAGGATCTTGCGGATGTGCCGCACTTCCTCGATCAGCTCTTCGAGCGGCGGAATATTCGCGTCGCGTTCAATCATGATGCCGCGGATATCGGGCGCAAGATCCGATAATTGATCTAAAATTTTCCAGACCGGCGCGATGACCTCCGCTCCGTGCGTGTCGAGGATGAAATTTTTGCGCACGCGGCGGTGACCCGCGACATGGACGTACGCGAGTTTTTTCAGGGGCATGGCTTTCAAGTAATCCAGCGGGTTAAATCCGAAATTCACCGAATTTACGTAAATGTTGTTCACGTCGAGCAGGAGCGAAGCGCCGGATTCTTCGACGACGTTTTTGACGAATTCCCATTCCGGCATCTCGGCCGCGCCCGCGGGGGCGTAGTAAGAGATATTTTCCACCGCGTACGGGACTTCGAGGAAGTCCTGCACCTGACGCACGCGCTTGGCGACGTGTCGCACGGCTTCCTCGGTGAAGGGTAAGGGAAGGAGGTCGTCGAATTGCACGCCTTTGTACGAAGAAAAGCAAATGTGATCCGAGGCGAGAGGGACTTTGTGCGTGCGGATGAATTTTTTGAGTTTCTTTAAAAAAACACGATCGAGGGGATCTAAGCTGCCGAGCGACATGCCGACGCTGTGGCAGACGACGGGGATGCGTTCGGCGATTTCGCAAAACTCGCGGTAGAGGCGCCCGCCGATGTCGATGTAGTTTTCAGGGGCGACTTCGAACCACTGCAGGTCATTTTTGTATTCGGACAGTGAACTCAGGAGGCCGCTATAGTGCGGCCTCCTGAGTCCCAATCCAATACCGAGATTCGGCAGTCTTCGAGGCATTACATCGCGCAGGATTTCTCGCCGCAGCCCTTCTTGTCGTCTTTACCTTTTTTTGCGTCTTTCTTGGCGTCGGCCTTCACGTCTTTTTTCTCGCCGCACTTTTTCTCGTCATGGTCTTTTTTACCTTCGCAGGATTCACCGCAGCCTTTTTTGTCGCCGCACTTTTTCTCACCGCACTTTTTCTCACCACACTTCTTCTCACCACACTTTTTCTCTCCGCAGTTCTTTTCCCCGCAGAGCTTCTCTTCTTTGACTTTCACTTTTTCGGAAGAGGTCTTGCCTTCCTCGGCTTTGTTTTCGTCGCCTTTGGATTTGCTGGACGCCAGCTGGTAGCCGCTGGAAAGTTTCGTCACCTTGAAAAACTCGTTCGACGACGTGGAAGACTTAAGCGTCGCCAACGCCGTACCGCCCGTCATCAAACTCGCGATGATACCGCCGATCAAGATCTCTTTGTTCCCTTTTTTGGACATAAATGTCCTCCTTTGAGCGTTCGTCATGGCGCATTTCAGGGGAAGTCTCAATAAGGAATTTGCATCGGGAAAGGGAAGCCGTCATATATCGGTAGCCTATGAAAAAAATAACCGAAATCCCCCGCGTCGTCATCGCCGTGCCTCTGGCATCGCCTTTCATCTACTGGAAAGTCGTTGCGGGCATCCTCGAGATGGAGAGGCCGGACGAATCCGACCTGATGGTCTTCCAAGGCGCCCTGGTCGACCGCGCGCGGAACCACCTGGTCGAACGTATGCTCGATCATCCGATGGAGCCCACGCATTTGTTTTTCCTGGATGCCGACATCGTGCCGGCTGCGGACGCGCTCATGAGACTTTTGCAACATCAGCTTCCCATCATCAGTGGTGTCTACCGCAAGCGCGTGCCGCCTCACGAACCCATGGCGTTCCGGAAAAAAGCGGGGATTTTTAAGCCCATTTCTTTCAAAGGCCCCCAACTCCAAAAAGTCGATGCCGTCGGCGGTGGATGCCTCCTGATCGAACGTCGCGTTTTCGAAAAAGTGAAGGGTCCCTGGTTCACGAGCGAGTGGCGCAAAGGCGGTCACATCTCGGAAGACTTCGCTTTCTGCGAAAAGGTTAAAAAAGCGGGATTCGACGTTGTCGTCGATACGACGGTGACACCTTTGCATCTGGAACCGATGGGGATCGGGACGGATGGAGAGGGAAAAACGAGCTTCGGCGCTCTTTCATGAAAAAAATCTTTTTCTTTTTGATTCTTTGTCTTTGGTCCGTGTCTTCGTTCGCGGGAAGCCCGTCTTCTTTGGAACTTCTCCAAGATTTGATCCGCATCGACACGTCGAACCCGCCTGGAAACGAAATAGCGGCGGCGCGGTATGTGCAGGGTGTGCTCGCGCGCGAAGGCATCGTTTCCGAAATCCTCGAGTCCGCTCCAGGCCGGGGCAATCTGATCGCGCGGCTGAAAAGCGACGGGTCGAAACCCGCGATGATTCTGCTTGGACATTTGGATGTCGTGCCGGCGGAGGCGAAAGAGTGGAAATTTCCGCCGTTCGTGCCGGAAGTCCGCGACGGCGACCTTTGGGGCCGCGGCGCCCTCGACATGAAGAGCTTGGTTGCGATGGAGATCGCGGCGGTATTGAAACTGAAACGCGAAAAGACGCCGCTCGCGGGTGACGTGATCTTAGTGCTCACGGCGGACGAAGAAGCGGGCGGGAAGCAGGGTGCGGAGTTCTTGGTCGAAAATCACTGGGATAAGATCGAGGCGAAATACGTCCTGAACGAAGGTTCCGCGGGACTGCTGAAAGACGGAATGCATCTCTACGGCATCCAGGTCGCCGAAAAAGGCGTGGCGTGGATGAAGCTGACCGCGCAGGGAGTTTCAGGCCACGGTTCGATGCCGCCTCTGAAAGCGGGTGACAACGCCGTCACGCGCTTAGCCGACGTCGTGCATCGGCTCGCGCATCATCGATTTGCCTTCCAGAAGACGAAGATCGTCGAGGCTTTTTTGGATCGCGTCGGAGAGAGGTTGCCGTTCTGGAAAAAGGCCGCGGCGAAGATTGTTTTCCTGCCGGGCGTCGGGTCTTTGATCCAAAAACTCGGAGGAGAGGCGTTGATTCCGGACAAGGCTGTGCGTGCGATCCTCTCGAACACGCTGAGCCCGACGATGTTGCAGGCCGGATACAAATCCAACGTCATTCCTGCCGAGGCCACGGCTGTCGTGGATGCGCGCCTCTTGCCGGGCACGACGCCGGAAGGGTTTCGGGGAGAAATTCAAAAACTCGCGGGTGACGGCGTCACGGTGGAGCTCATGACTGCGAGCGATCCAAATGAAAGCGATTTCGACACAGAGTATTTCCGGATCTTCGAAGACGCCGTGCGTGCGCGCGATCCCGAGGCCGTCACCGCGCCGATTTTATCTGCGGGTGCGACGGATTCGCGGTTTTTCCGCCGCAAGGGAGCGATCGCTTACGGTTTGATCCCGCTTTTGTTGATCCCGGAACAATTGGAAGGGCTCCATGGAAAAAACGAAAGAATTCCCGTCGAAGGCATTGAGGCTGGCGCGGCGATCGTCTATGACGTCGTCATGAAGATGCAGGGTAAAAATTAATGAAATGCGTTTATTGTAAAGAACGGGCCGGATTGCTGAAGCGCGTCTGCCGGGATTGCAGCCGGTTGGTCGATGTGACCGCCGCGCTGGAGAACGCGTTCGGCTACCGGCAATTGCTCGACACGCTGCTGGAGACGAAAATCGACCCGCAGAAGATTGAAAAATACCTCGACGCCGACGTCGACGGCCGCGGTTCGATTAACGACCAAATCACCGCGCGCATGACGAACCAAATCATGCACAGCCTGGGCACGCCGAGCCAGATGTCGGGCAAGGACGTCTTGAAAGTCCGCCACGACATCGCCGAAGGCCGCGCGCCTTCGCTGACGGACTGCGAAGTCACGGACTATGCCCAATTGCCGCAGAAACCGGAAAATAAAAGCTAAGCAACTCTTTTGAAAAATATCGGATGATGGAACATGGCATTCGTCGTCGCTCCCGAAATTTCTTCGACCCGTCTCATTGACTCATTAAGCCGTATTTCTCCGTCGCCCGCGGAGGGAAGCGTGCGGGTTCAGGCGGTGAGTCCCGAAATTTTTTATAAAGACCTGACGCGGTTGATGGAAGGATTCGCCCACTCGGCGTCTTTCCGTCAGTTTTCGTCGTGCGATTTATCCACCGGCGGAAAAGGTGATTGGACGCTGCGTCAGTGGTCAGTCAAAGCCGGTGAGAGAAATGCCGTGTTTCACCATGAGGACGGCCGTTACCTTTCAGTGGTGCACAACCCGGCCGCGGACCGGTTTGACGTCGGGACGGGTCGGGCCACTGATATCGTTCGCGGTTTGGAATATTTTCAAGACGCGGCCGTTCAAAAAGTCCGGATGGAAATGACGCCCCGGCTTTTTCTAGGTCTGAAAATGTTTTGGGGTTCCAGTCTTCATAAGGCCACGACCGGTTATGCTTTTAGTTTCGCCTCCGAAAAAGCCGTGGAAGGACTTCAAAAATTTCTAGGAAGACAGTCCGAAAATCCCACAGAGATTTCCGAAGCCTTGTATGCGCGCGTGGTCTCCTGTCAGTATGACTCTTTTCGGATAGGAAGACGTTTTTGGAAAAGAGAAGGAGCGTCCGTAACCATTAAAAACTGCCTGGGAGATGATATTCTCTTGGAAATCTCAGCCGGGAAAAAAGCCGTCCATCTCACGATCAACCGCAATCCCGCCTCCGACGCCTCGATGGTTTTGCATGAAAAATTGATGCCTCTTTGGGACATCATCGCTCAGGAAGCGAAGGAGCCGATCCCCTAGCCGGTTTTGGGAGGGTGTTGCCGTGCAAGATTCAACGGCCGAACCAGAAACTCCGGATCGTCCAGCAGCGGCTGGTGGTGATATGTTTCAGTTTTTGCGCTGCTTCGTTCGTATTCTGCCAGGTTTCTAAAAACGCAATCACGTCCTGGATTTTTTGCCTCGCTTCGGGAATGCGTCCCGCTTCCGCATGCGACCATGCCTGAAGGAGATTTAGACCGGCTTTGGCTTTGGGCGATAAATTCAAGGCATCGAGTGAGGATAAATCTAGCGCGTCCCAATGCTCTTTTTCCATATCCACGAGAAATGATTGAATCGTCAAAACGGATTCACTGCGGAAAATGCCATCCACGTTTTGAGCGTCTTTGAGGACGATGCTCAAGAAACGGGCCGAAACTTCGGCTAATTTGGGCCGCAATACCGCGATTTTTTCTTTGTCGGGATGATGATCAAGGATGCGGGCCAGCTTTTTGATCTTAGGATCCAAGTTTTCGAATATCTGCTCCAGGGAAAGTGCAGTGCGGATTTCCATCCGGAGACTACGTGCCTGAGCGGCTTCTTTATCCATCTTAAGCGATCCGAAAAAATTTTCCGCCGTATAAGCAGCCAAAAGTCCGGCCGCGTTTGGTTCGGATCGTGCCTGGCGTAAAGACTCTCGAGCTTTTTCAGCTATGGGGGCAATGGCATGATGAGGGATTAACGGCGAGATCGAGGGAGCATTTGTATTAGATATGACTCTCATCTTAAACTACTTATCGCTTCAAAGATGAGAAAGTTTCGAGGAAAACTTATCCAACTGCTTTATTTTGCGACAGATTGCGTCAAAGAGTTGCAGTTAATTCTCGTAAACCGACTCTTCCGCGTAGGGATTCCACTCATAGGCCACGGGCGCGAGGCCGAAGAGGCGATTGGCCATGTCCATGCCGGGCATTTTGAGGATGTCGAGCCAGAGAAGCGGTTGGTTCGGTAGGTGATTGTGGGTCACATGGACGCCGCCGCAGCTTAAAATGGTCGGTCTCGCTTCGGTTAAGGCTTCCCCCCCTGCCTTAAGCGAAAGAGATTCGAGATTGGTTCCGGGCGCTTGTCCAAAGTTCATTCTTATTTAGGATTGCAAGGAAGGGGCCATGTCGGTTTTTTGGCTTAAAAAATCAAAAAATCACGTTTTTATCCCTAATAAATAAAGAAAATTCATTTTTTAAGAATAAAATTTAATGTTTTCGATAAAAATACGGGGAGTATAAATAAACTCCTCTCGCCAAACCCTTGACGGATCAGAACGAGAAAAATCCTCTAAGATTCGATTCTTACTTCTTTTTTTTGGGCAAGAACGCCTTGGAGCGGAGGTTGCGGTGATAGGTGATCGCGAATCGGTGGGCCTCGTCGCGGATCCTCATGAGCAGGTGAAGTTCGGATTTGGAGCGTAAAGGCACGGAGTTTTTACGGCCGGGGATGTAAACTTTGTCTTGATCATGGGGGGAGGCATTCGCCGTCCCCCCAACCCCCCCGCCGTCCGAACCGGCGGAGCCGGATTCTCCCGGCTTCACTTTGTCTCCCTTAGCGAGTGAAATCAGGTCAACGCCGGTGACGTTTAGTTCTTCCAAGGCCGTTTGAACCGCGTTGAGTTGTCCTTTGCCGCCGTCGATGACCAAGAGGTCGGGACGAACCCAGCGGTCCCGATCGTCCGGGCCGTCTGAACCTCCGGATTCGGGCAAGTGCAAGAGGCGGCGGCTCAAGACCTCTTTCATGGATGCGAAATCGTCGGGGCCCTGGACGGTTTTGATGCGGAAACGGCGGTAGCCTTTTCTATACATGAGGCCGTCGACGAAACAGACCAGCGACCCGACCGAATGCTCTCCGCTGATATTCGAAATATCGAAGCATTCCATACGGCGCGGGAAATTTTGGAGACCCAAATCCTCCTGGAGACCGATTAAAGTATCGCGCGTCTCTTCGTGTTTTTGAGAGCGTCGTTCGAAGCCTTCGCGTGCGTTGCGGCCGGCCAGCGAGACCAGGTCCATGCGATCGCCGCGTTGGGGGATCAGGATTTCGATCTTGGTGTTTTCCGGGTCCCGCTCGATTAGGATTTCGGTCAAGGCCGCCCGCGAGGGGATGTCGGCGGGGATCAGGATTTCGTCGGGCAGGACGCGGTCTTCGCCGTAGAATTGCTCCAAAAACGAAGACAGCAAGTCTTCCGTCTCGCCTTCACCTTTGACGTGAAAGAGCAGCGACTCCCACATCTTGCCTTCGCGGATCATCAAAACGCAGAAAGTCAGGTGGGATCCTTCGCGGTAATATCCGATTGCATCTTGGTCGAGCCACTGGTGCCGGTCGACTTTCTGTTTTTCCAAGGTCTCGCGGATGGAAGAGAGGAGATCGCGCGTGTTGGCGGCTTTTTCGAATTCCTCGCGCTCGGCCTGGGCCTCCATGTCCTTTTCCAATTCTTTGACCAAGTCCCCCTTGCGGCCCTGCAGGAAAAGTTTCGCCTGGTCGGCGACGTGTTTGTAATTTTCGCGCGAAATGTACTGTACGCACGGCGCGTCGCAACGGTGCATTTGGTACTGGAGGCAAGGTCGCACGCGGTTGGCGAATTCGTGATCGGAGCAATTGCGGAGACGGAAATATTTTTCGATGAATTCGACCGTTTCGCGCGCCGCCGCGGCGGAAGAATAAGGGCCGAAGTACAGGGACCCGTCTTTTCGGATCGTGCGCGTGACGTAGAGGCGGGGGAATTCGTCTTTGAGCGAGAACTTGATGCTGACGTAGCTTTTATCGTCCTTCAGGACGATGTTGTAGCGGGGCCTGTGTTTCTTGATCAGCGTGTTTTCGAGGAGGAGGGCTTCTTTTTCGTTGTCGGTGACGACGCAGTCGATGTCGGTCACGCGGTTCATCAAAAACCTGATCTGATAGCGGTTATCCTTGAAGCGGGGGGGCGTCTCCGCGCTCTCCCCGAGCCCCCCACTTTCACTTGAACCGGCGGAGCCGGATTCGCGCGGCAGGTATTGGGAGACGCGTTTTTTGAGGTCGATGGCCTTGCCGACGTAGATGATGCGGCCTTCACCGTCTTTCATCAGGTAGACGCCGGGAGAACCGGGAAAGTTGGTGATTTTGTGCGTGAGATCCATGGAAGGAGCACTCTACAATCGAAATCCGGAAAGAAAAAGTCTTGAGAGAGTCCCGGAAAATGACGATATCGGGGCATGGCTTCCTACCTTTTTTATTTTTTAAACGGCATTGTCTCCTTGGCCGCTTTGATTCTCGGGGGATTTTTCGGATGGATGGGATTGGAAGTTATACGATCTCCGGGAGGGTTTACTTTCGGTCTGGCTTTGTTCGCCGTGAACCTGATCGCCTGGCTGTTCCCGGCGCTCGCCTGGATTTTTTTCTTCCGAGGCAAGACGAATGTCAGTCTGCTTTTTTGCGTCTTGGCCTTGGGATGGTGCTGTTTGATGGGTTTTTTCGCCGGAACCGTCGCCTTCGGTGTCGCGAATCCTTAAAACAAGTTTTTAATAACCCACGAATAATTATATTTTTGATAATATAATTTCATAATATTTTAAAAATCCTTATAATCTCAAATTCAAACCAGGCCGATTACCTAAGAGGGGGGTCTTATGTTTGGATTAAATCGACGGTTTTTGTCTTTCTTCGTACTTAGCGTGTTTGGAGGTTTGATTGCTGGGTGCGGAACCGGCGCTTCGGGTAATTCTTCTACGGTCGCTCTGACTTCTTTAAGCCAAATTCCCGACGTTGCAGACATCGTCAGTGGCAGCGATGCCGCTTCTTTGAGGACGAAATCATCCGTCACGGGAACGCCGCCAATTTTAAGTTCCATCACCCAAACGAATGCCGATACGTATTTTTGGAATGGATTGATCGCCGAGCTAAACACGGCTGGAACGGCCACCGAAGAGCAACGAAATACGTTTTGGGCCGGAGAGGGCGCTTGCCGCATGGCTCAAGCGACGGGTTATTCTTTTCAGAACGTGATCCAAGGCGGTTCTAGTCTTTGTTATATGAAGAACGCACCATCGGCGGCGGCCGGGGTCACGATCGTCAGCGGTTCGGTCCCGGATGTATCGCAAATTTTTAATCAAAGCGCGGGTACGCGCGTCGTGGGCGTACAGATTACCGGTTCCCCGAATCCGGACGAAGACCAACCGGATCAAAACATCTTCATCCGCGTCCACGGGACGGACAGCGAAGTCGGAAGCGCGGGCTACGCGGCGGATCTTTGGTTTTGTAATGAAGGAAACTCGACGCCCCGCGGGTATGAGACTATCCGCGTGAATGCGAATGAATTGGCCAGCACGTCTTATAATTCTGATTTCGGGACTTTCGGAGCCGTCATCACCGCGTCTCTGGTGGAGAACGCTTCCGGAGACATCATGTTCGATACGACTCAGGAGAGAAACGCCCATGTCTTTTTCGAAGGTGAAGGTAATAATTTCGAAGGATTCATTTCGGTCTCCGGGGATTTTTTGACTTCCAAGATCGTACAGACCGGCTCGTTTCAGGAAAATTCTTTCAGCATGAAAAACTACATCGTGAGTCAATTCAGCGGCGATAGTCTGTCAAATCTCGTTTTCGAGGCGGCGGGATTCCATCTCGAAAATACGTTCAACGATTTCACCAACACCTTTGGGGGGGCGTCGGAGTTCCACGATACTTTCTACGAATCTCTCCAAGAAGGGGACCTGTTCGACTTAGTCGATGGTTTCGATTTCGCGGACGATGCCTTTTTCGAGGGCGGGTCGGAGACTTTGGCCGGACTCGCGGCGGCGATGGCGAATTATGACTGCTCGACGACGCCAGACGTAGTCGTAAGCATGGATTTCAACGTGCCGGAAGTCCAAGCCGTCGCGGCGATCTGTGAGAATTTCTTTCAGGACATGAATTTCTGCGACGGAGACGCGATTCAGGAAGCGCGTCAGATTGTCTTTAATTCTCAGCAGCCCTAGAGCGTCTTTCCAATTCTTTTTTAAGCCCGGCTTCGCCGGTTTTCATGACCCAGTCGTGGTTCCATTGGAAGATCGGCCGCAGAAGCGGCGATAAAAGTTTCATCCAGGACTTTTCGGTGCGCACGTCCCAGAAAAGCCGGACGGCGGTATGTTCTCCGTCTTGTTTCAAGAGCCAACGTCCCGTGCCTATGAGCTCTCCCGCGGATTTGAACGCGATTTCCGTCGGCGAATTTTCGAAGATCAGTTCCGTCGTAAACTCTAAAGTATAAGGGAGTTTGGCGCGAACCAGTGCCCTCACGGCGCTCGGGGAGACTTGTTCCGCGTGGACATAACAAGGCCACCATCGTGGATAACCGGGACCGTCCTTGAGGATTTCAAAAACGAGGGCGATGGGTGCTTTGACCATCCAATGGCTGAGGAAGTGGTAGTCCGCGGCGCCCATTGTTTTATTTTTTCTCCGAACGGAAAAATATCCCGAGAAGGGGATTTTTGCTAGCAAGCAATCATGAGTAAACTCGCGAGGCGGTTGGGGTTCTTTTCTTTGGCGGCCTACGGCATCGGCGACACGCTGGGTGCGGGTATCTACACCGTCGTGGGCAAGGTCGTCGGTGAAGCCGGCTCCGGCGCTTGGGTGAGTTTTCTGCTCGCGGGCGCGGTCGCTCTCTTCACGGGGTTCAGTTACGCCGAGCTTTCGTCGCGATTTCCCGTGTCGTCCGGCGCGGCGGGTTTCGTGAGCCGTGCGATTCCCGGGCCGCTCGTCGCGATTCTCGCGGGCGTTTTCGTTTTGGGTACAGGACTTTCCTCGGCGGCGACGGTGATTTCCGCTTTTGGTGGTTACCTGCAGGAATTGGTTTCGTTTCCGGCCGTCTTGAGCCAGGTCCTGCTCATCGCGGCCCTGTCGTTTTTAAGTTTCTGGGGCATCCTCGAATCCTCGCGCGTAAACGTCGTCCTGACTGCGATCGAATTCTCGGGTCTCGTCGCCGTCATCGTGGCGGGAATCTTCATTTTAAGCGGGGATGTGGCGCCGGCCGGAGAGTTTCTGGCGAAAAGCCGGGAGAGTTTCGATCTTTTCAAGACCTTGGGCGGCATCACGATCGCGTTTTTCGCTTACATCGGCTTCGAAGACATCAGCAATTTGGCCGAAGAGGCCAAGAATCCCAAGCGCGACGTGCCACGGGCGATCCTGGTCTCCGTCATCGTTTCGACCGTTATGTACGTACTCGTCGTCCTGACCCTGCAGCTTAACGTCCCGGAATCCACGATCCCTTCGTCGGAAACCCCGCTGCTTTTGGTGTTTCAAAAAGCCGGGTGGGATTGGTTTTTGAATCTTTTCTCGGTCATCGCGATCTTCGCAATCGCGAATACGGGACTCGCGAACCTCATCATGGCTTCGCGCCTGCTCTACGGGATGTCGGAAGAGGGCTTGATCCCGAAATTCATCAGTAAAGTGCACGCCAAGAGGAAAACGCCGTGGGTGGGCGTCGTGATCGCGGGGACAGCGGTTGTTTTACTGACCTTCACCGGAGATCTGAAAATACTGGCGCAAACGACGAGCCTCTTGATCATGATAGCGTTTTTGATGGTGCACGTGAGCTTGGTCCTGATCAAGCGGCGGAAAACGAAAGAGAAGGGGATGCGATTCCCTTTCTTCTTCCCGATCATTGGGGGGCTGTTGTGCCTCGGGTTGATTTCGCAATTTCCGTGGGAAGCCTTCGCGCGGGGAAGCATCCTTTTAGGGATCGGGTTTCTCGTATGGGGATTCCAAAAGTGGTGTTCCCCGACAAAGCTCAAGCCTTGATACCTAGAGCCAGTTCCCGATCCCGCAACTTCTTGATCCTATCACGGATCGCCGCGGCGGTTTCGAATTCCATTTTTTCGGCGGCTTTACGCATTTCTTTTTTAAGGGATTCGATTTTTCTGGGGATATTTTCCAGCGCGACCTGGTCCTCGGGATCGGCTTCGACCGTTACGTAATCTTTTTCGTAGATGGAGCTCAAGGCGTCGCGAATGCCTTTTTGGATCGATTGGGGCGTAATGTTGTGCGCGCGATTGTAGTCTTCCTGGATCGTGCGGCGGCGGTCGGTCTCGCCGATCGCGCGTTTCATCGAGTCGGTATGATGGTCGGCGTAGAGGATGACCTGGCCGTTCACGTTTCGCGCGGCGCGGCCGAAGGTCTGGATCAGCGACCGCGTGGATCTTAAGAAACCTTCTTTGTCGCCGTCGAGGATCGCGACGAGCGACACTTCCGGGAGATCCAATCCTTCGCGCAGGAGGTTAATGCCGACCAAGACGTCGAATTCGCCCAGTCGCAACGATCTCAGGATGTCCATACGCTCCAGCGTGTCGATGTCGGAGTGCAGGTAGCGGACCTTGATGCCTTTCTCCTGGTAATACTTCGTGAGGTCTTCGGCCATGCGCTTGGTCAGCGTCGTCACCAAGACGCGTTCGTTTTTCGCGATGCGTCCGTGGATTTCCTTTTCCAGGTCGTCGACCTGGGTCGCGATCGGCCGCACCGAGATTTGCGGGTCGATCAAGCCGGTCGGGCGGATGATCTGTTCGACCACGACGCCCTTGGATTGCTTCAATTCATAATCGGCGGGCGTGGCCGAAACATACACCGCTTGATTCACCAATTTTTCGAACTCTTCGAATTTCAGTGGCCGGTTGTCGAGCGCCGACGGCAGGCGGAAGCCGTATTCGACCAGGTTTTCTTTGCGGCTGCGGTCGCCGTAGTACATGCCACCGACCTGCGGGATCGTCACGTGGCTTTCGTCCACGATGAGCAGCCAGTCGCTGGGAAAATAATCGATCAAGACCGGCGGGGGCTGTCCGGGCCCGCGGCCCGTCAAGTGACGCGAGTAGTTTTCGATGCCTTTGCAGAAACCGATTTCTTCCATCATCTCCAGGTCGTATTGGGTGCGCTGTTCGATGCGCTGGGCTTCCACGAGTTTGTTGTTTTGCTGGAATTCATTCAGGCGGAGGCGCAGCTCTTCGCGGATGTTCGAGGACGCCCTTTTCATCAGCGATTCGGGGGTCACGAAGTGGGAAGCCGGATAGATCGTGACGTTTTTAATCTTTTGGTAAGTGACGCCGCGGAGGGGATCGATCTCGGAAATCGCGTCGATCTCGTCGCCGAAAAATTCTACGCGGATCGCGCGGTCTTCTTCATGGGCCGGAAAGATTTCGACCACGTCACCGCGCACGCGGAACGTCGCGCGGTGGAAATCTACATCGTTGCGCTCGTATTGAATCTTGATCAGGTCCTTCAGGAGCTCTTGCCTGGGATATTCTTGGCCGGTTTCGACGGTGACGACCAAGTCTTTATAGGCGTCCGGCGAGCCTAAGCCGTAGATGCAAGAGACGGAGGCCACGATGATGACGTCGCGCCGTTCGAACAATGAGCGCGTGGCGCCGTGGCGCAGCTTGTCGATTTCTTCGTTGATCGATGAATCCTTCTCGATGAAGAGGTCGCGCGCGGGCACGTAGGCTTCGGGTTGGTAGTAATCATAATAAGACACGAAATATTCGACGGCGTTCAGCGGGAAGAGTTCCTTGAACTCCGCGAAGAGCTGGGCCGCGAGCGTTTTATTCGGCGCCATGACGAGCGTGGGTTTGTTGACGTTCGCGATCACGTGCGCCATCGAAAACGTCTTGCCGCTGCCGGTGACGCCGACCAAGGTCTGGTGCTTGTCCCCGCGCAGGATGCCTTCGGTCAATTCCCCGATCGCACGCGGCTGATCGCCTTTGGGGGTGTAGTCGGAGACGAGTTTGAATTTTTGAGAGGCCATGATTTCAGAGACTATCCTGCCGTCCATGCCGGGTCCGCAAGTCTTTAAGTTTTCGCGTCGTGTTATTCAAAAATAGATACGCTTCCGGAAAAATGCTCCTTGAGTTCAGGAGAGCTTCAGCTTTTGGGAGGGCAGCTCATGGAATGCAAAAGGCGAAACATAGTCGTATTCTAATATAATAATAAATATTAATTTATAATGTTAAAACATATCAATTTTATGGTTTATTATTAAATAACTGTATTCTATTAAATCAGTAATGATCGATATTTTTCATTATTTAGACTGCCGGCGATTTCTCCAAGATTATTACCGCGAACAAAAAGAGAAAAAAGGATCTCAATTTTCGTTTCGATCCTTTGGCCGCTTGGCCGGGTTTCGATCTCCCAATTTTTTGAAACTAGTCATGGAAGGGAAACGCAATCTAGGCCGAGAGGGTATTCGAGGTTTTGTGAAAGCCTTGAAGTTAGGACGTGACGAGGCGGCGTATTTTGAAAATCTCGTTCATTTCAATCAGGCGACGAAACACGAAGAGCGTAACGACTATTACCGGCGCTTGGCGGCTTCTAAAAAATACCGAGAGATGCGCGAGATTGAGGCGGATGCGTTCGTTTATTACTCGCGTTGGTACTATGCAGCGGTCCGGGAGATGACGCTATTGCCGTATTTCAAAGAGAGTCCGAGATGGATTGCGAGGATGTTGTCGCCGCGGATTACAGAGCGTGAAGCGGCGACGGCCCTCGAGCTTCTGCAAAAAATAGGATTTTTAAAGCGCGAAGACGGCAGGCTCGTCCCCTCTGAACGCAACATCACGACGTCGCGCGAAGTGCTGTCGCTCGCGGTGACGAATTTCCATCGGCAGATGATGGCGAAGGCCTCGGAATCAATTGATCGGACGCCGGCTTTGCAACGAGATATTTCGTCGCTCACGATTGCATTGTCGGTGGAG
>JBPOJN010000079.1:0-20832 GCA_052033505.1 Myxococcota bacterium | reverse complement strand
CGAGCGCGTTCGGCGAAAGGCGTGAAACTGGAAGAATTATCGGCGGACGACATTGTTTTTCGAGAGCTTTTACAGGGAGATGAAAAAGGGTTTGTAGGGCCTTTGGCTTCGATCATCGCTTCTTCCGCAGGCGACTGGGAAAAACTCTTCTCCACCGCGATTACTCCGGGGAAAGACCGTGTCTTTTTAAGCCGAAGCTCTTCCGGAGAAGTGCATCACATAGAGAGAGCGATTTTGTATGAAAACGATCAGCCCCGATCAGGAATCTTCGCCCTTTGGAAAAAATCGGACGATACCCTAGTGCCCATCATTGTCCGATTGGATTTTTCGTCGCCGGAATATCTTAAGACCCAGCTTGAGTTCGCTTTCCTGAACGAAATGGGAAAACAGACGGCGGCTTTTCCTCTGAAGTTGGGGCTGCAAGAAGGGCGCTTTCAGAGTAGCGTTTTTCTCAAAGAAGATGCGAGTGAGATTCAGATCGGTGTCTTACCGTTTCGCGGCAGAACGACGTTGACCCTCCAAGACCGTCGCGGGGAAGTCGTTTATTTGAACTCTCCTTTGGTAAAATCCGATGGGTCTGTCGAAACTTTAGTCACTCAGTTCGAGGATTTGGCGGGCATCATTCCTTATCTTTCTGCCGAATTCAGGTCTTTCGTAGAGGCTGATATTAAGAGGCTGTTTTGTCGGATCGCGGACTTTCCCATCGGCTCTGTTCAACGTCAGGCACTCATCGAGCGCATTGAAACTTCTCCTTTCCCGATGAGGGGGCGGTTATTGGAGTATTTGGAAGACGTTGGGCTGACTCCTATCCAACGGGCCTTTAGCGCGCATATCACCTTTCGCCGCCGTTACGCCCAATGGGGAAAGATCGTGGAGAGCCAAGCCCTGGATTCTTCGTCCTGGTCGGGACTTGTCGAAGAAAAGGAAAACGACCACCGCCGCGTGGTCGCTGTCATGCATTCGGTGAATCGGACGGACATCAAAGAGGGTATACGTGAGGCGTTGCGCGCGTTGAAGCAACAAGGGGCTCTTTGGAAGTGTGAGCAAGATGGGGCGATTGATCTTATCATCCCCGAGTCGAACCTTTTGCCTATCCGGTTGGGAGCGATCGTGAAAGGCGGCGACTTGTCCGCTCAGACTCTCGAGGAAATGATCACTGAAGTGTTGTCGGAAGAGTCTTTTTCGGATCTCAAAGACAGGTTGTGGCGCGTGACTGTGGAGGTGAACCGCGGTGCCGGCGAAAAGCCGTTATATTGGACGTTCAGAAACCGCGAAAGATACGAAAAGGACTGGAATATAGCAGGGTATAAAACGACGTTACCGGGTTCCGGGGCTTTCGCCCATGACTCCGTCCTCGACGGCATCGATCCTTTGCTGGGAAAGTTTCACGGCTTAAACCGTCTTGGCGAGTATTCCCACATCGAAGCTGTTCCTGCATTCGACGAGCATGCCGGGCGCGTTCTCGTACTGCACGGCGAGAAAGACACACATTACTATCTCTCGAGCATCGTTCCTCCGGGTGAAATACCCGGTCAAAAAAATGGACGCCTCGCTTCCTTGCTTTCTACGCACGTAAACCTCGCTCGCGAGCTTGGACGCCAACTTGGAAATAAAGAAAAATGGCCTAAAAATGATCAAGTGCCTCAATGGAACCGGCTTCGTTTTTATCTCGAGGGGCTTTGGTCGGTCTCTCCTGAAAAGTTCGAAAGTCTGATGCAGGATTTTGCACGCGAATCTTTAGGCGAACGAGACGGTCTTTTCGTCGAAAAAACCCTTATCGAAGCCAGATTAGAATTTCTCGTTTCGGGACGACCGGTCCAAGTGACGGCCTTGGTCAGCATCGAAGACGTAGGTCCCGTCGCCAAAAGCCGCGTGCTCTATCTCGTCGAAACCTCGATCGATGGGGTCCCGCAGCAGGTCTTGGTGCGCCGAGAGGTGTTGGAAGGTTTTCTTTCCGATCCTTCCCGAACTTTGAATCCTGGCGAATGGTCCCCGGCGGATGAAAAGATCCGAGATAGAACGCCTTTGGACCGAAGACGGTCGGCCGCTCAAAAAGCGGGATCCACTTTTATTTATGACAGGCCCGCGCTTTTCCCGAAAGAAGCGGCCAAGATTTGGGAGATGCAAGGGCTAACGGCGCCTGAAAATCTTGTTGAAGTCCTGGGAGAGCTTGTCGTTAAGGGCGGAAAAGTCCAAGCCGTGCAAAGAGAACCCGGTAAAAACGAGACGGGCATCGTGGGGTTTGTGATCAAAGTCAAATTGCCGAATTTTCCCGAAGGCAAACAGATGGTTCTGGTGGGACACGATCGAACCCACCGCGATACGCCGCTCGGCGCCATGGATTTTCAAAGTGGGTCAGCTTTGAAAGAAATCATGGACTATGCCACCCGCGAAGGTTTTCCGCCCATTTATATCGCCGAGACCTCGGGCGCTAAAATGGCCCTTCCCGAAGAATTGATACCCAGACGAGGTGACGACCTCAGGCTTCGATGGGATGAGGCGCAGAAGAAAATCTATCTCAATCGTGAGGATGTAGATTCTCTATTGGCGCATTGGAAAATGGGATCACTGGAAGAAATCATGTTGGGTCAATGGCTCGACGTCGGCGGCGAATCCAGGTTCTACCCCACGGATCTCCTGAAAGGCGGGATTAACGTCGAAAGTTTGCGTGGCTCGGCCAAAAGCGCCGGGGCTTTCGCGCGCGCGGCTGCCGATATTCCGACGCTAGCGATGCTCTTAGCGGAAGGCGGCATCGCGACCGGGATCGGTCTTTATAATTTAAGACTTTGCCGGACCTTGAGAGGCCAACGCGGAAACGGGAATGGAAAAGACAGTTTCATCATTCTGACCGGCTTCGAGGCGATCAATAAAATGTTCAATGCCGAGCTTTTTCCCGATCAAGCAGCCTTGGGAGGATCCAAGAGAATGCTTGCCGAGGGTATGAGCACGCATTTGGTGTCTTCGGAAGCGCAAGGCATGTTGGAGGCCTTGAAAGTGCTGGATCAAAACCCGGCGATTCCGGACATCCGTCGCACGATGCCATTGCCCGGATTGCCTGTAAGCCCCGAACGCGTCGCGATTCAGCAAAAAGGAACGGGTCGAGATATTCAGATCGCCATTCGAGCCTCTCAGCAGAGGATAAAGCAGATCGCGAATGAGAAAAAACTCCCTTATCCCCCGGGTGTCTACGACACGCGAGATGAATTGGCGGCTTTCGTGGATCCTGGAAGCTTCGTATCGGTTCCGACGAAGACTCACCATGCTGTCTTAGGTTTTGGCACAAAAGATGGATATCCGGTCGCTCTATGGGGCATTCAAATGCTTCCTGAGTTTGACTTGGATGAATCCGGAAGATTGAAAATCATCAACGGCGTTCCCCAAGTCAAGCCCGGCATGACGCTTCCTGCGGAGGCCGCCGGTGAAATCGCCTCATTTTTGGAAAGCCTTCCTCCGTGGATGGCTATCCTTTCCGATCCAGCCGCTTCCGGCTACGATCCGAGGACGGTCGCGGCCAGCGGAGAGCACGGCGCGCGTCTCGCTTCCGCTCAGACTTTGCACTCAGCTCCGCAAACTTCCTGGGTCGGTCCCAATAAGCGCGTTTTGGGTGGAATGTATGTAACGATCGGGGAGGATTTGTCGCGAGACGGGAAAATTAAATTGTTCGCCGATCCCACGAGCACGGTCGCGGTCTTGGATCCCAAAGGCTGGAAGGGCATCGGGTTCTATAAAAACCATGTTTTGAACGTGGCCCGACTTCTTCAGCAAAGGGACGGCCTGCAAAAAGACGAAGCCCAGAAAATCGCGACCGCTATGGTAGATCAGGTTATTACCATGATGAGCACGATTCGAAGGGCCGAAACGGCGGGTGCCATTTCCGAGATCGTGGCTGCCGACAAGATCGGTGTGTTCATGAGCCAAAAAGTCAGGGAATGGTACGAAGGCGCAGAATTCCGCCGCCTGTACGCCTCGACTTTAGAACAGCCCTCTTAGAGCCTCTCAATAATCGCCGCCGGGACGTTATGAGGGGCTCGCGTCGCCCCCTCCAGTGGCAAAGCCACATGGAGCCTCCCCTTCTATGGTCCTGTTCAAAGACGTTCGATGATGGCTGCAGGAGCCATCCCATGCCCAGTACACAAAGTTACAAGTCCGAATCTTTTATGAGTACGTTCCAATTCATCCAGGAGAGTCCCGACCAACATCGCTCCGGTCGCTCCGATCGGGTGGCCCAACGCGATCGCGCCGCCGTTGACGTTCAGTTTGTCCCACGACGCGCCTTCGTCTTTGAGTTCCTTCAGCCACGCCATGGGAATGGGGGCGAAGGCTTCGTTCACTTCATAAAGATCGATGTCTTTGAGTTTGATGCCGGCTTTCGCGCAGATTTTCCGTGTTACGGGGATCGGCGCGAGCAGCATGATGACCGGATCACTGCCGATTTGAGATGTGGCGACGATGCGGGCTCGGGGTTTGAGGCCCGTCTTTTCCAAACCTTTTTTCGATGCGATCAAAACCGTTCCGGCGCCGTCGACGATGCCGGAGGAATTGCCGGCATGAATGACGCCGTCGTCTTTGAAGACGGTTTTCAGCTTCGCTAAACCTTCGGCGGTCGTGGTCGGGCGCAGGTGCTCGTCTTTTTCAAACGTCACTTCGGCGCCTTCGGCGTTTTTGACCTTCATGCTGACGATACTTTTCGCGAATCTCTTTTCTTCCCAGGCGATTCCGGCGCGCCTCTGTGACTCGGCCGCGAACTCATCGACCTGGCGGCGTGTGAATCCGTATTTTTCCGCGATCATTTCGGCCGAAATCCCTTGAGGCACGAGATCGGGAAAGCGCCGTCCGAAGGCCGATTCACCCACGTCGAAGTCGATCGCCATCGGCACGCGCGTCATGTGTTCGACGCCGCCGGCGATCATGATATCTTCCTGACCCGACATGACGGCGTGAGCGGCGGCGTTGACGGATGTCAGTCCCGATCCGCAAAAACGATTGAGGACGTAACCGGCAACTTCGAGGGGAAAGCCCGCGCCTAAGACCGCTTCGCGCGAGATCACGTTGTCCTGCTCACCGCGCTGGCTCACGCATCCGTAGATAACTTCGTCGACTAAGGCTGGATCTAATTTATTCCGTTCGACAATGGCTTTCAGAGGGGCGATGGCCAAGTCGATGGCGTGGGTGTGCGCTAAAGATCCGTTTCTTTTCCCGCGGGGGGTTCGGACGGCGTCGATGATGTAAGCTTCGGGCATAGGGATCTCCTTCGTTGGATTTTCAAAATCCCTATTCACGACGTAAAAGAAAGGAAAGTCTTTTGTCTTATCCCGTCCCGACCGCGACGCGTGTGAAATAGCGGGAGAGCGTGGTGCGGCTCACGCCCACTTTTTCGGAGATGAGGCGTAATCCTGCACCGCGGTCTTTCCAACGTTGAGCCTTTTGTATGTTGAAATGGACGTGGGGACGACCCAGTTGGATGCCTTTGCTCTTCGCCATTTCGAGACCGCTTTTGACGCGCTCGACGATGATGTTGCGCTCGAGTTCCGCGACGGCTCCGACGATGACGAAGAGAGCCTTGCCTAGGGGCGAATCGGTGTCGATGTTTTCTTGGTAAGAAATGAAGTCGATGCCCAGCGACTGGAATTCTTCCAGGGCCAATATCAGGTGTCGGGCGGAGCGTGCGAAGCGATCGAAGCGGTAGACGATGATCGTGTCGAATTTTTTCTGTCGCGCGTCTTCCATCATGAGATCTAGGGAAGGTCGCGAGTCTTTCATTCCGGAAATGCCGCTATCCGTGTATTCCTGGAAGACCTTGATTTTACGAAGCTTGCAGTACTCCCGCAGGGCATGAAGTTGCATCGCTACGTCCTGGTCGGTCGTGGAAACGCGCGCATAAAGGGCCGCTGTTTTTTTAGCCTTTTTGACCCCTAAGAAAGCCGCCATATCTCCTCCGTCATGATTGCCCCCTGTAAGTCATGACTATCGAAGAGAAATACTTGTCATGTTGCGTCAAGATTCACTTTTTTGATAATTTTTTATCCTGAAGAGTAAAAAACAAGTAAATACAAAAGCTTATGTTCAAAAAATAAAACTAACTCTTAGGAAGCATAAAGAGAGCGACGAAGCGGCGGTTTGTGGTGTTGGGTGATGTGCCGAGTACGATCAAGCGCTCCGTTGTGCCGCGCATATGGAGGACGACGTCTTTCGACACGGACGCGATCCAGGTTCCGGCTTTATAAACGGGAGGAGTTCCGGGTCCTAAATCCAGTACGGCTTCATTGAGGGCCTCAGGGACCGAAGGGTTAACGCCCTGAGAAATGGAGTCGCGAATTTTGAGTCGAGTCGCTTCGTCCATTGGGGCGGTTTTTTCGATGTCGGAGGCTTTTCCCAGTGAGACGCCTAACGGAGAACGCAAAAACCAGCATACGTCTTCACGCGGTTGGGGACCGGAAACGTCGATGCAAAGGCCCCAGAGCACCTGGGGATCCCCGCTGCGCGGCGGATCGGGAAGGGTTGAGCGTCCATCGTAGTGTTTGATGGCTTCACAAAAGAGCGGGTTTCCGCCGGAGTCGCATTTCAAGTCGGTGCCGAAAAAGAGGGCGGAGTCCAAAGCGGCTTGTCCCGAGGACGTCAGCAGCGTCAAAAGCATCGAGCCTTGTTTGGAGGCTTCGAAATATTGATTGAGCAAGGTACGTCCGGGTAGGGCGGGTTCGAAGGATTTTTCGCGGTATAATTCGAAGGCCAATTGCGTCGCCGCGGTTCCTTCGCCGACGATGACGACGACGACCGAGTCTCGGCGCAAGACTTCGTTGTAGCGTATGTTCGGGACCGGTCCGTCACCGTGAAAGACGCGTCCCGCTAAACGATTCACGGCGCGGTTCGCGGCTTTCGGAGTCCCGTAATCGAAGTAGGCCGTGACGTAGGTTTGCCCCACGCAGTTATAGGCGCGACGGACCTTGGATAAGGGCGCGGGGTTCGGATTTTCAATCAAAGCCTCGATGTCCTCGGAGGTCCGAAGCTTATCGTCGCGCTCGCAGTAAGACGGTATTTTTTCGAGCGGGATTTTTTCAAAAACAATCGACGGGAGCGGTTGCGCGACGGCCGGGGGGAAGGGCGGTTTTGGTTCGTCTTCCGATTTTTCGCGACCACACGCCATAAGGGCCACTAAAAGGGAAAAAGCGAATAAAAGGCAAAGCTTTTTCATGGAACTCCTTTTCTGAATTTCGGTGCGTACTTATCTTTTGCGGCGGAACACCATCGCGATCGGGGCGCCACCGAAAGAAAACGCCTTGCGGAAACCGTTGATCAAGTAACGCTTGAAGGAAAAATGCACGCCTTCGGGTGCGTTCACGAAGGCCAAGAATGTCAGCGGAAACGTTTTCGTTTGCGTCGCGTAATAAAATTTCACGGGTTTGCCGCGGTACACCGGCGGATTGTGAGCGGCGAGCAGGCTTTCGAACGTGCGGTTCACTTCGCTCGTCGGGATCTTGCGGCCGCATTGTTCGTAGAGTTTTTTGACCTCGCTCCAGATATCTTTGCAGCCTTCGCCGGTTTTCGCCGAAAGAAAAAGAATCGGGGCGTGCTCCAAAAATCGCAGCGAATCGTCGATCTGTTCGACGAATTTTTTCTGGCGATCTTTTTCGGAGGTTTTTTCCGCGGCCTTCACCAAGTCCCATTTATTGCCGACTAGAATCAGAGCCTTCGATTTTTCGAAGGCGTAGCCCGCCACGTGCGCGTCCTGCTTGTGGATGCCTTCTTTGGCGTCCATGACGAGGAGGCAAATATCGCAGCGGTCGACGGCTTTGAGTGAACTTAGGACGGAATAACGTTCGACTTTCGAGGACCATTTTCCCTTGCGGCGGATGCCCGCCGTGTCGATGAGCAGGTAGTCCTGGCCGTTCACGGTCACGGGCGTGTCGATAGTGTCGCGCGTGGTGCCGGGTTCGTTGTGTACGACCAAGCGGTCTTGGCCGAGAAGTCGGTTCAGCAGAGAGGATTTTCCGACGTTGGGCAGTCCTATGACCGCTAACCGAATAGGTTTCTTTTTTTCTTCTGTGGCCTCGGTCTTCGGTGGAAACGTGAGTAAAACGGCGTCAAGCAGATCATTCACTTTGTATCCGTGCTCGGCCGAGATCGGATACACGCGGTCTCCTAACGCATAGAAATCCGAGAGCAGGTCTTCATGCATGGGCTCGTCGATTTTGTTGATGACGAAAAAGAGGGGTTTTCCCGAGCGGCGCAGACGATGGAGGACTTCTTGTTCTTCCGGTAATATTCCTGAGTGCGCGTCGAGCACGAAGAGCAGGCAGTGGGCTTCTTCGACGGCCAAGTCGACTTGATCGCGGATTTTCTCTTCGATACCACCGCGTCCCGGTGAAATGCCGCCCGTATCGATGACGGTGAAGTCGCGGCCGTCCCAATTCGCCTCTCCATAATGACGGTCGCGCGTGACACCGGGCTCATCGAGCGTGATGGCGCGGCGTCCACCGACCAAACGGTTGAAGAGGGTGGACTTGCCGACGTTCGGGCGGCCGATGATGGCGATGATGGGAAGCATTGGAGGAAAGCCTCTATTTTCTATTTTCTCCGCCTCCGGCGGACTATTTTCTAATTTTTCGCCCAGAGAAAATGGCATTAGAAAATGGAGGATAAATTTTTCTGTGAAAAATTTATGTGGCAGCGGAAGGATTCGAACCCTCGACACGGCGGGTATGAACCGCCTGCTCTACCAACTGAGCTACGCTGCCGAATGGGAGGTTCGGAGGGAGAGTGGTATCTCCCTCCGATTTCCACACTTGCAGCCTGAGGGACTCGAACCCCCACGGAGTTGCCCCCACGAGATTTTGAGTCTCGCGTGTCTACCAGTTCCACCAAGGCGGCTTGGTTCCAATGAGGCGGCGCACACTAGCCAGATTTTTTTGTATTGCAATCAGTATCTTGCTTCATCTAAAAGAAGCCCCACATTTTCGGTCGTTTTTTCCGGAGGTGGGCTTGACGCCCACTTTCTTTTTTTGGGGCCTAGCTTAGGTACATATCGCCGATGGACACCAAGAAGATTCAGGATCTGATAGTCCCCGTGATCGAGTCTCTCGGATGTGAATTCGTCGACGTACGCGTCGTGACCGAAATGGGCCGGAAGATCCTCCGGGTCTTGGTCGATTACGAAGGCGGTGTCTCCGTCGGCCAATGCGAGAAAATCTCCCGGGAGATTGAGACACTCTTGGAGGTGGAAGGCGTCATCGGGGATCGATGCCTTTTGGAGGTTTCGTCGCCAGGGTTGGATAGGCCTTTGGTCAAAGAATCCGACTTCGTGCGTTTCACGGGCAAGGTCGCCGCGATCCGCACACGGGAAGCGATGGATCCGGTGACGAACCGCCGGAACTATAAAGGCCTGTTGAAGGGCGTCGAGGACGGCAGCGTCGTCATCGAAGTGGACGGGCAGGAGTACAAAATTACGCAGTCCTTGATTGAGAAGGCGAACTTAGTTTTTTAATAACCTAATATCGGAGTACGAAGATGCAGCAGAACCTCACGAAAATCATCGAAGTCGTCGCGAAGGAAAAATCGATCCCCAAGGAAATCATCACGGAAGCCATCGAGTCCGCGATGCTGATGGCCGCCCGAAAGAAATACGGCCATGAGCGCGAGATCGAGGCCAAGTTCAACGAAGACCTGGGCGAAGTGGAGCTCTTCCAATTCCGCACCGTCGTCTCCGAAGTCACGAATCCTTACATCGAAGTCTCGAAGGAAGACGCCCATCACCTGGATCCCGAGGCGCAAGAAGGGGACAGCATCGGTGAAAAGCTCGACAATACGTTCTTGGGACGCATCGCGGCCCAGACGGCCAAGCAAGTCATTATCCAAAAAGTGCGTGACGCCGAGCGCGACATCGTTTTCAGTGAGTATAAAGACCGCGTGCACGAGCTGATCACCGGCATCGTGCGCCGCGTGGAAAAAGGAAACGTCATCGTTGATTTGGGCCGCACTGAGGCGATTTTGCCGCCGCGCGAGCAGGTGAAGAGCGAGGAATACCGGGCGAACGACCGCATCCAGGCGTATTTCCTGGCCCTGCAGAAGAACGCGCGCGGTCCGTCGTTGATCTTGAGCCGCCGCGACCGGGGCTTGTTGATTAAATTGTTCGAAATGGAAGTGCCGGAAATTTCCGAAGGCATCGTAGAAATCAAGAGCGCCGCCCGTGAGCCGGGACTCCGCTCGAAGATCGCGGTTTATTCGCGCGACAGCGACGTCGATCCCGTCGGTGCCTGCGTCGGCATGAAAGGTTCCCGCGTCCAGAACGTCGTCCAGGAAATGCGCGGCGAAAAAATCGACATCGTGTCTTGGGACCCGGATCCGGCGAAATTCGTCTGCAATGCGATCGCGCCGGCCGAAGTTTCGCGCGTCATCATCAATGAAAAAGACCGGAACATGGAAATCATCGTTCCTGACGACCAACTCTCTCTCGCGATCGGTAAAAAAGGCCAGAACGTGCGTTTGGCGGCCGAATTGACCGGCTGGAACATCGACATCTATAGCGAGACGAAGCTCGATGAGATGGCCAAGAAGGCGAAGAAGACGCTGTCGGAAGCACTGGGCATCGATGAGCCGTCCGCTATGATTTTCTACAGCCATGCGTTCCGTAGCCCCGAAGAAATCGTGGCCGCGTCCATCGAAGAGTTACAGCAGATTCCCGGCATGAGCGCGGGCCGTTTGCAGGAATTGCAGGCTTCCGCCAAAGCTTACGTCGACAACAAGAAAGCCGAAGGCATTGCCGTCGTCGAAGCCTCGGGCCGAGACGAAACTCCTTTGGAAAATGTAAAGGGCGTTGGCGCGAAGACTTTGGAACTACTAGCGGCGGCGGGTATCACGATGCCTTCGCAAGTGGCTCAGAGCACGCCGGATGAATTATCGGAAAAAACGGGCATTCCGCCCGCGAAGGCCATGCAGCTCATCGAAAGCTGCCGCGAAAGTCTGAGCGGATCTTCGACGAGACATTAATTTTAAGAATTGAGAATCAATGACCACTGAAGCCAAAACGTCCGTCGAAGAAAAACGCGTCAAATCGACGATCATCCGTCGGCGTGCCAAAGCCGAAGAAGCTCCGGCACCCGAACCCGAGGTCGAGGCTGCGCCTTCCGCTCCGGCCCCTGTAGAGACTCCCGAAGCTCAGGCTCCCGCGAGCGCGCGCCCTCTGGTCATCGAAGAAAAAGAAGCGGAGAAAAAGCCCGTTGTACCAGCCGTTCCGGTGCGCGTTCCCCAGATGCCCAAGATGCCGGAAATCCGCGTCGTCAGCCCGTTCGCGCCGATGGTAAGACCTGCGGCACCCAAGCCCGCGGCGACCCCGGGCGGCATCGTTACCCCCAAGCCTCTTTCAGCGGCTGCCGCCGAAGCGGCTGAAAAAGCCCGCAAGCTTTCGACCCGCCGTAAGAGCCGCGACGAACTCGAAATGGAAATGATCGATCGCGCCGGCGGCATTAAGCGCGCGGCCGACCTCATGGAATCAGCTCCCGAACGTCTTGAACGCGTTTTCCGTCCTGAAAAAAATTCGAAGAAGAAAAAAGTTTTCGCCAAAAAAGATTTCAAGAAGACGGAAATCACGACGCCTAAGGCCATCAAGCGCATCGTGCGCATCGAAGGCGTGATTTCCGTCGGTGATTTGGCCCATCGCATGAGCATCAAGGCCACCGACGTCGTCAAAAAATTAATGGGCATGGGCATGATGGCGACCGTGAACCACAAGCTCGATTTGGATACCGCGACCTTGGTCGCCACCGACTTCGGTTATGAAGTGGAAAACGTCGCCTTCCAGGAATCGACCTTGCTCGATAAGATCGTCGGAGAGGATCAGAAGGCTGAAGCCGCCGCCGAACAAGTGAAAAGACCCCCGATCGTGACCGTCATGGGTCACGTCGACCACGGCAAGACGTCTCTGCTCGACGCCTTACGGAAGGCCCAAGTGGCCGCGGGCGAGGCCGGAGGCATCACGCAACACATCGGCGCCTACGAAGTGCAGACGCCGAAAGGCAGTATCACGTTTATCGATACTCCGGGCCATGAAGCATTCACCGCCATGCGCGCGCGCGGGGCCCAGGTCACCGACATCGTCATCTTGGTCGTGGCCGGCGACGACGGTGTCATGCCGCAGACCATCGAAGCCATCAACCATGCGAAGGCCGCAAAGGTGCCCATCGTCGTTGCGGTTAATAAAATGGACAAACCCGAAGCTGATCTCGGACGCATCGAGAGAGGTTTGATGGAATACAGCCTGGTCTCCGAAAAATTAGGCGGCGACACTATCATCGTGCCTGTCTCCGCGAAGACCGGCATGGGGTTGCCCGAGCTCCTGGAGATGGTCCTGCTTCAATCCGAAGTCTTGGAACTCAAAGCGTCCGTCACTAAGCGCGGCGTCGGCTCCATCATCGAAGCGCGTTTGGACAAAGGCCGCGGCCCCGTCGCCACCGTCGTGATCCAAGAAGGTACCCTGAAAGTCGGGGACATCATCGTCGCCGGACTTGCTTCCGGCAAAGTCCGCGCCTTGCTCGACCATCAAGGAAATCCGGTCAAAGAAGCTGGGCCTTCCAAGCCCGTCGAAGTTTTGGGTATGTCGTCGGTTCCTATGGCGGGCGATAAGCTCCATGCCATGGATTCCGAAGAAGACGCACGCCAAGTCTCCGAATATCGAGGCCAGAAAGCGCGTGAGGCAAAACAGCAAGTCCAAGCTCCGGCCCGCCTCGAAGAATTTTTCGCGAACACTAAAAAGGGCGAATTGCCTGAAGTTCGCGTCGTCGTCAAAGGCGACGTTCAGGGCTCCGTCGAAGCCATCCGCGAGGCCTTGGTCAAGCTCACCACCGAAAAAGTCAAAGTCGTCGTCATTCATACCGGAGTCGGTGCGGTTAACGAATCGGACGTCATGTTGGCGGTCGCTTCCCGCGCCATCGTCGTAGGCTTCAACGTTCGACCGGACAACAAGGCCCGAGAGATCTCCGAACGCGAAAAAATCCAAGTCCGCAGCTACAGCATCATCTACGAAGTCATCGATGATTTGAAAAAAGCCATGGTGGGCAAGCTCGCCCCGACTTACGAAGAAAAATACCTGGGCCGCGCCGAAGTCCGCCAAGCTTTTACGATTTCCAAGGTCGGCACCATCGCCGGTTGCAGCGTGACCGACGGCAAGATCCTTCGCTCCGCAACCGTTCGCTTGTTGCGTGACAACAAGATCGTGACCCAAGGCAAGATTTCGTCGCTGAAGAGGTTCAAAGACGACGTCCGTGAAGTCAGCACGTCCATGGAATGCGGTATCGCGATCGAAAACTACAACGACATCAAACCCGGTGACGTCATCGAAGCCTTCCAGGTGGAAGAAATCGCCGCCACGCTGTGAGCTCCTTCCGCATGCAGAGAGTGCAGGAGGAAGTCCAGCACGCCTTGAGTTCGATCCTCCTCTTCGAGGTCGATGAGCCTCTTTTCGAAAAATTGACCGTCACGCGCGTCTTGGTGACCAAAGATTTGAGCATGGCCCGCGTTTATTACGATACGCGCGGTACGATGGAGGAGAGGGGCGAAATCCAAAAAGCCTTGGAACGACTACGGTTTACCGTGCGACGTGTGCTGGCGACCAAGATTTCGATTAAAAAACTCCCCGATTTGGAGTTCTTTTACGACGAAACGGGGGAAGAGATCTCAAAAGTAGAGGCCTTACTCGCCGCGATCGGCTCCGAAAAAACCGATAAAAAGGCGTGAAATACCAGTTTACAACCTAAAAACAGCATGTTAGCGAGCGCAACACTATGGCCACTGTAAAACAAGAAGTGATTGGTAAATTCAAAACTCACGACAAAGATACGGGATCTCCGGAAGTGCAGATCGCGCTTTTGACGAAGCGTATCGATCATTTGACCGGGCATTTCAAAGGTCACGTGAAAGATCACCAGTCCCGTCGCGGTCTTTTACAGATGGTCGGTCAGCGTCGCCGTCTCTTGGAATACCTGAAGAACAAGAACGTCGACCGTTATCGTTCCGTGACCAAAGAGTTAGGTTTACGTAAATAAACGGTTAAGGTCGGAGTTGATAATTTATGAAGCGGTCTCTTCCAAGCGAAGGGGTGGCGTTATAAGTTATCACTCCTTCCTGACAGCAGTTCCAAAACATTTGTTTCACTACCTGACGTGCGACCTTTGCGTTTTTAACGCCTAAAGTCCGTCCGTCCTTTTTAAGGAGAATCCATGTCCATTCATCGCGTCGAAGCCCTCGTGGGCGAGCATAACATTGTCATTGAAACCGGAAAAATGGCCAAACAAGCCGGTGGCGCCGTTACCGTCCGTTGCGGTGATACTATCGTACTGGTCACGGCCGTCATGAGCAAAAAACCAAAAGAAGGCGCCGATTTCCTCCCGCTGACCTGCGAATACATCGAAAGAACGTTCGCGGCCGGCAAGATTCCTGGCGGGTTTTTCAAACGCGAAGGCCGTCCGACGGAAACTGCGACATTGACCAGCCGGTTCATTGACCGTTCCATCAGGCCTCTGTTTCCCGAAAATTTTCATTACGAACTGCAAGTCTTGGCGACCGTATTGTCGGTTGACGACAACGATTCCTCCGTCTTGGCCATGACGGGCGCCTCTGCGGCTTTGATGCTATCCGAAGCCCCGTTCCAGGGACCCATCGCGGGTATCCGTGTCGGCCGTATCGACGGAAACTTCGTCGCCAATCCGACGCGCGAAATCTTGGATCATTCCGACATCAACCTCATCGTCGCCGGCAGCCGTGACGCTGTCATGATGGTCGAAGGTGATCTCGAGGAAGTTTCCGAAGCCGACGTCATCGCCGCCATCGAGTTCGGCCATCGTTCGATTCAGCCTCTTTTGGCCGCTCAGGAAGATTTAAGAAAATCCGCCGGCAAGACCAAGCACGTCGTTGTCGCGCCTACGGAAAACGCCGAGTTGGAAAAAGAAGTGAAGACGTTGTGCGAGAAAAACCTTCAAGAAGCCTTGAGGACGCCGGAGAAACAGAAGCGCCAAGAAATGATCCGTAAAGTGCAGGAAGACTTGGTGAAGGCGAAGGTCCCTGTGGATGCCGCTGGAGTCGCCGATCAAGCGACTGCCAAAAAAATCGGCCATCTCTTCGAAGACCTCCAATATCAGCTCATGCGCCAAATGGTGACCGACGAGAAGCGCCGTATCGACGGTCGTCCTTACGACCAGATCCGTCCGATCACGGTTGAAGTCGGTTTACTGCCGCGTGCCCACGGTTCGGCTCTCTTTACCCGCGGTGAGACGCAGGCCTTGGTCGCTGCGACTTTAGGCTCGGGCGACGACGAGCAGATCATCGATGCGTTGCAGGGCGAATATACCAAGAAATTCATGCTGCATTATAATTTCCCCCCTTATTGCACCGGCGAAGTGAAGCCGATGCGTGGGTCTTCGCGCCGCGAAATCGGCCACGGTGCCTTGGCCGAACGTTCGGTCCTGCGCATGGTGCCGCAGGGAAGTGATTTTCCTTATACGATCCGCATCGTGTCTGAAATTTTAGAATCCAATGGTTCGTCTTCGATGGCGACGGTCTGCGGAGCGACGTTGTCGATGATGGACGCCGGCGTGCCGGTCAAATCGCCGGTCGCGGGTATTGCAATGGGACTCATCAAAGAAGGCGATAAGGTCGCGATTCTTTCCGATATTTTAGGTGACGAAGATCACTTGGGCGACATGGATTTCAAAGTCGCGGGAACTGAAAAAGGCATCACCGGCCTTCAGATGGATATCAAGATCGCGGGCGTCGCCGGCAAGATCTTGGCAGACGCGCTCGAGCAAGCGCGTCGCGGCCGGTTGCATATTTTGGGTAAGATGAAGGAAGGGCTCGCCGCCCCGCGCACGGAAATGTCCGCATACGCGCCCCGTATTAAGACCATGAAGATCGACAAAGAAAAAATCGGCGCCTTGATCGGGCCCGGCGGTAAGAACATCCGCGGCATCATCGAAGAGACGGGCGTCAAGATCGACGTCGAAGACGATGGAACGGTCAAGATCTTCTCGCATGATTCCGACGCCATGAACCTCGCGGTCGAAAAGGTCGACGAGCTCACGGCCGTGCCGGAATTGGGTAAGATTTATAAAGGCAAGGTCGTCAAGATAGCCGAGTTTGGAGCCTTCGTAAATCTTTTCCCCGGTACCGACGGACTGCTTCATATCTCCGAAATCGACTATCAACGCATCGGCCAGGTGCGCGACGTCTTGACCGAAGGCGACGAGATCAACGTCAAAGTCATCCGCTTGGAAGACAACGGCAAAATCGCGCTTTCGCGTAAAGAGACGATGCCTCCTCCGGAAGGCTACGTGCCTCCGGCGCCGCGCAGTGACAGCGGCCCGAGACGGGATGATCGCGATAGCCGGGGCGGCGGTGGTCGTGATAATCGCGGACCTCGCGACGGCGGACGCGGCGGCTATCGCCGTTAATTCGTCCACTCCATTTCATTCCATGAAACGACTGATTTTGGCTTCGACGTCTCCACGGCGCCGCGAGCTATTGGACCGGTTGGGGCTTCCCTTCGAGGTGGTGACACCTTGCTATGAGGAAAAACCCACGAGCTTGTCCGCGCGCGACGAATGCCTCTATCACGCGGAACAAAAAGCCCTGTCAGTTACCTCGCTTTATCCCACCGATATTATTTTAGGCTGCGATACTTTAGTCGCCTGCGATGGCGAGAAGATCGGTAAACCTTCGGACGCTTCCCACGCGCGCGCCATCCTCAAAAAACTGTCGGGACGCGAGCACAGTGTCTTAAGCGGGATCGTCTTGATCGAACCCGGCAAAAAAATCCGGAAACACGTCGAAGAAGTCCGCGTAGTTTTTCATGCGCTCTCCTCCGAGAAAATCGACCGGTACGTTGCGACGGGGGAATCTCTGGACAAGGCCGGAGCCTACGCGGTCCAAGGAGAGGGAAGGGCGCTCATCGCTTCTTTGGAAGGAGAGGAAGCCGCTGCCGTAGGATTGCCGTTGAATACCCTCAAAGAGTGGTTTCGGAGTCCGCTCTGAAAAATGTTGTCCGCACCGCGTTTTTTACTTAGGAGACTCCATGGAAAAAATTGAAATCGTCTCCCGAAAGAAAAATAAAATAAGGGAGTACGTCGAGTCCATCCTGACGGCGCTTTTGGTGGCCTTTTTGATCCGGTCCTTTTTGGTCGAAGCGTTCAAGATCCCCTCCGGCTCGATGATCCCGACCCTCATGATCGGTGATCATATCTTCGTGAACAAATTCGCTTACGGCCTGAGGATTCCTTTTACGAAAAAGAAAATAGCGACGTTCGGGGAATTCAAGCGTGGGGATGCGATCGTCTTCATGTATCCACTGGACGAGTCGAAAGACTTCATCAAGCGCGTGGTCGGTTTGCCCGGGGATCAGATTTCCCTCGTGGGAGACGACGTTTTCATCGCGAACGAACGTTTAGAACGCTCTCCACTGCAAGTCAGTCATCCAGAAGGAACTTCATTTTTAGAAGTGGAAAAGACCGAGGAGTCGAAGGCTCTCGGTATCGAGAAAATTCCCGTTTTCCCGGCATGGGATCATTATCACTTTTTCGTCGAAACGATGAAGAACGCCAAGACCCATCTCGTGCAGTTCGATGAAGAGCCACCGCGTTACCGTATGAATTTCACCGTGCCGAAGGACCACCTCTTCGTGATGGGGGATAACCGCGATAATTCCTCCGACTCGCGCGAATGGGGCTTTGTGCCTATCGAAAACGTCAAAGGGCGGGCGATGTTCGTGTGGCTTTCGTTGGACTACGATCGCAAGACGGTGCGCTGGAGCCGTTTCGGGAAATGGATCGAATAGATATTTCTTTTGCGGACTTCTTCTTTTTCCTATAAAATCGGGTTTCCGAAGGCGAAGCTTGCTTCCCTTATGAATCGAATCCGATCAGCCGTTTTTTCACTTTTTCTTCTTCTGGCGACAGGTTCTGTCGCGCATTCCTCTACCGTGCAATTTCAAGCCTTCGATCTCTGGCCCCGCGTCAGCGACCGTTATTTTTTCACGATGGATTCCTCGCAGACGCTCTATCGGGGGCAATATTCTTTCGGACTCCAAAACATGTTCGTCTACCGTCCCTTGGACCTATTGACGTTTGACGGGGCGTTGGTGCGGCCGGTCGTGACTTATTACACCGGCCATTTTTTGACGGCCGGCATCGGCATCACGGATTACTGGCAAGCTAGCGTCGTCGTGCCGTTTTTCAGCCGCATCCGCTTCGAAGAGCCGCTTGTCAACCCCAGCCCTGGCCCCAGTGATCATGCGCGCGTGGGTGACATACGCGTTTCTTCCAAGATTCAAGCCATAGACGCGGATAAGACGAGATTCGGTTTAGCCTTCGAACCTTTCCTGACGATTCCCTTGGGAGCGGATGACATTTACATGGGCGAATCCTCAGTCACTACGGGATTGAATATCATCGGTGACGTCTTGCTGACCAAGCGCCTGCGTATGGCCTTGAATTTAGGCGCCGAGTTCCACATCGAACGTATCGATATCAATAATATCGATTTGGACCATCGCTTGCTGACGGCCTTGGGATTGGCTTTCGATATGAACAAGGACGTAACGCTTTCGGCGGAAGCCCATGTCAACTCGCCCTTCGGAAGTTTGTTTGCCGACCGCGACACCTCTCCGCTTGAGTTTTTGGGCGGGGTCAAATGGGACATTGGTAATTCCGGTTTTACTCTGGATGCAGGCGCTGGCGGTTGTGGTATCTGCGGGGCGCGCGGAGCCCAGTTCCGCGGACTCTTAGGATTGAGCTATCGCCGCATGAACGAGACGTACGCACTGAAGGAGCAACAAGACGAAGAAATGCGTTACGTCACGCTGAAGATCAGTGAGGACAAGCCCGAATTTGCGGTGACCAAACTCGATACGGACGGTGACGGGGTCGAGAATTCCGTCGATTGGTGTCCGGATCAGCAGGGCGGGAAGGCGGAACGCGGCTGTCCCCAAGAAGTCTATGCTGAATGGAACCTGAAGTCGGGACGTATCGTGACCAATACGATCCACTTCGCGTTCGGCAAGGCTACGTTAACCCCGTCTTCTTTCCCCACCTTAGATCGTGTGGCTGAGCTCGTGAGCGGGTCCCCGCAAAAAATCCTCATTTCCGTCGAAGGCCACACCGACGCGATCGGCAGCGACGAGAACAACCTGAAACTTTCTCTCGCCCGCGCGCGTGCCGTTTATCAGTACCTGATGCGCAAAGGCGTTTCCCCCGACAAGCTCCGCTTCGAAGGCTTCGGCGAGCGCCATCCTCTTGCGGACAACGACACCGAAGAAGGCCGCGCGAAAAACCGCCGCGTGGAGTTTCTGATCAAGGATAAGAAGAAGTAAGCAATCTTTTAACGACCGCCTAGATACGTTTTATCCCACCAACGTTTCAGGAACTCATCGATAGGCAGGATCTGAATGCCGTCGTCGGTAGTGCGCGGCGTGTTTTCGCGGCAAACGACGATTTTATGTTGAAGCTTCACTTCTTCCGAAAGCGCCCGAAGACCTTTAAGATCGTCATCGGCAATGCGCCGTGAGGCCTTGACTTCGATCGCGATGTCTCCGCCGATCACGAAATCGACCTCTAGCTTGGTTTGAGTCCTCCAGAAATGAAGTGTTCGGTCCACGCGTTCATAGTCGAGAAACGCCTTCAGCTCTAAAAAAATAAGATGTTCGAGAGTGTCGCCGAATTCAGGTGACTCCGCATCAATATGAGTGCGGCTCAGCAGTCGATTGGCGACGCCCACGTCAAAAAAATAATATTTTGAGGTCGCTACCGGCTTTCTTTTTTTCGTTTTTTGAAACGGCATCACCTGATGCAGAATCAAGGTGTCTTCTAAAATCTGATAATATTCCCGGATGGTGCGCGACGGCACGCCGGAATCGTTGCCGACCTTAGTGAAGTTGACAATTTTTCCGTTGGAGAGTTTCCGTGTTGGATGCGATCCATGAAACGTTCTGCGCCGGTCTCGGGAAACACAAGAGGGTGAAGGTAAAAGAGGAGCGCGCGTCCGGCGAGGAGGTTGGCACCGCTGCGTCTAAGCTTGCGAGCGCTACTACCCGTCAGGATGAATCGCAGATCCTTCCGGGAATCGATCAAAAGTTGAACTTCGTCCAGCAGGCTCGGAAGTTTTTGGATCTCGTTGATCATCACGAGCGTGTCTTCGGCTGTGGTCCTTTGACGAAGAAGTTCCGGCCGCGCGCTGAGTTCTCGAAACGTATCGGACTCCAAAAGGTTCATATAACGAGCGGGAGGGTAGTTTTCCTTCAAGAAGGTGCTTTTTCCCGTCTGTCGAGGCCCTAAAAGGAAGAGAGATCTTTCTTTTAAGTATTTGTTAATATTAAGAATTCTTTTATATTTTGAAAACACGCATCTATTGTGCGGAATTAAATTTAATTTGGCAATATAGATGCTTGTTTAATATTAAAGAAGAGGGGGAGTAGGAATCATGACGGGCTTCTCATTTCCTCTAGACAGTCTCTCCTTCCCCATGTCTAAAAAAATCCGTGTCCCGTAAATTCGTTCATCTGCATCTCCATACCGAATATTCGCTGCTCGACGGGGCGATCCGTATCGATGACCTGGTCAAGCGCGCTAAGGATTTTGGGATGCCCGCGGTTGCGATCACCGATCACGGTAATCTTTTCGGGGGTGTCGAGTTCTACCAAGCTGCGGTCAAAAAAGGCGTCAAACCCATCCTCGGATGCGAGATGTACATCCAGTCGGAAGGCAGCCGCTTCGACAAGAAAGCCAAGAGGGGGCGGGAGCCCTATCATCATTTGACGCTGCTTGCGGCCGATCTCGAAGGTTATCGTAATTTATGCCATTTGAT
>JBPOJN010000052.1:0-9461 GCA_052033505.1 Myxococcota bacterium | reverse complement strand
GTTTTCCGTCGTCGATCGTCCGGGTGTCTTGTCGCAGATCGCCAAAGGTTTGGGCGACGCCGAGATCAGCATCGCGAGCGTTTATCAGCGCGAACGTGACGAAGGCGCGCGTGTGCCCATCGTCGTGATGACGCATCAGGCGAAAGAGGAGAGCGTTCGCCGCGCCGTCGAACAGATTGATTCTATGGAAGCCGTAGTGGGGAAGACCGTTGTGATTCGAGTGGAGTCATTCAAATGAGCTATCGAGGCCTGATTTCGAAATATTCCAAATACCTTCCGATCGATCCCAAATCGATCGTGTCGCTGAACGAAGGCAACACGCCGCTCCTGTCCGCGCCGCGTTTGGGCGCTCTTCTGGGGAAAGGCGTGAAAGCTTACTTGAAACTCGAGGGATTGAACCCTACCGGTTCCTTCAAAGATCGCGGCATGACTTATGCCGTCTCGAAAGCTGTGGAAGCGGGTGCGAAGGCCGTCGTCTGCGCCTCCACGGGAAACACGTCCGCCGCCCAAGCGGCTTATGCGGCGCGTGCGGGACTCAAATCCTACATCGTGATCCCCAGCGGGAAAATCGCTTTAGGTAAGCTGACGCAGGCGATGATCCATGGATCTTACATCGTTTCCGTGGACGGAAATTTCGACGAAGCGCTCACGATCGTGCGGAAGATCGCCGAAGAAGGCTATGCGACCTTGGTGAATTCCATCAATCCCTACCGACTCGAAGGCCAGAAGACCGGAGCTTTCGAGGTTTGCGAGGAGTTGGGTTCCGCTCCGACGCATCACGTGCTTCCGGTCGGAAACGCCGGAAACATTTCTGCGTATTGGAAAGGGTATAAAGAATACTTAGCCGAAGGTTTCATCGACGCGAAACCCGTCATGATGGGCTTTCAGGCCGCCGGTGCAGCGCCGATCGTGTTAGGCGCGCCGGTTAAAAATCCCGAAACCATCGCGACCGCGATCCGGATCGGAAATCCCGCGTCTTGGAAGCTCGCGCTGGCCGCGCGAGACGAGTCCGGCGGCGTCATCGATATGGTCACCGACGACGAAATTTTGGACGCTTACCGGTGGCTCGCGGCCAACGAAGGCTATTTCTGCGAGCCGGCCTCTGCGGCGTCGATCGCCGGCGTGATGAAGTACGGTAAAAAAGGTTATTTCAAGGACGGCGACGTCATCGTCTGCACGTTGACCGGCCACGGACTCAAGGATCCCGACACTGCGCTGAAATCGGGGCGCGCGCCGATCATAGTCAAGCCGGATTTCGGCGAAGTCGTCAAAGCCCTGAACCTATCCTAAAGAGGTCTCTATGAAAGTCGCTTTCGCGCCGTGGCGCATGGAGTTCATCCAAGGCCCCAAGGAAAAAGGATGCGTCTTCTGCAATCGCATCCGCCGTCAGAAGGGCGCGGCCCAAGACCGCAAAGATCTTATCCTCTACCGCGGCAAGCACAGTTTCGTGATCCTGAACAAATATCCTTACAACAGCGGCCATCTCATGGTCGTTCCAAACCGCCATCTTGCGTCCCTGGAAGCGCTTACGGCCCAAGAAAACCAAGAAATCGCGTCGCTGCTCGCACGCTGCGAGTCCGTCCTCAAAAAAGCCGCGCGTCCACAGGGTTTCAATATCGGCGTGAACCTCGGTAAGGCCGCCGGAGCCGGCATTGACGATCACTTGCACTACCACATGATCCCGCGCTGGTTCGCCGACACGAATTTCTGGCCCGTCATCGCCTCCGTCAAATCCATGCCCCAGCACTTGCGCGACACCTACGACCTCCTGAAGAAATATTGGAAGTGACTTGGGTTTTCGTGTAGAACGAAGCTCCTTCGGAGAACACCTATGAGAAAAATTCTGTGGGCCATGGTCCTGGCCGTCTTGATCTTCATCATCCTGAATTTTCTGTATTGGAATTTGAACGACCAAGCTTTCAATTATCCGATGAGTTTTCGGTTCAAGATCCCGTACATCTTCGAGATCAGCTCTGTGCCAGTCCCGCTGGGATTTGTGGTGATCGTTTCTTTTTGTTTGGGCATTCTCTTTTTGGCGATTCTCCAGGCCGTTCCTGCTCTGCTCAAGAGTTTAGTCGTACGTTCGCGCGACCGTAAGATCCGTGAGCTGGAAAGGGAATTGGAAGAAACAAAACGCGTGAATACGTTGAATTCGATGTCTTCTTCGTCCAACCCGACGGTCGTTGTCGCGCCCCGTGACGGAAACCTACCTTAAATCGCCATGACGAAGACCCGCCTCGAAGCCTTCAGCGACGGCGTCATCGCCATCCTCATCACGATTTTAGTACTCGAACTTAAAGTCCCGCACGCGGCGGATTGGGAGGGCTTAAGGCCTTTGGTGCCCGTGTTTTTAACCTACGTTCTCAGTTTTGTTTTTTTGGGTATTTACTGGAACAACCACCATCACATGCTGCATGCGACCGAGCGTATCAACGGCAAGGTGCTTTGGGCCAACCTTCATCTGCTCTTTTGGCTGTCGCTGATTCCGTTCGTGACGGGTTGGATGGGGGAGAATCATTTCACACCGATTCCTACCGCAGCTTACGGCATTGTGCTTTTCTTGTCCGCCGTGGCTTACACAATTCTGCAAATGGCTATCATCGGCACGCAAGGGGAACACTCCAAACTCCACAAAGCTGTCGGGAAAGATTTTAAGGGCAAAGTTTCGATCGCACTCTACGCCTTGGGCATTGGGTGCGCGTTTTTTCATCAAGGGATTTCTTTGATCCTCTACGTAGTCGTCGCTCTGATGTGGCTGGTGCCTGATCGGCGCATCGAATCGGCGGCGAACGGCTAGATTTTTCCGGGAGAGCGTCTCTTCTGCAGGTCTTTCAACGAAATGCCGGCGGGTTGCTCGGTTTGAGGCTTTGCTTTTTCTGGGGCGCCGGTCAACTGGGAAAAACGGGAACTTGCGATCTGCTGGGCGGTCGCCCCGACGTTGAAGGTGCTTTTTTGGATGTCTTCCTGGGCGAGTGTCGAGTCGCCTTTTTTGCGTCGCTTCATTCGGTCGATGTTCACTTCCAGAATGCGCATCGGCGACGGATATTGGTTGATCATGGCCAGGAGGTTTTTCTTCGCTTCTTTGTCGATCAGGAACTTGCCGTCTTTGAAGCGTCCTTGAGCCTTGAGATCGTTCACGAGCTGAGGAGCGTACGACGGATTAAACATCGTGGCCGGCAGGATTTTTTCGGTCAGGAGTTTTAGGATCTCGGTCTCGGTATACGCCTTTTCCGGTAACGCCATGGGATCGAATGGGGCACTCACGGGACCCGTGTAATGAAACTTCTTTTTTTCCAACCACTGCTTCAAGTCGACTTCATAACGCCCGTCGGGTTTTTTGGAAGGCGCGAAAGCGTCGAGCCAGCTCTGGAAGCTGTATTTCCGGGCGTCGACGAAGCCGGACATGTAAACGAACATCAAGTCCTGCAGACCCGAGAACACAAGCCGTCTTTTGCCATCGGAAGATTTGACAGAGGTCTGGTTGAAGATGGTTTCTAAAGTATCCATGAAGTGGTGAAATTGTTTAATGATTTTAAGGTGTTTTCCGAGGATTGGCAAATAAAAAGGCCGGAGTCTTAAGACTCCGGCCCTCTCTCGGTGAACGGTTGCAGGGAAATTCTATGACAAAAAGTCGGTGGTGTCGACGCGATTTCCTTCTTTGGCGGCCAGGACGGCTTCGTGTTCGCGCACGTCAAGCTCGCGCATGGCGACCTTGGTTTCGTTGTCATTTTCATGAGTCTGAGCCTGATAATTCATTTGAGCGATACGTAGAGCTGTATGGTTTTTATCGTCCGCGATGTCGGTCATGGCGTTAATCTGCTGACTGCCCAACAGATAGGATTGCATCGCTTGCATTCTTTCGTTGCCGATGCGGGCCATGCCGAGATTGTAGGCGTTATCACTGTTGTGCATCTGCACTGCAGCCATCGCCTGTGACGGATCCGGTCCTTTACCGCCTAAAATTGCACCCATAATAATATCCTCTGTGGAAGTTATCGGCCTCCCGGCCCCTTCGAGTTGTCTCGATAAACGCGTTCGTAACGTTCATCGAAGAAAATGTTCTGCTTTTTGACCAAGCTCATGGGGAAACCATCGCAAAACGTTTTAAACTTCTCGCGTAAGCCCGATTTTTTCAAAGCCCATCCGCTTTTGGAGGCTTTTGCGACGGGTATAATGCACGGTGTTGAATACGAGGCCTTCGCTCCCATCCATTTCAAAAAAGGACGATGCCGTTCACATAAAATATCGAAAGCCTTGCGGCGGATTTCAGGATCCAGATCGCGGCTGTCTTCCGGGGAAAGAATTCCTAAAAGTTTGATCTCCGCAGTCTGCGTGTCGGCGTAATAGGTGCAAACCATTCCGCCGATGAGACGGCGTTCGTCTTTCAGAAGACTGCCGCGGCTGATGTGTGTCCTCAGTAAATCATAGAAAGCGCGGTCGGGACGTAGGACGTATTGAAAAAGCTTTTTCCAGGATCGGTCCGGGAAAAAGCTCGAGTGGTTGATCTCGAAATGGACGCGTCCGCGGTCGTCGAGGAAAAGACTGTAAGGCAGCTTTTGGACGTAAGGGAGACGGAAGGCCAGGCGTTCGATTTCGTGGTCTTCGATTACGAAGGCTGGATTTTCGAGGTGATGAAAGGCGCGCGGAAATCCGAAAAGAAGGGGTTTATGTTCGGAAGCTCCGGCGTTGCAAAAATCGATTTTTAGCGCCGCGTTTTCCATAAAAATTAAACACTCTCCGTATCCGTTGATTCGTCGACGTCCGAATCCCCGAAAATGCCGTCAGGCATAGTGGTATTGACGTTCGGAGGCTCTAAGCCGAGCGAGGAGGCATGATCGTTTTCTTCGCGTGCATTCGCGATTTCCTGCCACTCTTGCAAGAAGAACAAGGCGTCTTCGGAGGCGTTTTGGATCTTTCGATAACCGCTGGTGGTGAGGTTCGCCGCTTCCATTTGAGCTTGGAGAGCATTCATCTGAGCCTGTTCTGAAGAAACCCCGGAGGAGTTCTGAGAAGGGCCCGAAGACCCTCCGCCTCCCGTTAATTCATCCAGGGCGGCATTCGCGACGTTAGAGACGCCGGAAGCGATGTCACCGACAATTGAAAATAATCCCATATTCGATTCCTTTTCTAAAAATTAAGCGGACCTGGCTTGTTCCAGTTCTTCGGCTTCACTCTTTCCCTTGGCCGCCGCTTCCACTTCATTGGTGGAAGCCTGCATGGCCTGGGCAACCTGGTCTTGTTGACTCGTCTTTGCGGCCTTCGCTTGGTCGGCAACTCCTAAGACGGCGGTGGCCGCGCTGGCGACGGAGCTGATGGCCGGAAGGGCGGCGAGTAGGGCTGCAAACATAATGATCTCCTTTAGGTCTATTCGATCTATATTGCAGTTCTCGTGCCACGGCAGGCCAGGAGTTGCTGGAGTAGGACTGCATCTATTCAGAAAGTCGGGCTTTTTTGGTTGTGTCCCCCTGAGGGGTTCTTTAGAGACATTTTTATGCAAGATTTGGTGTCTCAGATGCTTTCCGGTGATCGTTTGGCGCTTTCTCGACTGATTTCCCAGGTCGAAGCACGCTCTCCCAATGTTGTTTCCATCATGGCCCAGGTCCAGACGCGCTGCGGCAGAACACATAAAATAGGGGTCACGGGACCCCCGGGCGCGGGTAAGTCGACCCTAGTGAACGCCTTGATTGCTCATTTTCGAAAGAGCCTGAAACAAACCGTGGGCGTGGTTGCGATCGATCCTTCCAGCCCTTTTTCGGGCGGGGCGGTATTGGGCGACCGGATTCGCATGCAGGATCACGCGGGTGACGAAGGCGTCTTCATCCGGAGCCTTGGCAGCCGCGGCAGCCACGGAGGTCTCTCACGGGCCACGCGCGAGGTGACGAAGCTTTTCGATGCGTTCGGGATGGACCGCGTCATCGTCGAAACGGTCGGGGTCGGTCAGACGGAACTCGATATCATGGGAGTTGCCGATACGACGATCGTGATCCTGACGCCCGAGTCGGGGGATTCCATTCAGGCGATGAAGGCGGGCATCTTGGAAATCGCCGATATTTTCGTGGTCAATAAATCGGATCGCGACGGCGCGGCTTTTATGCAAGCAGAGCTTCGCGCGATGGTCGAGATGGGGCATGGACAGAGTGATTGGGAAATTCCCGTATTAGCGACTCGGGCGAATCATGGAATCGGCATTCCAGAACTAGCTCAAGCCTTGGAGACTCACCGCGAGTATCGAAAAAAACAACCGGATAAGGGCAAGACGTCACGGACTTTCGCCGTGGAAGAAGTGTGCGAGATTATCTTGGAAGAAACGGGACGCGGGTTGAAGCCGTTACTGCAATCCGATGACCGGATAAATTTAGACAATCCTTATCAGACCGCGAAGGAATACATCGACCTGATCAAGTCGGTGCTGAAGAAATAGCCTAAAATCAGCAGCTTTTCGAAAGCGTCGTCATCAGTGTGACTAAAGAATGCGCTTGTTCGGACGTTGTGGAAGCGGCGTCGGGCAGGAAGTAATGCGTCTTTTTCTTTCCCCAAGTTTCGGTTTCTTGTTTCAGCAGCCCCAAATCACAAAACGCCTTGAGCGCGTTTCTCATCGTGAAACGATTTACGGCTTCGGGCCTGGAAATTTCCTCTTTCCAATACGAAAGGTGACCCGAATCTTGAAGAGCCGTCAGCAGTCGCTGCTCCTCCCAGTGGTGACCGCCCAAGGACGGAAGGAATTGCCATACCAGAAGATAGGCTTCGAAGTAGTTTCTCAAAGGAGCCGCATACAGTGCCAGCCGCTCATGGGCAGACTCGGGTATTTGCAATACGTCTCCCGACAGCAACGCCAGATTTTTTTGAACGAGGAACTCGAAGAGTTTTTCCAGATGATTTTCCAGGGATTGCCGGCGGCTATAGGTGAATTCGTATTCGAAAATTTTCTGGAGCAGCAGATAATCGCGGATCAGGTCGGTTTTGGAAATTCTGCCTCCGGGAGCGTATCTCAGCAACGCGGATAAGGCTGACAACGATATGAAAAAATGGATGGAGTTGTTTTTGTAATAATCCAGCAAAGGCCGCTTTTCTTCCGGGACGTGGTAATAAACGAGATCTGTCGTAGGGTCGCGTCTTTCGTGGATGAGGTTTTGATCCAGAGCGTCCCTCAAGGCCTCGCGGATCGCGGGTTGCCGGTATTTTTCCAGGATGTCCGAGAGAGGACTGCCTTTGAAGTGAAGATAGTCCAGGTAAATATCGACCATGTCTTGCGTTTGTTTTTCCGAGAGGGCCCGGTGCTCGTGCGACAGGAGCGCCGTGGCGGCGATCGCGGCGGGCGTGATGAGCGTCGAACGGTTGATGCCGTAGGTCAATTCATGCGCGAGCCGCTGGGTTTGCGTGCGTGCGTCGAGGGCCGAAATTTCGGGAGATTCGAGGTAATTCTTCATTGAAATGATCTCGCCGAAGCGGATGTACACCTTGCCGCGGCTTTGGCCCAGATGCTTACGGATGCGGAAGAGATCCCAAAAACCTTCGTCTTTTTTCGCCGCTCCGGCTTTTTCGGCGGAATAACTTTTTTCTTCGACGACGGATTCGTAGGTGAAAGACGTCGGTACGAGTAGGATGTCTTCGTCCGGCAGACGTTTGTGTGCGCGCATGAGGGTAGTCAAGATGCCCATGCGCGGAGACAGGAGTTTCCCGGTCCGGCTGCGTGTGCCTTCGATGAAAAATTCCAGGCAGGATTTTTCATAGACCAATTCTTCGATGTAGGCCTGGACGGCGGCGGCATAGAGCTTATTGCCTTCATAAGAACGGCGAATGAAGAACGCGCTCGACTTCCGGAAGAGCCAACCTAGCGGCCAAAAAGACAGGTTCGATCCTGCGGCGACGAAGGGGACCGGGATCGAGTTGTGATGAAGGACATAAGCGAGCAATAAATAATCCATGTGGCTGCGGTGGTTCGGCACGAAGACCACGACTTGATTGCCGATGATGGGACGGATTTTTTCCAGGAATTCCTGATCGACGTCCAAGCCTTCGTAAATATTCCTGAACACCCAGCTTAAGATCGAACTCCAGAACGGCATGAAGAAGTAATTTAAGTCCGCCGCGATCTCGTCCAGGTAGCCGCGGAACGTGTTTTCGACGTCTCCGATGTTCATGCCGCATTCGACCGAAAAACGATGCAGGAAGTCTTGATTGTGAGGGCGTTCGAGGATTTGGTCGAACAATTCGCGTCGCGGGCGCGGGAGCCGGTTCGGGATGTGCCGGATCTTGCCGCGCAGATACGAATGAAAGGCCGCCAGCATTCCGCGCGAGAACGCCACGAACGAAAGCCAGGTATTCTTAAGCCACGGCGTGGGAGGGGGACGTTCGATTTCGGACATGGGGCGGATCGTAGAGGAAAGGAGATTTGCTTGCAACCCTCGTGCGGTGACATTAGCAGCGGTTCCATGTCCGAGACTGTTTCCCCCTCCAAAATCCGCAAACTCCCTGAAGACCTCATTGGAAAAATCGCGGCCGGCGAAGTGATCGAGAGGCCGTTTTCGGTCATTAAAGAATTGGTGGAAAATTCCATCGACGCGGGCGCGCGCCAGATCGAGGTGGATGTCGAAGAGGGCGGGCGCAAGCGCATGACGATCTTGGACGACGGGATCGGGATGACGGAAGACGAGGCGGTGCTGGCGCTCGAGCGCCACGCGACGAGTAAACTTCCTGACGAAGAGACGCTTTTCAATATCCGTACCTTGGGCTTCCGAGGGGAAGCCCTGCCTTCGATCGCCTCCGTGTCTTTCATGACGATCGAGACACGTCCCGCCGCGGATCCGGCCTCAGTCGCGACGAAGATCGAAATCGAGGGTGGAAAGATCCTGAAACCTACCGCTTCGCCGCTGCCGCGGGGCACGCGCATCGCGGTTAAAAACTTGTTTTTCAATACGCCGGCGCGGTTGAAATTTTTGAAGGCCAAAGAAACGGAATTTTCGCACGTCGCCTCTTGGATCGAATCGATGGCGCTCGCGCGGCCCGACATCGGGTTTACGCTCAAGCACAACGAAAAAACGGAATTAAAAGTGCTTCCCGGAGAATTGCGGCAGCGGATAGGCGATGTTTTGGGCGGTGAGATCGCGGAGCACATGCACGCGGTGTCCGGACGTCGCGGGGCTTTGTCGGTGACGGGATTCGTCTCCGACCATCACGCGGGGAGTTTTTCGCCTAAGTCGCTTTATTTTTTCGTGAACGGCCGCATCGTGCGCGACCGGACGTTGCAGCACGGGGTCATGGCGGCTTACGAGAACCTTTTGATGAAGCACCGCTATCCTTGGGCTGTGCTGTATCTGCAGGTGCCTCCGGATTTCGTGGATGTAAACGTGCATCCGACGAAGAACGAAGTCCGGTTCGTGAATTCGAGGGTGGTGCACGAGGTGGTGCGGGACGGGGTCGAGGAAGCTCTGCATCGACATCACCACGCGGACGTCTCGGCG
>JBPOJN010000085.1:0-46039 GCA_052033505.1 Myxococcota bacterium | reverse complement strand
CTCAAGGAGACCAACCGCGGGTTTCCGCCCCATCCTGGTCATGGACGTGTGGGAACATGCCTTCCTGCTGGATTATAAACCGGCGGACCGTCCGAAATACATCGAGGCTTTCTTGGAAAACGTCGATTGGGACAAGGTCGAAGAGCGCTTGGACTAAACCCTTTAAACAAAAGGTCATGAAACCATGAAATCCGCCGCCGTGATCGAAAAAAACGTGCGCCATTCCGTTTGGCTGAAGACAGGAAAGCCTCCCCGCTTTTTGCCTCTTCGGGAAAACGTACGCGCCGACGTTTGCATCATCGGCGGCGGCATCGCGGGCTTGACATGCGCCTACTTCCTGGCCTGCGAGCAAAAATCGGTCGTTCTTCTGGACGCCGGCGATTTGGGCGGGGGTGAAACCGGGCATACGACGGCTCACATCAGCAATGCCATCGACGGCGGGGGCTACCATCATATCGAGAGCGTTCACGGCGCCGAAGGAGCGCGCTTGGTGGCCGCGAGCCATACGGCCGCCATTCGCCGCATCGAAAACGCGGTCGCCGAGGAAGGCATCACGTGCGATTTCGAGCGTCTCGACGGGTATCTCTTTGATTCTTCGAAACGGGCTTCAGCATCTTCCTTCCTCCTGGACAAAGAATACGAAGCCGCGCTGCGTGCCGGAGTTCCGGATTTGGAAAAACTGAAGAAGGTTCCCCTCCCCTTTTTCGAAACCGGCCCTACGATCCGCTTCGGGTCGCAGGCCCAGTTTCATCCTTTGAAGTATTTGACCGGCCTCTCCGAAAAAATCCGGAGTCTGGGGGAGCGGATTTTTTGCCGCACACGCGCAGTGCACGTCCAGGGAGGGCGCGATGCCCACGTGATCACGGAAGACGGCCATCGCGTCTCTTGCGATTCGATCGTGGTTGCCGCAAACACGCCTTTCAACAATCGCGTGGTCATCCACATGAAGCAGGCACCTTACACGACGTACGCGGCCGCTTTTCGCATTCCCAAAGGCTCCGTTCCCCGCGCCTTGTATTGGGACGATTCGGGATCTTCCGATGAGGCCTACCACTATATCCGCGTGCACGCCGGACGTCGCGACGACCTCTCGGATCTTTTGATCGTGGGCGGCGAGGATCATAAAACCGGACAGGCCAACGACGCCGCCAAACGCTACGCCCGCCTCGAGATCTGGGCGCGCGAGCGTTTTCCGATGATCCGATCCATGCAGTTCCGATGGTCGGGACAGGTGCTGGAATCGAACGACGGCCTGGCCTACATCGGCCGCAATCCCAACGACGCACCCAACGTCTTCATCGCCACGGGCGACGCGGGTCTGGGCATGACCCATTCCACGATCGCGGGCGTGATGATCACCGATCTCGTTATGGGGCGAAAAAGCCCTTGGGAAAAAATTTACGATCCCGCGCGCGTGACTTTCGGCACGTTTTGGGACTTCGCCCGCGAGAATTCGAACGTCCTCGGGCAGTACCGCGACTGGTTCACGGCGGGACAAACCGGCTCCATGAATCACATCCCACGGGGTCAAGGCACCATCGTGCGCGACGGACTCCACAAGCACGCCGTCTATCGCGACGATCACGGAACACTGCACGCCTGCTCGGCTGTTTGTCCTCATTTAGGAGGAATCGTAGCCTGGAATTCTGAAGAAAAAAGTTGGGATTGCCCGTGCCACGGATCGCGCTTCGACGCGTTCGGCAAGATGATACACGGTCCGGCGGCGCGCGATCTTCAAACCCTACCGAACGCAGACAAAGCGGCTCAAAACGCCCGGGCGCCGGGCAAAAGCAAGGGACAAGGCCGCAAACATTTTTAACACTGAGGACATCGCCGCCTGACCCCATCGGGACGGCGTTCAAAACGTGCCGGGGGAAGGACCCCCATCTTTTCCTCCGGCACTTCCTCTTTCCGCATCGGCCCGGCGAAGCCACGCCCATGCTTAAGTCGGGGGAGAATCCCGGTTCTCCCCCGAACCCCCATCAGGAATGAATCGAGTCACATTGATTGTAGAGTCAAAAATCGGAAAGACGGAATAATCATGAAAAAGAAAAAAATCAGATATGCGGTGGTGGGACTGGGATACATTTCGCAAGCGGCGGTACTCCCAGCTTTCGCCCACGCCACAAAGAATTCCGAGATCACGGCCCTTGTTTCGGACGATCCGAAAAAGCTTAAAAAACTGGGGCTCAAATACGGCGTCAAAGCGCTTTTTTCCTACGATCAATACGAAGACTGCCTGAACAGCGGCGAGATCGACGCGGTCTACATTGCGCTACCAAACAACATGCACTGCGAGTACACGATCCGCGCCGCGCGCGCGGGCATCCACGTACTTTGCGAAAAACCGATGGCGATGACCGTGGAGGAATGCGGAAAAATGATCGAAGAGACCGCACGCGCAAACGTCAAGCTCATGATCGCCTACCGCCTCCATTTCGAAAAAGCGAACCTCAAAGCCCTCGAGATCGCCCATTCCGGCAAGCTAGGGGAGCTGAAAATCTTCCATTCTCTCTTCACCATGCAGGTCAAGGAAGGCAACGTCCGCCTCAAAGCGGACTTAGGTGGGGGCACGCTCTATGACATCGGCATTTATTGCTTAAACGCCGCGCGCAGCCTTTTCGGATGCGAGCCCACAAAAGTTTTTGCGATCAGCGCCAAGGGTGGCGATCGCCGTTTCCGCGAGGTCGACGAAATGACGGCGGCTCTGCTTTATTTCCCCGGAAATCGCCTGGCCACCTTCACGTCGAGCTTCGGGGCGGCGGACTCCTCCGCTTTCGAGATTCTGGGGACGAAAGGCGGCTTGCGCCTCGACCCGGCCTACGAAATGGTCGACGAACTCCATCACGTCCTGAAAATTAATGGCAAGGTCAAACAAGAGACTTTTTCCAAGCGAGACCAGTTCGCACCGGAGCTTCTCTATTTTTCCGGCTGCATCCTGACCGGTAAAAATCCGGAACCGTCGGGACGCGAAGGTTTGGCCGACGTGCGCGTGATCCAAGCCCTCTACCGTTCCGCAAAAACCGGGGCCTCAGTCTCGCTCGGTAAATTCGAAAAGAAAGAACGTCCTGACATGCGTCAGGAGGCGCGCCGCTCGCCGGTCAAGAAACAGAAACTCATACGCGCCCAAATGCCTTCGCTTTAGAGACAATTTATGAACCGACAATCACAAGAAGACCCGAAGCGACCCGAAAAAGATCCGACGCCCGACCGGAATCCCGTTCGTGAGGAACCGCCCCTTCCCGACGAAAAAAATCCCCCCTTAAAGGAACCTCCCGCGCGCGAAGCTCCGCAAAATGACCCGCCGCTGGAGGAAGACGCGGATAAGAATAAGAAAATCCGCCTGTAGGATATTTCCCTACTTCAAAACCGGGGATCTCCCCATTGTTCTGATCCTTTCCCTTTCTTATTTTAACAAAACGTTTCGCACGAAATTTAAACAGTTAAAAAAAGGAGAACTCATGGAACGCACCGAGAACATCTTCGAATTACTCCAGAAGGACCACGAAAAGGTAAAAGACCTCTTTCATGAATATGAAAAAGCCCAATCCTCTCACAAGAAACAGACCATCGCTGACGAAGTTTTTCAGGAATTAACCATTCATGCTCAAGTCGAAGAAGAGATCTTCTACCCCGCCGTAGCCACAGAAGCGGACGCCAAAGGACACGAGCTGGTCGACGAAGCCTTCCAAGAACATCACGTTATCAAGATATTGATCGCCGAACTTCAAGCCCTAGAGGCCGGAGACGACGTCTTCGAGGCGAAATTCAAGGTCCTCCGTGAAAACGTCGAACATCACATCGAAGAGGAAGAGAACGAACTTTTTCCGAACGCCAAAAAATCCTTCGCCGAAGACGAAGCTGAAGAAATCGGCGAGGAAGTCGAAGATCGCAAAGAAGACCTCATGATGCAGATGTAGTTTTTCAATAAAACCTTAAGGAGGCGGACATGAAACAATCCAAACAAACAAGCGGCAAGGGCCAATCTTCAAACGGCATCCATCCTCTCGATACAAGTGAAAACCGCAGGGGAGGCCAGCATCAGGACAGTCTCGGGCGCACCAATGAGTTCGGAACCCAGGGGCGGTACGAGCATACAGGCGAAAATCGTGACAACGACTTCGAATACGAAGGCAAACAAGAAAATGCAGGGCGCTCTGAACACGTGCGCTCGCACGATCGCGACGAAGAGGATCGTGAAAGCGAACCCCCCTCTTCCCGTCGCCGCTCTTCACGCGACGAATCCACTCACGGCAGACGTTAGGATATTTTTCTTCCTAATTTTTCTTCCTATACGACGCTTGAAAAAGGCGGCTCTCCTCGAAGAGTCGCCTTTTTCATTTAAGGCAATACCCGGGGTAAGAATCAGGGATTCCCCGATTGTGGCTGAAACGCTTTCGCAGCAGAGTATTGGTCAACAAGTTGTCCCGAAAAATTTTAAAAAAGCGGAGGAGACTATGAAAAAATATATTGAAGAGAAAATCATAAAATCTGAAAACGGAAAAATCGGATACATACTTTTATGGGCATTAGGTGTACCGGTTCCGGTCCTGCTGCTCGTCTACTTCCTACGCGGCTGCAATTAATTTTTTATTTTCAATGCATCACAAACTTAAGGAGAAACAGATATGAAAGACAAACACAGAAAGACGGGGTCCTACCGACACCTGGCTTTGGCCGGACTCATGGGTTTAAGCTTGGCCGCCGTCACCACGACGGCGCAAGCCGCGGCCGGCTTCGACACGCTTAGTTTTAAACCGGCGAGCGATCACGGCAATTACTTCAACGTCGAGCAGTCCCAGACCTTGGGTCAATGGGGCGTCGCCGCCGGAGTGACCGCGGAATTTTCCGATGACTCGTTGGTCCTCAAAAATGCGGCCGGAGCGACCGTCCAAAACATCATCCAGAAACAATTGTCCGCGACGCTGGGCGCGTCGATCGGACTCTTGGATTGGCTGAACGCGGGCGTGTTGGTCAGCGGCGTGCCTTACCAGCAATTTTTGACCCCCGGAACGGCGACGGAAGACAACGGCGCGCGTATGGGCGACATCCAAGTGAACTTGAAAGCCCGCCTCTTGGATAACAAAAAATATCCGATCGGCTTGGCCCTGGTGCCTTTCGTGACCCTTCCGACGGGTAATGAACAGCATTTCGTCGGCAACGGCAAAGTCACCGGCGGCGGCGTTTTAGTCGCCGACACGAAGCGTTTCTTAGGTGAACGCGTTTCCTTCGCCGTCAACGCGGGAGCTCAGTTCCGCGAAGCCGTAACGCTCGGCTCGGGCAATTCGATCAACGATCAATTCCTGTATGGAGCCGGCGTGAACGTAGAAGTCGCCAAACCTGTGCAATTGATCGCGGAAGTAGAAGGCTGGACGACGTTCGACGATTTCTTCGCGTCCGATTCTCGTAACATGGAAGTCAACGGCGGCGTTCGTTTCCTTCCCGGTGAAAAACGCCACGTGCAGATCACGGCCGGCGGCGGAGCGGGCCTGATGGATGGAGCCGGTGCCCCCGATTGGCGCGTGTTCACGACGGTGGCCTACCGCCATCCTCGCGAAGAAGACACCGCGGCGCCGCAACCCCTGCCCCAAGAACCGCGCGTCGAAGTCATCACCACGAATAAGATCCATTTTGCTTTCAACAAATATGCGATCCGCCCGGAATCCTACGCCGTGTTGGATGAGATCCTGCGCAACATCCAGGGACGGCCGGAAATCACCTCCGTCCGCGTCGAAGGGCACACGGACAGCATCGGTTCGGACGTTTACAACGAGAAACTCTCGCAACAACGCGCCGAATCCGTGCGTCAGTACTTAGTGAACAAAGGGTATCCTGCGGAGAAGATCACCGCCGCTGGCATGGGCGAAGGCTCCCCGATCGCGGATAACGCGACCAAGGACGGCCGCGCCCAAAACCGCCGCGTGGAATTCCATCTCTCGCTGCCGTCGAACTCCAAGGTGAAGGTGCAGAAGGAAAACACCTCTCCGACGTTCGAAGACGGAGATCCGGGTAACCGCAGAGCGCGTTAATCCAAGTACGACAGCGTTCTTTTACAAGCCGGGCCGTCTCAAGCGAAATGAAAATATCGCTCCAGGCGGCCCGGTTTTTTTTCAGGCAATGCAAAAAAGGAGATCCACCATGGAAGATAAAAATAAAGAACCGTTTCTGACCGACATCAAGACCATCCGCGAGCGTGCGCGCAAGCACATCGAAAAAGGCGCCGTCATCGAAAACTACAAAGCCGACCGAGAAACGGTCCTGAAGCTCTTGAACGAAGCCTTGGCGACCGAGATCGTCTGCGTGCTGCGCTACAAGCATCATTATTACGCGGCCTCCGGTATCAACGCCCCGCCCGCTGCCGCCGAGTTTCTCGAGCACGCGACCGAAGAGCAAGGCCACGCCGATCAGATCAGCGAACGCATCATGCAGCTTGGCGGCAAGCCGAACCTAAATCCCGAAGGCATGCTTACGCGCAGCCATTCCGAATACGTGGAAGGCAAGGACCTGAAGGACATGATTTCCGAAGACCTGGTCGCCGAACGCATCGCGATCGAGAGTTACAGCGAGATGATCCGCTACATCGGCGATAAAGACCCAACCACGCGCCGCATGTTGGAAAGCATCTTGGCCGTCGAGGAGAAACACGCCGACGACATGAGCAACCTTCTCGAACAGTATAAGTAAAATATTGAAAGAGAGCGCCGGGCGGGGTCGGGGGACCTCTCCGGCGCTTTCTTTTTTAATACCGCTTCATCCACTCAAACAAGGCTACGCCCCGCTGCTTCCGGGCTTGGTTGTCGTTTTCGATGTAGGTATTGACGACCCAGTTGCCGCTGATCGTGCGGCGGATGCCTAATTGTTGCTTCTGCTCCTGCGTCGTGACGTTGAGCAAGGTTCCCGCCGAAAGCCTTACCTTCGCCGAAAAAGCGCCCGTCTCGGGATTGTAACTCACGCTCTCGACCGGCGTAGAGGCGAGCAGGAAAAGCGACCCCAACGCCACGGATTTTTGCGCGAGCGCGGCGGAGGTATTGGCCACCGCCGAACTCTCGGCCGTGTCCAGATCCCCGAAAGGCTGCCCATAGAGCACGGCCGCGACCATCTGCTCTTCACTCAAGGGTGGCACGCTTTCAAAGACGACCTGAGGCTGCCGTACGGTGCCCAGGATGTACATATCGATACGGTAGTCCGTGTAGATGGCGCGCAAATGGCCCGCGACTTCACTCGCTTCCAGCGGTTCGTGCAGCGTGATTTTCAGCGAGTCCAGCTGCGCGTGCTTGCGGAAGAGATTCAGCGTCGTCGCGCCCACCTCCACCGTGCCGGAGAGTTTGCCGTCCTCCACGTCGACGTCGAGCGTGATCGGTATGCTCTCTTGAGCCACGTTCGATACGAGCCGTACCGGGTCAGAGACAGTCTTGATCTTGAAATGCGTCTTCAAGGCGAAATTGGACTTGTCCCGGACGCGGTCCACGCGCTGGATCCTGCTGTCCAAAAACAACGTCGGCAGCGACGAGAAACCGAAACGCGGCAGCGAGAGCTTCACTTGCGCCAGCTGGAGTTCCAGCGTCAGCTCCGATTTCGAACCAGAATTCGCGAATCGATACACCAACTCCCCTTTGCCGTCGGTGTTGAAATCCTGTTCCTGCGACTTCAACCGCGTGCGGAAAGTCACCGGCACCTGGCCCGTATTGCCGATAAGGTTCGAGCGTCCCTGAATCCGGAATTCCAGGAGACCATCCAAGGCGTTAAAAGGCGCAGGCACCGCGAACGCCGTGCGCTCCAAAGCCTGCGCGATCTTCTGGAAACGTTTCGAGAGGAACGACACGTCCGAATCCGCCGTGATCTGCCAGCCCTTCGGATACTCCGACGGCACCCCTGAAAAAGTAACGCGCGAGCTTCCCTTGGCGTCGAAAAGTTCGCGTGAGAATGGCACGAGGCTGACGTTGAGATGGCCGTCCACCTTGCTTCCCGGAGTCGGGATCAGGTCCGTCTCGAGGTCCGCACGCACGAGAAAATCCATGCTGTAAGGAAGCGTGACCATCTTGGTCAGCGTGCCCGACGGCAGCTGAAGCGGTGTCATGTCGACGCGGATGGGGCAATCAAAGTCGAATTTTCCGCGTCCGCTCAAGGCGCTCGTCTCGCGGTAATGATAAGGACACTCGTTCAACGACACTTCCTGAACGGGTTTCAAAAATCTCTTGGCCGAACCAGTTAATTTCCCCTGCAGGTCGTTCTCGGTCAACATCCCGGAAGTCGCGACCTGGTAACGCCCGTCCAACGCGCGCGCGTCTGCGGTCACCTTATAAGACAGGACGCCCGGCGAAGGTTGGGACAACTCCACTTCCGCCTGCCCTTCCACCTCCTGTTTTTGGCGCGCGTCGGCCGAGGCGTCGAGGACCCAATCATTTTCGGTGAAATGAGACTTGCTCCAAAGACGAAGGCTCGCACTCAAGGCCTGAAGTTCCAACCCCTCCAGCACGGACGCCTGAACGCCGACAGTTTCAAGCCGGCCCGCGACATCGACCTCCGAAGACAGATGCGCTGCGCCCGCATAGGGCTTTTCGCCTCGAGACACCGACAAATGCGGCACGTCGATGTCGATCGGCTGAAAAACCGTTTCTTTCAGGAAACCCGGCAAGACGACGTTCGGGATCGAAATTTTCAAACCTTCTTTTTTCTTTGGATCCTCCGACGAGCCCGCGATTTTGACGAAAACGTCACCGCCGGAGGCGTTCACGGGACCCAGGGCCGGGACCTTAAATCCACCATGCCACGCGGTCTCGAAAGTCGCGTCGAAATTCTCGAAGCAGGCCTTCGAGTCTTCCAAGTTCCTTTGCAAAGCCCCGGGAGACAGCGTGATGCAAAGCTTATGAAAGGCCAGGCGATGACCGTGATGCAGGAGCGACACGGCATGGGAAGATGCCTGCACGCTTTCCCACTCGGCCTTGTAGCCAAAACGGGCTCCCAAAGACGCCGCCCATTTCAGTCCCGTCGGATTGACGATCACGCGCGGCCACGCGAGTACGATCAGAACGAAGAGAAGAAGAGCGACGAAGACGCCGCCCATGACTCCGAAAAACCATTTCAAGAAGGTCTTCAAAATTCCTCCCCGAAACTCACGTAATATTGCCAATGGGGATCCTTCGTACCCGCTTGATTTCCTCCGCTCTTAAGTCCGCGGGCGGCGGTCCCGCGAAACATGCCGATCGGCGACTCCCAGCGCAGTCCGACGCCGGGAGACCAGTACACGGGGCCTTGATAGCGGAGAGCTTGGTCTCCAAAAATTCCGGCGTCGGTAAAAACGAAAGGTTGAAACCCGCCCGGCAACAATTCCCCCAGACGGACTTCGGCGCTCACGTAAGCCGCGCTGAAGGCCCCATCCTCGCTCGGCAGTTCCCGGCGGCCCCAACCGCGGAGGTCCGGCGATCCGCCGAGATAGTATTTATAACTCGGCGGCAGTTTCGAAACGGTCGCGGCCGATCCTTTCGTAAACGTATTATAAAGTCCCCCGCGCACGCCGAACACCAACAGCGGCGGATCGTATCCCAAAAGATTATAAAGATAGTGCCCGTCTAGCGTCACCCTCTGCGCGGTCACGTCGGACAATAGGTTTTTATTATTCAAATCGACCGCGAGCCCGACCTGGAACCCGGTCCTCGGCCGCGTCAGGTAATACTCGAAACCGTGGGACATGAGGTCCACGCGCGATTGCAGCGACAGAAATTTCGTGAGCCCCGTTTCCGTCCCGCGGAAATTATCCACGAGGTTGAAGTTCGGGCCGACGCGGAAGACCGCCCCGATTTTTTGATTGTCCCAACTGCCCGCCGCCGCGACGCCCGCATTCGACGACAGAAAGTGAAACTGCGATTCGCGCTCGTGATCCACGGATCCGAGCGGCATGATGTGCCAGCGGGACGTCGGCTGGAACGGATAGAGACCGGCCGAGATATTGACCTGCTGTTGTTTGTACGAAGCCAATCCGTCGACCTGGAAGAGCGACGCATTGTCCTCCAGGCGCGTGTGCTTCCAAGACGCCTTGACCAACACGAGACCTTCGGTATTTGCACCGAAACCCACGCTCACAATGCGCGGCCGGCCCGCGAAATTTTTCTGCTCCAGCACTACGCCCCCGCCTTCATCCTGACCCTGGCCTTCGCAAGACGCGGTGAAATACGTGCTTTGCAGCAATCCGTCCGTCTGGATGCGGCGGGACGTCAGCGTCAGCAGGTCGCGGTTGTACCACTTGTCGATCCGGAACGCATCGAAGCGGCGCGGCACGCCGGGATTCATGTGGAGGACCGGCTGTTCTTTGATCGTCACGACTCTTTGCCTCGGTCCCGGCACGATCTCCACGACGACTTCACCCGTCTCCGCGTTCGCGCGGCTCTTCACCTTCGGGCAAGGATAGCCGCGGCTCTCGAGACGGCTGACCGTCCACTTCTCGATTTCATTCAAGACCTTCGGCGTGAGCACGCGTCCCTTCACGTGCCGGCGCTGGTGCACTTTGATGCGGCGCGGGGCGCCTTCATACACGACGCTTTTGATATGGCTCATCGGCCCCGGGGCCACGTACATCGTGTCGCCCTCTTCCTTGAAGCGGGGACGGAAGTAGCCCGAGTCCTGCAAATACGTCGTCATGTGACAACGCGCCTGCGACATCGGTATTTTTTTCCACGCATCGACTTGGGGATCCCCGCAGACGAAGGCCTTCTGCACTTGGCTCAAACGATAATGCGAAAGCCCGACCAAGACCACGCGGCCCGGGCAAATCACAACGCTGGCAGGTTCGTTCTTATTTTTTCGCGGCGCTTCGATCCAAGCGTCCGCACGCGACACGGAAAAAACCAGAAGCAAGGCGCAAACGCCCGAGCTCACGAGGAAGCGACGAAAGAGGCGATGAAACGATCGGTTAATCGACACGCGGCGTTTTTAGCGGAGCGACCGGAAATATTAAACTAATTCCCGCCTCACCCCTCAAAATAGGAGAATTCCCCACCGGAAAACCAGGGATCGCCCGATAGCGCAGGTTACGATTTGATTTTAGGTTGCTTTCATCAAATGGGAGGCATCATGAAAAACAACAACTCATTCACCTTAACCGCCACCGGAGCGGAGCATTCCTGGAGAGAAGACGTCGGCTTCGACCTCGAAGTCGCCGAAGAAGCCTGGGAGCGCGCCGATACGGCTTATTCCTTGGGCGGCATGGTTTGGGATGAAGAACCAACCCAAGACATCGCACGATTCCGGAAGAACGTCGGATCGATCGAAGGAAGCGTTTCCTTCTGAGAAGGGCTTAAAACGCGGACGAATCTCTAGACTTTTGGAACGACAAATGATTTTGTCGCCCCTCCTTTTTTAAAGTAAGCCCGGTCCGCCATGAGAATTCGGCTTTGCCGATTCGAAATGGCCCCGCAGGGAGTTTGAGGGAGCGCTGAAGGCCTCCCTCATTCTAAAGGAGGGGTGGCCGAGTGGTTGAAGGCGCTAGTCTCGAAAACTAGTATACCCGCAAGGGTATCGAGGGTTCGAATCCCTCCTCCTCCGCATTTTTAAATTCTAACCGTAATACTTCACGAGCATGCGGTGCAGGTCTTTCACGAGCTTCTCGATAGCACCCTTCTGTTTCGCGTCTTTCAGGTCGCCGTCCGGCCCGAAAGCCTCGTGAGCCTTACCCACCGCGACTTGATTCGGCAGGACATGTACTCCGATATTTCCTAAGATCGACCGCACCGTCACCAACCCCCGCAAACCACCCAAGGCTCCCGGTGACGCGCTTAGGAGGCCCACGAATTTATCAGTGAAACATTCCAGCGACCCTTCGCCGTTTTCATCACGCGAGGCCCAGTCGATCGTGTTTTTCAATACGCCCGAGATCGAGCTGTTGTATTCCGGCGATGAGATCAAGAAGCCGTGATTGCCTTGCATCAAAGCTTTGATCGTCTTCGCATTCTCCGGCAGGCCTTCTTTTTCCTCCAGATCCCCGTCATAGAGAGGCAACGGAAAATCCCGCAGGTCGAGCCGCGTCACCTCCGCCCCCATCGTTTCGGCCAATCCCGCCGCGACCCGGATCAGTTTCTTATTATAGCTGTCCTCCCGCGTACTCCCCGCGAAACATAAAATTTTAGGCTGAAAGCTCATTCTTTGTCCCCTTTCAGAAACCCTTGGTTCAACAACTCCCGGATCGCTTCGAGCTCGAGCAAATGCAGCTTGTCTTTGGTGCGGCCCGCGATTTTTTTGGCTCGGATGAGGTCATCGAGCGAAATGGTCGGGCAGGAAATACCGAAAAGAGAATAATCCACCGCACTCGGCTTCAAATCCGCATATCCCCCGATCCCTTGAAGCTCCCCTAAAAAATCTACCGGCCCCCAATCCGTCTGAAACGTGAAGTTAAGACCGTTTTTGAGCGTCACAGCATCGAATAGAAAAGGAAGGTCTTCCCCGGGCGTTCTTAACTTAGGATGAGCGGAGGACAGGGCCTTCACGATCGCTTCATAGTTTTCGAGGCTTCGTTCATAACAAACGTCGAGATCTTCCGTAACGTAGTTCATCCCGTGCCCCATTCCCGCAAGGCCACCGACGAGAATGAATTTCACATGATGAGTCGACAGAGCTTCCAAGATTTTTTGAAGGTCGAGTAAGGCTTTAGGCACGAGCTTCCCTCGCCTTTCTCGCTTCTTCTTTGAATTCTAATAGGAATCGATTGACCTGAGCCCGTTCCGTCGGCGTTCTTTTCAGGGAACTCATCAAAAGCCCCAGATCAACCCCGTCTGCTTCACATTTTTTGACGAAAGCTTCCGGAATGATCTGTTTTTTTGAAACATGCACAGGCGTCAAAATCATCTGTCCCAGCCCCTTTTCATCCACTTGTACCCAATCCCCCACCTTTAAAGAGAGCTGTTTCCGCAAAGCCGCCGGCAGACTGATCTGACCATTGCGGTTGATTTTGGTGAGATACATAGAAAACCTCTTAATTTACGCGTGAAACTCATATTAATTTAATAAATTATTAAACTCAAGGCCGCAGACAGTTTCCTTTATAGCGCCCCGCGTTATCTTCCTCAAACTTCTGCAGCCACGTCTGACAAGCCCTGTACCGTATGGTGCAGGGGAATTTCTTAAGGATTCCCGAACCTCACCACAACTCCTCCGGAGCTGACCCCGATAAGTTGAGTCTAAAGGGATGGGTGTATGTCAGGTGACGTTGCACAAACCACTTTTGCGAATCCTCTCACCGCGAACATTACGTTCGCAGAAGAAGATAATTCCGTCGAAAAATCCGTCCAGGTCACAGTCGAAGGCGACACACAGCCCGCGCTCAGCTCACAAGAGCTCAAGCTCTTACTTAAAAACTCGGTAGAGACACTCCCCAAAAGCCCATTCTCCATCAAAAAAATGCAGATCGCTACCACCACCGCTGGCGTCCCAACAAATTTTACCATCGATAACGGTGTCTTTTTCAGCGATTTGAACCGCGCCAGTCAGCAGCCTCTGTTTGCCATCTGGCATATCGATCATGCCGTTCGCGTTTTTGAAAAAGGCAACACCACGATCACGGCGACTTTAAAGTTTAAGGACGGAACAACGAAAAAAATCTCTTGGGACGATCCTTGGGAAGGCCTTTACGCCACTCCAGGCGAGCGTACCATCAGCGCCGATCAATACCGGGGAGTCCTCCAAGAAATCCGAAAATCCTATCCCAACGGCCTCGGAGATGTGCCCAGCATCGAGTTTACTAAGAGCGACGTCCCCGGAGTTCCCGGAGAAACGAAGGTTGCGGTTAACGATCCGGCTCTTTTGAAAAGCATCCAAACGGCCGTGACGGCGAAGGAAGGTACTTGGGGGCGGGAGCTTGCTGTGTTGTGGTTGGTGAACAAATCGACTGAGACCCCAGCTGAACAGAAAAACTTTGTCTCGAATAATCCGGAAGTTTTAAAAGAAACTGCGCCGCTGACGAAAGAAGTATTGGAAAAAATTTCCACGGAAACAGCAGCGGGGAAATTTTTGCATACGATTGGAGATTCTAAATCGATCGGTGATTTTTTGGGGAAAGATGCGAACGATCCGGATTCATTCTGCAAAAAAGTCCGCACTTCCCTAAAAGAACTTGGTCTGAATCCAATCGCAGGAACCGAAGTCACAAACTGGCTCGACACCAGCAAAAAAATCCTCGTCAGCGTAGATGACGTTAAAATCTCGACTCAAGAAAAAGAGGACATCATCCGCCTTTTGAAACGTCATCCCAACAAAGAAATGGCCGACAATCTGGTCTTCTTTTTTGAGATCGGCCACACGATGATCACGAACGGCGCAGACCCTCAAAAAAATGGCCCCAAGATGATCGGTAAAAACCAATATAGCGGTGCGGACCAGGATCTAACGACGATTTCAAGCGGCGACATGATCGGGGTCGTAGACGATATGAAAAAAAACGCCCGGCTCAAAAAATACGCGGATGCTAAGACTGCCTATGAGTTTTTAGCTTTTTATAGAAACCTTGTCGCTTTGTATAAAGAAGCGAAATAGGACTTAAATTATGGGAACATTTGACGAAATCAAAAAATCAGGAGGCGGTGGCGGAGCTAAAGCCACGGATCTCACTCCTCCCCCTCCGATCAAGCTTGAAGAAGCTGAAAACCAAGCGCCTGAGGGCCAAGGGGCCGTTGTCGCCGTATTAAAAATCCCCGCCGGGAAGAATAAAAACATTTATTCACCGGGCAAAGAATTCCGGGTTCCTTTATTTTTTGCCTATAAAAAGAGCGCTTTGAACGACAACGCAAAACCTGAGGCTTTGGATACTAAAGAAGAATACGAGGACGTCAAAAAAGCCTTAGAGGAAAATCCTTATTACAAAACCTATGTCGAAGATTGGAAGGCAGGCAGCAAAACCGGTCCTGCCAATCCCGCCACGGTTTCGCTCGAATATCGCGACGCCAACGGCGATAAAAAAGAAGCCTCGATCAACGCCTTTGCGAATCTTACCGAAGCGCTCAAAGATCCTAAAACCGGCGGTTCCTCGGGGGATATTTGGGAAAAAAACCTGACCAAACGTCTCGACAATCTCAAAGAAATGAATGCCAAACTCGACGCTTTGATCGAGGAGCTACTGGCCGCCATCCAGACGGGCAGCACCGATATGATCGCCCGCGTCATCCGTCTCTTTAAACAAAAAGCCAGTATCGAGTCCGCTCAGTTGGCCTCTTGGATGGGGGAAACCTTGCGTAAAGTCGGTAAAATCGACGAGGAAACCAACGAGGAAATCGCAAACCTTGTCGCCAAAGGAAAAGACTTCACTGCTCAAGATCAAGCGGCGGTTCAGGACCTTCGAAATAAACTCAGCCTTAACGCCGAGTTTAAGAACTCCCTCATGGAAATGGTTCGAGACTCCTACTCCCGCACGGATGAGCTGGGCCGCCTGAGCAACTCCATCACGGAGAAGACGGAAAACATCAATGCCGCCTCGTCAAGCTGGAGATAAACTCATTTGTCAGCTCCGTTGACGCGCTCAGTCATTTAAGGTGGTTTTTCGTTCGCATTCGCAACCCCTTCCTCACAAAAGCCCGATAATTCCCTAAGCGCATTATCTTAAAGGGAATTTTATGGGTGACGGCACCGTTCAAAATCCATGGTGTGGAAGTGACATCAAAACTTTAGAAGAAGGCTTCTTTTTAAAAGACGCCCCTAAGGGCTTTACAACGGAAGTCGCTGACCAAGAAAAACTGGAACCTGCCGTTGGCGGACTCGATCACTATAAAGCCCATTGCAATGTCCTGGTTGGCGAAGACAGCGACGGAACTAAAAGATTTTACCCACTGGGCGCGGATAGTTCTCTCTTAAAAAACTCTAATATTCATCTCAGAAACCCTACTGCAAAGGAGTGGAAGAACATTATCTATACGAGTAAAGCTTTCGGATACTCGGAAAAGAATAAAGATACAGGACAAGACACCTTTCAGAATCTTGGCATCGTCCAATTCGAAGGAGGCATTTACGTATATCAATCCCACGATGCCTTGAGCCGTATCTTCACCCCAGCCACCGGAAACGGATTTACCCAAGTATTCAGCGACCTCACTCCCAGCGAAGCAGTCAGAATTGCCGATAAAATACCCGCAGGAAATTTTCTATTTTCAGAACCGGACGCGAAAAAAGACTACAGGCGCCAGATGTATCTACCGACGGGCACGTTTAATCCGAACATGCTGCCGCACGCCGAAAATTTGGATGACTGGCTAGTCGCAGACGGCGGTTTTTCTGCTGACGGATGCGACGACGTGCATCGATGGGGTATTCTACCAACGCTTCAGAACGCTTTCAAAGACAGCAGTGACCGAGCTTGCTCTCTCCACGAATCGCTCGAGTATTACATCAAGCCCATGAAAGATGTCCGAACCCAAATGTTCTGGACCATCGCGATGCAGGTTGGAGGCTTGCTTTTAGGAACATTAGGATCGGTTTATGCGTTTAATGACAACTTTAGAAAAGCCGCACATTCAAAAATCGGCAAGAAGGCTTTATGGTTAGGCAACATCGTACGCAAAGCCATGGGAAAGCCAGTCAAAATTGACTCTCAAGAAGTCGATTTTATATCGGACATGAAAAAGCAGTACGAAGAAAAAGGCACGGAAAAAGCGGTGGGCAGAGATTCTGATTACGAAAAATTAAGAGATTTCTTTAACAGCAGAATACGTCGCGTGCTGACCATAACAGTAGAGGGTGGCGAAGGAAAAACTTATTTCATGGAACAAGGTCTCGCTCATGAACTTTATGGGGGACGTTTTACCAAGGACGGCTTGAACCCACAAAACACAGAGATGTTGAGTTTTTCATTGGTCAAACTCTCCGGGCATAAAGACAATAAATATGTAGGGCAGTTGACTAGCCGATTTAACGAATTTGTCGAAAAAGTTGATGGACTTGTCGCGCAAGGCAAAAAAGTCGTTGTAACCATAGATGAAATTCACATGTTGAAAGGATTGGGAGCCACAGAAGGGAATCAAGGCGGAGGACTCGAAAACACTTTGAAAGCTGTCATTACACGGTGGGAAAAAAATCCTAATATTTACCTACTTGCAGCCACAACTACGCGAGAATATGCGGACATGATAAAAGGTCCCGACGGCAAACCTGACGCAACACTTACTCGCCGTTTCCAGGAAAATCCTCTTCGAAAATTATCGCATGATGAAAAATTAGGCATATTAATAAATAACGCTAAAAAATCTACTGCTAGTGGCATCGTCATCGATCCTGCCGCGAGTGAAAGGGCTTTGAATTTAAGCTCTCACAAAGATCCCAGAATTACCATGGAGGGATTGGACCTTGCCGTGCAGATTCAAACATGGGCTGAAGGCAAAGCTCAAACACGTTTAAATGATGGAGGAGATGGCAGAGTGACCGTTGATACAATCAACGAAGTCATTGCTGGTAAATTTAATATCCCCATCAGCGAGGTCAGTGCTTGGGCTTCTTCAACCGCCACTCAGCCTACCTCTTCGCTAACCCCTCTCCAAGAATCCGTCAAAAAAATCTTCGACCAGCTTCCTCAAGAATGGATCGAAGAAACGGCCAAACATCTTGAAGCAGGCTACCGTGCCAGCGGAATCGATATCACCATCGACAGAGCCACTTTCTCCGAAAAAATAGCCGCTATTTATACTAGCAAACTGGATCCATGGGCCCCTCCGCCTACCGAGCTGGATCAGAAAATTTTTGACATGTCTGTCCAACAGTTTTTCATCGAGGAAGCTAAGAGACATGAAACGACCCATGCTTCACTTTCCAATATGGGCTCACTTTTCTCAATCCCGCAGCGGACTGAACAATTGGAAAGTCTGCTGACAGAGCTTCAACTCACCCGGGAAAGCAACATATACGACTACATCATCAAACTTCGCGAAAATGGTCGCCATCCCAAGCTTCTCAAAAAGCTCATGGAGACCATAGAATCGGACTGGTTTCAAACGTATGATGAATTGGAACAGGAAAAACTCGTTCGTGGCCTGGCAGAATTGTACGCAGATTCCAAAAACAACAAAACAGTTCTAAAGTGGGAATCCGCTGAAAGAGCTTTCCGAATGGAAGCTGCCACTTCCCGAGTAGAGTCCGCACAACGCACGGCTGAGGTCGAGCACGCCCGGGTCAAACTGGAAGAATCCAGAGCGCGCGAGCGGGAACAACGCGAAAGAACCAAAGAAGTCCTCTAAGGATTTATTATGCCTATCAATGACTGCTCGAAGACAGCGGACGGAAAAATTCTAGGCACGAATATCCATCAGGATGCCGTTGCCATCCGGGAAAATCAGGACGCTTGGGGTGAAAACTCCGTGTGCGTCGACGAAAAAACCGGAGATCATTACGTTCTCAATAATGCCATTAAAACGAACAGCGTTTCTCCTAATGATGCCGAAGGCTGGCATATTAAGCTCGAAAAACTCAACGGTGATATCGATACGCGCATTTCCGAAATTTCAGGCCTGACCGTTGAAATTGCAAAAAACGATAAGTATTTGGCGGATCTGAAAGCGGTCGGCGGTCATCATGATCCCATTAAAGGTTTCTTATTCGAAGCGTTCGTCGCGACCTTGGGGTTCGGCCTCATCACTTCCCACATCGAAGACAGAATGAACGCCGCATCTCTCAAAAATCCGGCTTTGCGGAAAAATCTATTTCTCCAGAAAAAAAACGAGTGGCTAGAGAAATCAGGCGGTTGCGCTACGGATAAAGAAGGGTTGCGCAAGGATGTCGTCAGGAGACAGGCCAATATCGATATTAAGGGATTGGGTATACTTGGCATTATATCCGCCGCACTCGTTTTTGGGGGAGACGCTCTTCGAAAAAATTCTTCACCAACCGATGAATTTAACCTTCCTCAAGATCTTTCGAACGATCCCCTTCCCGATCTCAAATCGCTCGACGTGGACGGTTTAAAACGGCTTTATGAAAGCAAATTCGAAAAATATCAAAAACTAGGTCTTATCAAGGGCACAACGATTCAGCTTAAGGTCGAACTAGATAAAGAAATTCAGCAAAAATCCAGACTCACGAAATCCTCCTCTCCTCTGGATAGTCTTTTTGAAGATCCTACGGCACGAAGCTTATTGGTCGCAGGACTCGCGTTCGGTTTCGGCACGACAGTCGTCAGAGATCGTTATCAAAAATATTTGGGATATCATGACCGCGTAAAGGCAGAAATGACCGCCCTGGATACGGAAGCTAAGAAAGCGGCAGAAGCCGAAATAGCTTCCGGAAAATGTACGGAAAGCCCCATCGAGGCTTCCGCGGAAGAAGTAAAAGCAAGCGTGAGTGCCGCACAAACCGCCTCCGCACGCACCGCCGACGTCTCCGAAACGGTTATCGATATCTACAATCAACTCGAAGAAGGGTCCGGAGTGAATGCAGCGACCTGGAACTTCAATTTCTTTTCGGCTAATTCCGTCTTCTCCCGCGGGTTTACGCCGGAAGCCCGCATGGAAGGCGTCCAATTGCCTTCAGCGGCTGTCACGGAAGGACTGAAAATGTTCTCCAAAATCCCTGAGATCAAGATTCCCAACCTGGAATTCCGCGCGCCGGGGCTTCGTTTGGCTGCTGAAGTGAGGCTCTAGATGTCAGGTCCTATTTCTAAAACGCCGCAGAGTCCTGCTTCGCCCTCTTTTGGGCAGGTACCTTTGTCGACGACCGCACCGGCATCATCGTCTACGGCGGTTCAGACGCCCTTCTCTTCTCCCGTCCTGCTGTCCTTACAAAAACTCTTAGAGCCGGCGTTCTTCCCCAAACCCTCCGCTTTTCAAATATCTTCACAGACATCCACGTTGCCAGAGACCGGCATCATCGATCCTTCCGAAGACGCCTCCGATATACAGCGGCAGGGAGAGGCTTTGCGGGAAAATCTGGTCCAAGAAAATGTGGCGTATCTCAGAGGTCGTTTTTCCGAGAAGCCCGTCATCCTGACGCAAAGTCTCTACGACGAACTCCCCTCTTCCCTCCGGCCCGCGGAAAAATACGTGGGCTGGATGATTCATGTCGCAGAGGTGGAGGGAAATAACGGGACAACGCGGCCGGCGATTTTTTTGAGCAAGAATTCTTCCTCGCATGAATACGCGTCTTCCGCGCAAGTGACCGTGAGCGATGAAATCGTCGCGAAACCTCTCTCTTCGGAAACCATTCCCACTCTGGAAGTCGTCACTCCGGACGTTTCTCCCGCCTCCGCTTCTCATGAAGAAGACTGGAAGATGCCTCACGATACGATGTTCGCGGCGGGCATCGCCACGACTCCCGGCGCCTTAGGACGGCTCTCTTGGGCACGCACGGGGAACTTGGGAGCGGAAGGCCTCAAACTCGGAAAAGCAACCGCACTCACTTTAGGGACCGATTGGGTAGTGAATAAAGCCATGGACCGCATGGGCGTTCCTCAAGCCATACAAGACGTGAGCCAGCCCATTATCTCACTCGCCTCCACCAGCGTGATCACTCACAAAATCTACGGTCCCAATACCGTATCGTTTAAAAAAGGCCTATCCGGCGCGTTGGTATTTTCGCAAGTAGGCGGCAAGGTCGCCGATTGGACCGGTATTTCTTGGCTCAAAGAAGGCACTTTCGGGAATCATGCCGTCCGCGTGGGCAGCGGCATTATGGGGTATGAGTATGGGACCGTGATGGTAAACGCCGCCTTGAAAAGCTTTCCTTTCCTGGCGCGCTTCGTAAAACCCGCCGGTCTCGCCGCAGACGCATTCTTGGTCGTCTCCACCACGGATCTTGCCTATTCCTTAGGGTCTTACTTCCGGACGCGTGCGGAGATAAATCCGATCCAATGGCGGTCAGGTGACGACGTCGCATTCAACGATACTCTTTTCCAGCAAGCTTACGGACAACATATCAACGATGCGTGGTTTCCCGGCATCCGCACAATGAAGCTGACGATCGCATCGTATTTCTCGGACGATTACGAAAAGAAGATGCAGGAGAAAGCAAACGAGTGGAAAGAAACGGCTCAAACGGTCTTTCCCGACACGATCGACTCACACCTCATTCAACTGTCGGAACATGCGGCCACATCCAGTGATGGAAGTACCGTCGTCTTCAACCGTAATTTGATCCAAATGGGTCTCCATGATCTTTATCGTTCCAATCCCGGAGGCATGAAACAAATTTATGACCTAGTCGGCCTCATCCAGAAAGCCGATGGCGGCAAGGCAGCGATCCCGGATGGGATCGCTATCACACAGATGATCGATATCGACGGAACGATCACGGACTACGGAAAATTGGAGGCACGACTTCAGTCGCTGTACGCCGGCGGGCATGTATTTTCACTGCGAAAAGCGGCCGTCGATCTTAATGACGACCAGTGGATCCAAAAAGGCCTCGCCGCTAGAGTTTCCATCGGTAAAGTGCACGGGGGCAACGACATGGAGCTTCAAATTACCTCCGCGCACGCCCTCTTTGGAAGACCGTTTAAATTCCTACTGGATCAAGATGTGGCGATGGAATTACCCGCGGGATTCCTCGCCGAAGGCGTCGCCGCCGCCATCTCTTTCCAGCAAGGGGAACTGAAGGTCACCTTCACCAACACGAAGACGGGTCTCTCCTCTACCGTGACTGGACGGCAGCCCAACCCTCAGGAAGCCTATGTTTTGAAATCCGATCTCCAGAAAGGGCCAAAAAGTAAAGTAACCTTATTATCGGCTTTCCCCGTCCAAAAAATGGATCTCACGGACGACCAAAGACGTTTCTTAATGCCTCCCGCGGAAGGCGGCCCCTCGCCCGCCGCGATCTATAGATCGCGGATCGAAAATTTCGACCGCGTCATTCAAATTAAGCAGAACCTCATCAATGCCGATGAGCATAAGACCCCCATCGTCGTTCTGAACTAATTTCCCTTGCCCCTCGCAGCTGATCGAAGCATCTCATCCTTAAGATGCCCGACATCGTTTATTGGAACCGCCAACAAAAATGCGAAGAGACCGAGCGTGTCTATGGCGACGCTTCTTTGCGTTGGCTTTATGGGAGCGCTTTCGGGAGGTTTTTGGCCGACCACCTGCTGACGCGGCCTTTTTTCAGTAAGCTTTACGGACGTCTTCAATCGTCACGACTGACCGGCGGTAAAGTCACTCCTTTTATCGAGCGTTTTTCCGTTCCTATGCAGGAATATGAAGATCGTCCCTTCGTGTCCTTCAACGACTTCTTCACGCGGCGATTTCGAGATGAAGCCCGCACGTTTACACCGAAGCCGGAAGAGATGCCGGCCTTCGCCGAGGGACGCTATTTGGCCTATGAAAACAGCCGAGCTTGGGAGCGTTATCCGGTCAAAGGCAAACACACTCCCCTCTCCGTGCTCTTAAACGATGATGCTTTGGCGCAAAAATTTGAAGGCGGTCCCGTACTGATCGCACGGCTGTGCCCGACGGATTATCATCGGTTTCATTTTCCGGATGCCGGGACGGTGGCGTCTCAGACACGCGTCGCCGGCCCCCTGCATTCGGTGAATCCTTTCGCTCTGCGCACGAAGGAAGACATCCTACTCACGAACGAACGGCAGATCGCGATTTTAGACACCAAAAACTTCGGAACCTTGGCCTTCATCGAAGTGGGCGCCATCTGCGTGGGGCGCATCGTGCAACATCATGCGGCGGGTTATGGCTTCAAACGCGGCGAGGAGAAGGGGTATTTTCTTTTCGGCGGCTCCACGGTGATACTTTTAGGCCAGGCGGGCGCTTGGAAACCGGATGCGGATCTCTTGGAACAAACGGCTCTGGGACGGGAAACGTTCATCCGGCTAGGAGAGCGTTTGGCTTCGCGGGGTTAAGGCGTCAGGACCAGTTCTTTTTCTTTTTTCGCTTCGGCCCGGAAAAACAATAAGACGACGAAACCGATCACGATCCAAATAAAAGCCCTCAAACGGCGGGCGATCTGAAGCACGACGCCCTTGGCGGGATCCCAATGCAGGGCCAAGAAAAGCGAACTCACGACGCCTTCGAGGACGCCTAAATTTCCCGGAACGACGGCGCTCAAGAGGTTCGTCAACGGAATCACGCCCGCGAAAAACAGCGCCTCCAGGAACCCCATGGGCACGCCCAAGACCCGCGCGATATAAATGATCTCGAGGATGCCAATCAGGCGGGCCGAGAGATGTAGGAAGTAACACAAAACGAAGAGCTTCCGGTCGGCGCGGTAAAAAACGCCGAGATGGTCGTCCAGTTCGGCGAATTTCTCCCTTTTTTCCGCCGAAAAAAACTTGATCTTCAGGCGCGCGCCGATGTCGAAGATTTTCTGAAAAAGCCCCCGCGTCTGGTAAAAAACGAAGAAAACGACGACTAAGAACAGAAGCCCCGCCGTGCCCCCCAAAAGCATCTTGACCCCGTCGGGCAGGTCCAAGCGCAGGAGAGCAACCATGTTCCCCAAAAAAATCAGCGAAATGATCGCGAGCGTCTGCAGCGTCCGGTCGACGACGACCGAGGCGCCGCCGATGACCGCCGGGAAATTCTTCGAGAGCAGGAAGATGCGCACCGGATCCCCGCCCGCAAAATTCAGCGGCGTGACGGTATTGGCCGCTTCACCGGCGATCTTGATGCCGAACAAGGTCCAAAACGAAATCCGGTGGTCGTCGAACTTTTTCAGGAAAAGGCTCCAGGAAAACGTATAGAGGAGGTAGCACGGCAACAGGATGACCACAGGCACGAGAAGCCTCCACCCTAAGACATGAAAACCTTCCAGGAGGGCTTGAACGCCGAGCTTCCGGATGATCCATACCAGGAGAAAAGCACCGATGCCTAAGGCGATGACCTTGATCCAACGCATAAGGAGGCGGGCTCTAACAACGCCCCTGCTCGAAGTAAAGCTTCTGAAAACGTCCTTGTCTCTTCAATTCCTTCCGGTTTAACTAAGCGGTCTATGTCCTCCCAAGTCCTCGCGAGAAAGTACCGGCCCCAAGATTTTTCCTCCGTCATGGGCCAGGAAACGACGGTCAGGATCCTAAAGAACGCCCTGTCGCAGAAACGTTTCCACCATGCCTATCTCTTCACGGGGCCGCGGGGTATCGGCAAAACGACGCTCGCGCGTATCCTGGCCAAGGCCTTGAACTGCGAAAAAGGCCCGGCCGAAGAACCCTGCAATCAATGCTCCCAATGCGTGGAAATCACCGAGGGACGTTCTCTCTCCGTCATGGAAATCGACGGTGCGTCGAACACGTCGGTCGAAGACGTGCGCGATCTGCGCGAAAAGATCCGGTACCTGCCGCCCGGAGGACGTTATAAGATCTACATCATCGACGAAGTGCACATGCTCTCGACCGCCGCGTTCAACGCCCTGCTGAAGACACTGGAAGAACCGCCGGCGCACGCGATGTTTTTATTCGCCACGACCGACGCTCAAAAAATCCCCGCGACCGTTCTCTCACGTTTGATCCGTTTGGACTTGAAACCGATTTCGCGGTCGGTCACGGCGCAGCAGTTGAAAAAAATCGCGATCGCGGAGGCCGTCTCGATCTCGGAAGACGCTCTCTATCTCGTGGCTCGGGAAGCCCAAGGGGGTTTACGCGACGCTTTGAGCCTTCTCGATCAGATCATCGCTTTTTCCCAAGGCGCGATCGATTTGGCCGCTGTCGAACAAGTCGTGGGGTTGTCGACGAAGACCTTCGTGCGCGATTTGACCGAGGCATTACTCAATCACGATCCCGCCCGCGCTCTGCGCGCCTCCGAAGACGCCTTCCGCGCCGGAATCGACGGGAAGCGCTTGGCTTTCGACCTCTTGGAAAATTTTCGGGATCTCTTGGTGGCCCGCGTCGTCCGGGACGAAACCCTGTTTCACCGGCCTCCCGAAGAAATTGAAGAATTGGCGAAGCTCGCAGGGATACTACCGGCCCAGGATCTGGACGCTCTTTTTCGCATCCTCCAAAAAGGCGTTTCCGAAATGGCGCGCGCTGCGGCCCCAAAAATCCTTTTCGACGTGCTCTTGCTCCGTCTGGCGAGCTTCGAAGGATTGACCCCGATCGAGGATTTATTGGGCAAAACGGGCGGAACAGAACCGTCACGTCCTCAAGCCCCACGGATGCCCTCCTCCCCTATGTCATCCACTCCGGCGCCCGGCGTTCCGAGGGTCGAAGCGGCGATTCAAAAGACGGAGCCTCAAGCCACCACGAAAGATTGGCCCGGATTTCTGACGTCCCTGCGTTCGCGGTCGTCGCGACTGGCCGCCTTAGTGGAACAGGGCACTCTGCTCTCCCTCTCCGATCAAGCGGTCAAACTTCAGTTTCCGGCGAAGGCCTCGATGACAGTCGAACTCTTAGAAGAGCCCGACCGGCGCATGATTTTGCACGAAACGATGAAGGAGTATTTCGGAAAAACCTTGGACTTTCAATGCGCGACGGCGTCCGTACAGAGCATCGCCGCCGCCGACCTGAATGACCCAAACGATCCGCTTCATGACGCCATTTCCGTCTTCAAACCCAAAGACGTCGTACGCGCCTCGAGGGGCTCCTCGTGAGCGTTCGCGACTTCGGGAGTCCACCCAGGAACCCCATCGAACGCTTAGTCCAGGCCTTATCCCAACTGCCAGGCTTAGGCGAAAAATCCTCGACGCGGTTGGCTCTTTTTCTCCTGCGTGACACGAAAGGCGTCGCGCGCGAAGTGATCGACAGCCTCGAACACGTGCTGGAAAAAGTCCGCTTTTGCGCGAATTGCCAAAACCTAACTGAAGAAGAATTGTGTGCGATTTGCCGCGATCCCGAACGCGACTCGCAGGTACTGTGCGTGGTCCAGGAACCCGTCGACGTCATGATGTTCGAGAGGACAGAAGAATACCGCGGTCTATATCACGTCCTGCACGGGGTCATTTCCCCCTTGGACGGCGTCGGCCCGGACGACATACGAATCCGGAGCCTGGAGCAAAGGGTGAAATCCTCCGACATCCGCGAAATCATCCTCGCGACGAATCCGAATGCAGAAGGTGAAGCGACGGCGTTGTACTTGAAAAAAATCTTCGCGGAAATGCCCATCAAAATCTCGCGGCTCGCCTCAGGCATGACAGTCGGCGGCACCGTGGAATACACCGATCCCAAGACGCTCGCTCGCGCGCTGACCCATCGGCATGTTTTCGGCAATTAATGCGGAGACGCGGCCTTAGGGAGACGGATCAAGAAACACGTCCCTTCCCCGACCTTGCTTTGGACGTCGATCGAGCCTTGATGTTGCTGGATGATTTTCCGTACGATCGCAAGACCCAGCCCCAATCCCCGCCGTTTCGTCGTCACGAAATCATTGAAAAGATTCTGGATGCGTTCCGGCGGAATGCCCATTCCCGTATCGCAGATGGATACGACCGCTTCCGCGCCGTCTTCCTTAACCGATATCTTGATCTTGCCGCCGCGAGGCATCGCTTGGATACCGTTCGAAACGAGGTTCGATAACGCGCGGTTCATGAGCACTTTGTCGACGACGATACGGATATCGTTTTTGGGCAGGTCGATCTCACCTTGGATACCGTTCTTGTTCGCCTCGATTTCGAATGTGCCCCAAACGTCTTTTAAGAGGGTCTCCGCGGAAGTCGGCATGGGCCGGCACGGAAGGTCGTGCGTGAGGTTGTGGAGGTTTTGCAGGAAGAGATTGATCTTCTCGAACTCGCGCTCGACGGTGCGCCGGAAGGTATTGCGGAACTCCTCATCTTCGTGCATGCGGTCGATGAGACGGCTGACGTTTTCGATCGCCTGGATCGGATGCTTCAAATCATGCGCCAAGCCGGAAGCGATACGCCCGAACATCGCGTGACGCTCTTGCACGAGCAGCTTTTGCTGAAGATCGGTCAAATCAACGGCCATCCGGTTGAACGCCTCGCCCAGGGTCTGAAACTCGTCCCGCGTCTTGAGAACCACGCGATAACTCAAGTTCCCGCCGGAAATATTTCCGGTCGCCGTCATAAGTTCGCGGATGGGCCGCAAGATCTGAGTCCGGGATCCCCAAAATCCGATCCCCAAGGCTAAGAAAATAAACATCACGGTCAAAATGACGAGAACGTACCCGATGCGCCGCGCCAATCGAAACGCCTCTGCGGAAGGCTGTTCTACGATTACCCTCCAGGGCAGCGGCGCTTTCAGGCGCGTGCCGACCGCGATCGCGTCTTTACGGTCGGGACCGGGATAGACCGTACCTTGAGGTCTCAGTATTTCCTCGAGCAAACCTTGATGTTCGAAAGTGGTGGAACGAAAAACATCCTGCTTCCTACGCCCGTCGCCAGTGGCGATGAGGCGGCCGTTCTGGTCCAAGACGTGAACGACGCCGGTTTTCCCGATATGAATACTGTCGACCAAGTACCACATCTGCATGAGATCGACCTTGGCCAGGAAAACCGCGTCGACCTGGGCGAGCTTCATCATGGGCAGTGCCACAACCAAGGACGGCGTCAAATCCTCTTGGATCAAAACACGGGACAGGTATTCCTGGCCTTTTAAAGCCGCGGCAAATGCCGTCTTTTCTTCTTCGGACAAAGGCTTCGCGGCCAATTCGCTGGTCGCAATCACGGTTCCTTCGCGGCTCAAAAGTTGGAGACTCCGAAATTGATCGAAGCGGTTGATGTAGTTGCGCAGGATTCTCTCTTTTTGCCAATCGTGCAGATCCGGCGCGCTTAAGTTTTCGGCCGTGGACCTTAAAATCGCCAGGGCATTATCGATGTAATTCCCTATTTGCTCAGCGACGCGGCGGCTGACGTTTTGATTGCCTTCGGTGACGGAAATGGCCGTCGCTTGATTGACCTGATGGATGGCAATCGCCCCGAAAATCGCCAAAGGAACCAAAGAAGCCAGTATAAGAAGCAAAACGATTTTCTTCGCGATCGTGGGTTTCATACGTTACTATTGTCCGCTTTCATGGCCATTTTTCATTCGGCACATTCCAAATCTCTAAAAGCATCCCTCGGAGACGGCGTCTTTTGGTCCATCACGGCGGGATTCACCGAGATGATTTTTACGCCGTTTGCGATTTTTCTGGGAGCCAGCCCGTTCGCCGCCGGACTCGTGACGACGATTCCCCCGCTTCTTGGAGATTTAAGCCAGCTTACTACAAATTATTTCGTTGGGCTCCTGGAATCGCGAAAAAAACTCGTTTTGATCGCGACTTTTTTTCAAGGAATTTTCATTCTTCTGCTGAGCCTGCCTCTTTGGAATCAAAATCTTACTCTGCGCTTACCGATAGGTTATTTTTTTATCCTGATTCAATTGTACTGGATCGCCTGGATGCTTCAGCTACCCGCGTGGCAGAGCTGGATAGGCGATCTCGTCGCGGAAGACTATCGCGGACGTTTTTTTGCCCTGCGCAATCGCATTATCTCATTAGTGGTCTTCGCCTGCCTGATCGTGGGGGGACTGCTGTTAGATTATTTCTCCAAACAATCAAAAGCGGGCCTTGGATTTTTGACGCTTTTGGGAATCGGATTTGTTGGGCGTGTCGGCTCTTTTGCTTTCCTGTCGCTGCAAGAAAAAACTCCGGAGCCAGTAAAAGAAAAAAATGCAGCCACCTTCTTATTTTTTCTCAAAGAGATTCACCGAAATCATTTCGGGCGTTTTGTTTTGCTGCTTTCCTTTTTTTTGTTCGCAACCAACATCTCCTCTCCTTACCTCGTTCCTTTTTATCTTGAAGAACTCAACCTCTCTTATGGAGTCTTCACATGTCTGATGGGAATTCTCATGGCGGTAAAATTCATAACCCTCCCGTTTTGGGGGAAATGGTCTGATGCTTGGGGGCATCAGAAATTGTTTATGGCAGCGATCGCTCTTTGCTGTCTCCCGCCTTTCTTTCTTCTTTTTTCACGGAGCATGACGACTCTCATTCTCGTTCAAATCCTGGGCGGCATCACTACGGGAGGCTACGAATTAACCGCCTTCAATCTTCTCCTGCAAAAGACGGAACCTCACGCTCGCACGCGCCATACGGCTTATTATCAAGTGCTGACCGGAATGGGAGCCGTGTGCGGAACACTGGCAGGCGGGCTTACTTTTCGACTCGTTGCGCCTTCCATGGAAGCGTATCACTTCAATTTTTTGATATCGGGCGTTTTGAGAATAGGATTGGTGCTGACGGTTATTGTTTGGAGGATGATTCCGACCCGCTCTTAATCCAAATTTTAGAAAAATCTCGGAAGGACTCCATTTGTTTTTCAGGAATTCCTTGAAATCTCACATGAGCCACCACGGGCATCTTGCGCCAAAACAAGAAAACACCGGGAGGGTCTTGATGCAGCTCGCGCTGAAGATTGACAAGGAACTGAAGGCGTTGGGACATGACGGCCGTGTTTCGCGCTTCATCAAGAAGCTGATCGACTTTAGGGTTGCGATAGGCCGCAAGATTTCTTTTGTCCTCTATATAACGAGAATGCCACGAAAGATAGTCATTCACGTGATGGAAGCCGTACGAGAGATTGACGACGGACGCCTGATAATCACGCGTCTTCCAGGTACGTCGAATAAAATCCTCTATCGACAGCACCTGTATTTTCATCTGAATTCCCACCTGCCTGAATTGTTGCTGCATAATCCGCAACGCTTCCAAGGATAGATCCTCACCTTGCCAACCGAGGGCGGTAAACTCAAAAGGCCGCCCCTCACGATCGAGAGTGAAATCTCCATTATGATCTTCCCATCCCGCTTCACGTAAAAGAGAAACGGCCTTCGTCGGATCATAGGGATAAGGAGTGAGATCGGGGGGCATTTCACTCGAAAAAGAAGGAACCGTCGCGTAGGCCTCTTCTCCGTGCCCTTTTAACACTTTTCGAACGATTTCGGCACGATTGACGACGAGATTCAGAGCCGCTCTCACACGAGTGTCACGAAACAGCGGATTTTCGGTATTTAAAATTAAAAAATAAAGAAACGGTTCCCAATTTTCATAAACGCGGATGTCGAAAATCTGACCCAGGGCTCCGAAATCTTCGGGATGAAGAAGAAAAATGAAATCAAGCTGCCCTGAAATCAAATGGCTTAAACACGTTCTTTGATCAGGCAACACTTGAAAGACAAGCCTATCGAGATAGGGCCGGCCAGCATGGTAAGCGAAATTGGCTTTAAAAATAATTTGCCCTGAAGATTGCTCTGAAAAAGCAAACGGCCCTGAACCAATAGGATGACTCCCAAAATCATCCCAAGACGCTTTTCCTTCCAAAAGATGACGAGGAACGACGCCGATGAAGCTTAAATTATCCAAGAACATCGCATCGGGACGACTGAAAAGAATCTCTAGCTTATAAGGATCAAGGACGCGGATCTCTTGCACGAATTGAAAAGCCATAGCGTAACTATGATTCGGGCGTTTACGGATCTCTTCATAGGTATATTTGACATCGTTCGCAGTGAGGTTAGTACCATCGTGAAACAAAACGTCGGGCCTCAAAGAAAAACTCCAGCGCCGTCCGTCATCTGAAACGTCCCACTGCTTGGCCAAAGCAGGCTTAATTTCTCCTTTTTCGTCTATATGAATGAGGGGATCAAAAAGAAAATCGAGAAAATTGGAAGAAAGCCCAACATCGGTGGTAATAGGATTGATGGGACCGGGGTTGCCGTAAAAAACCCCCACCTTCATTTCCCCTCCATACTGCACTTTATTCTGAGAATCGGACCCTCCGCATGCCGACAGCAAAGCGACGCAGGCACAAAAAAAGAGACGCAGAGCGCATCTCCACCCAGAAATAAACATGAAGTGGATGTGCTCTCTGCGTCTCTTAAAAAACAAGAAAAAAATGACTAGAAAAGCGTTCCTGGGCAACGAACGGGATTCGGATTGGTTACTTTTTGGCCTTTTTCAATTTTCATAACGACTCCTTTTTAATTACTTTTGTTTAATTAATTTTGAGATTCAAACTCTGATTTAAAAAAGAGTACCAGGGCAACGAACGGGATTCGGATTAGTTACTTTTTGGCCTTTTTGGATTTTCATAACTCCCCCTTTTGATTATTTTTGTTATGGAAGAAACCTTCGAACTCCCTGATTTAAAAAAGAGTACCAGGGCAACGAACAGGATTCGGATTGGTTACTTTTTGGCCTTTTTCGATTTTCATAGTATTCACCTCCTATCTTTTAAATTCTTACTAAACTTCTTTAGCTGCCACTCCCTCTTGACTGATCCTCGCGATTTCTCTCTCGATAAAGACTTCGGCCTGCTTTTCTAAAAACGGACCATCGCAATTTTTAACTTCCAGACTTCCTGTTTTATTGAGTGCACTGTAATGACAGCCGCCTGCACAACTGGGTAGAAAATGGCACTCTTCGCAGTCGTCCTCCCATTTCCTGGAATTAATCTGCCACTCACCTTGGGCATTCAACTCATCCTCACCTACATGGCCCGCGATTAAATTCCTCAAGCCAACGAAAGCGGGGCACCGATAAAGACTTCCATCGGGGCCTATCGTGAAAGAATGCCGCATGTGATATTCACAGGGCCCCATTTCCGGGCGGCCCATAATCGAGATCCCGGAATCGAGGACTTTTTGCTGCAGATCCAACATCCCCTTGATCTGCGCTGAATTGTAACTACAGAGGTCGCAAAAAGAGGTGATCCGCCCTTGTCTTTGGGAAGCAATATCGGGATTGACCTGCATAATGGGCTTAAACCGCGCAAACATGATGTCATCAGCGAAAGGACTCGCCTTCAGACGGTCGACAAGCGTAAATAGGCTTTCGTAGTTATCATTGTCGAAATTGCCGCCGATCGCGATCTTAATTTTGCCGTGAATCGCAGCGAGATTGTCGTAAATTTTATCGAAAGTCCCTTTACGGTTATGGTGGATTCTTTTTTTATCATGCTCCTCTTTGTCGCCGTCAAAAGTGATTTTAACCCAGCGAAACCCGTAGGGAGTCAATTCATCGACAAACTCCGGCGTCAGTAAGACCCCGTTGGTAATCATCCCAACGTCCGTCGAAATCCCTCTGGCGAGGGCATACGGATGAATCTCCTTTAAAATCTTTTTGATGGGTTTGGGATTAAGAAGCGGCTCACCACCAAAAAAATTGAAATGAATTTCTTTCGGACCGTAGCGATCTATTCTTTTTTTAATGAAGGAAACAATCTGCTCTGTGGTGTCTTCTTTAAGAATTCCATCTTCCCGGACATCATTTTCGAAGCAATAATCACAAGCGAGATTACAAGCCATCGTCGTCAGGATGGTAAACTGCATGAGATCCGTTCGATCTCGAACTTTTTCCTGGTACCACTTTTCAAAAATTTTATGCTCATCGACGTCATCTTCTAAAATGACCCCTATCTCTTTCAAATCAGGAACTGCTTCTTGTTCCCGAGCATTGAGCGGAGCCTTGTCCCGGATTTTTTTAAAAAGAATTTCAGGGTCTAATTGGGGATCGTCGAAAAGTATCCGGTGGTCGTGAAGCGTATTGTAAAGAAGGGCCTTGGTAGGATCCTCTTTGGATCGGCCTATAATATTAAACTTTGATGGCTTCATATTGCCCCAATCTGACGTTTTCTTAGACAGTCGTCACAGACAGGGACAATTTATTGCAAGGAAAAGACCAGAGATCTTAAAATCATCTTATTTTATTTAATGTGTTTAAAAATATACATTATTCACTACACATTTAGTTTTTTTATCATTTTAATAGCATTTTTTAAATTTTATTTGAGAATAATTAGCCTGCGTCTGGATAATTAGTTAGCCCTATGTCAAATTTTTATGGCGTCTTAATTATCCAGACGCAGGCTAATCTATCTCTCTTTTTAGTGAATTCACTCGAATAAGAATTAGAAACCTACTTTGGTGCCGGCTAAAAATGTAACCCCAGGGGCAGGAAATCCGAACTTTTCTTGGTAAGAGTCGTTTAAAATATTTTCAATCTTCACATAAGCCTTCCAGCTTTCAGGAAAACGGGATTTAGGCAAAACATCATACGAAGCGGCAATATCCCACTTCACATGACCCGATACATTTCGACCTGAGGAAGTTACACCGTTTCCATCAATGAAAATAATGGGCAAATCCCCCGCGGAAGTACTGAGAATAGCGGGCACCTCACGGGAAGACGTCACACGGACATCCGTACGAATCTGCAACCTTTCGTGAGGATTCATCGCGACATGAAAATTCATTTGATGACGAGGACGGTCCGCAAGACGGCTACCGCTGTCCTCATTGACACCTTTGAGAAGGGTATAATTCGCACCCATTGAGAGCCAAGAGAAAGGCTCCCAATCCGCCTGAGCTTCAATCCCCGTCGTGTAAGCATCATTGATAAACTGAAGCCCGTCAAAAAGCCGATCATAGTCGACATAGAAAAAAGCGGCCGAAATCCTCGCTTGCGAACCTATTTCCTGCTCAATACCTATGTCATAGCTTTGAGAAAGCTCGGGCTGAAGACGGACAGACTGAAATGCTGGATCGCCCAGCTCCCTCAAAAGTATTTGATCAAAAAACTCCAACACCGTGGGAGCATGAAACCCTTCCCCATAATTAGCTTTGAAAGTCGTTTTACTACTCGGAATTTTAAATACCACCGAACCCGCGGGACTAAACTCATGCCCGAACGTGGTATTATGATCAAATCTCACACCGCCGGTTAGAATCAGTTTATCCTTAAAAAATTTCAGCACCTGTTGAAAATAAGGGGCGTAGTTTTGGCGAGACCCATTCTGACCAGGAGCCGGAAAAGCAACGGCAGGAATATCCGTAAAACTTAAACTCTCGTTTTGGAATTCAAAACCAAGCGTAGACTCGGCAACAAATCGATCGGATTCGTGCACTAGAAAAAAATTCCGTAAATCCACCGTATTTTGGACACCCGTACCGGTAAAATCAGTGGTATTGGGAGCAAAACCTACGGGTGCGGCGTCATTCACATCCGAATTCGTGAAGTCTTCCATATCCACAAGAAGCCCATGAACAACTTCCACTTGCCACCAGGGACGCGGCGTTCCCTTAAGCGCCACATGACTGACGATCTGATCCTGATGAAAGTGGTTATCGGTATCCGGGTCGATATTGGCGAGCAAAGAAAAGGTTACGGGATCAAAACCCGTTTGAAACTCATAGAAAAGATCCTGGTCAGCCCTGATATAATTGATACCAACATCTAAATCCCAATCGGGCAAGAACTGATAACCGAAACGACCGGCCACCGAAGTCTCGCCATACCGATCTCTCTCAAACTTTCCCGCTTGATCGGTACGTGAGGCAGATGCCGAATAACGAATTTTAGAAGTTCCTCCGGAAACATCGGCCCCTTCTCGGAAAGTCTGAAGGTTGCCCGCTTCGAAAAAAGTGGAGAATTTCGGGCGCCCAGCCACGCCTTTGCGAGAGATGATATTAATGACACCGCCAATCGCATCAGACCCATACAAAACGCTATGAGAACCGCGCACGACCTCAATTCTCTCAATCGAATCAACGGAAATAGCACCTAAAAGAGAAGCCCTTCTCTGCTCGACGCTATTGACCGAGACACCATCTATCAAAACCAAAACCTCATCGCGGTCAGCTCCCCGGATACGGACATCAACATCATCCCCAGAGGAGCCAATAGCTGTAACGCTCACTCCCGGGACATCCCGCAAGACCTCTGACACATGGGTCGCACCTTGAGCTTCGATATCTTTGCGGGTGATGACGGTAAAAGAAGAGGCGACGTCGTCTACGGAAACTTCCTGCTTCGAGGTCGTAACCACAACCTGAGGAGCATCACTTTCTTCATTACCTCGCTCCTGAGCGGGAAGTGGAAATACCCCGCCAAAAAACAGAACGACAGTGGTGGCGAGAAACTTAGTCCGAAAGGCCACGTTCGTGGGCAATGAGATCTCCGAGGTTTAGACGTTTGATCTTGTACTCGAGAGTTTTGCGGTGGATGCCCAACCGCTTCGAAGCCTGTGTTTGATTCCAGTCTTCTTCCTCGAGAACCCTAAGGATGAAGCTTTTTTCAAAGGCGTCAATGGTTTTTTGGAGCAATTCCTCGCCTTCCTGGATTTCCATCGTCTCGACTTTGTAGAGTTGGTATTCTAAGGGCACGTCAGCCAAGCTAATATAATCCTTCACCGTGATCGCCACGATGCGCTCGACGAAATTTTCAAGTTCACGGATATTGCCAGGCCAATTATAAGTAGACAGGATCTCGAGAACTTCTGGTTTAAAACCTTTCACCTGGCGATTGAACTTCTTATTGTACCTCTCCAAGAAAAGATCGGCGAGCTTCGGCAAGTCCTCGATACGCTCACGCAACGGCGGCGTATGGATCGGCACGACGTTCAAGCGGTAGTAAAGATCTTCACGGAATTCTTTGCGGCGGATTTTCTCCAACAAGTCGGCATTGGTCGCGGCGATCAAACGAACCTGAACCGGGATCAGCTTATTACCGCCGATTCTCTCGATCTCGTTTTCCTGGATGGCGCGCAGAAGCTTGGCCTGAAGATCGTGGCGCAATTCACCGATTTCGTCCAAGAAGAGCGTTCCTCCGTTGGCCAACTCGAATTTTCCGTAATGCAGCTTATGCGCTCCGGTAAACGAGCCCTTTTCATGCCCGAACAGCGTAGATTCCATAAGCTCGGGTGGAATCGAAGCGAGGTTGACCGTTACAAAAGGCTTATCGACTAAATGACTATGCTTCTGGATGTAACGAGCAATCAGCTCCTTACCGGTACCCGTCTCACCCATGATCAAAACCGTCGTCGGCACGGGAGCGGCGCGGTCGGCGATTTCTTTGACGTTCAACATCACGGGGCTGCGCCCGATGAAGAACACTTCCGGCATCTGCTGCTTAATCTCTTCTCTCAGATACATTATCTCGCGCGTCGCATCCTGCTTCGCGAGGGCGCGGGAAATCAGAGCTTTCAACTCTTCGGGCTCGAATTGCTTATTGATATAGTCAAAAGCGCCGAGCTTCATGGCGTGAACGGCCGTTTTCACGTCGGTAATCACCGTAATCACGATGACCTCGATCATGTCGTTCATTTCCTTGATATCGGGAAGGAGGGCCAAACCGTCTTCTTGATGGAGCCGCACATCAAGGAGAACGATGCGGATATCAAAACCCTGCAAAACCTGCTTGGCCTCAAAAATGTTGGAGACCAAATGCACTTCATAATCTTTTTTCAGGATAGAAAAAAGAATCTCCCTCATACTGTCATCGTCATCGACGACGAGGATGCGCGTTTTGGGCTCCGTCATAACGGTTTGCTCTTCATATTGAAATTTGTTCACGGCCATATATTTTGCCTTAACATGCGAAAATCTCAAGGTAAAGTAACTGTTTAAAATAATTGATTTTTTTGAACACTGACCTGGACAATAAAAAAGCCTTTTGGGGGCTATTTTTTATCCATTTTATTCATAGAGCCCAACTCCACACTCTCTCCAAAAGCCGAAATAATTTAAACGCACGGAGCAGAAATCTTGTTGAAAAGGCTTAGCGCTTAGCGCACCATCCCCGGCTTATGTCGTTCATCCACACCAAGACCAAAGAGATAAACTGCAAAATCGCCTATTTCGGCGCCCCTTTTTCCGGAAAAACCACGAGCGTGAGGCGTTTACGGGAAAAAACATCCCCCTCCAAACGCGGGCAAGTGGCGACGTTATCCTCGCCGGATCAGGAAAACGGTCTTCTTTTCGATTTTTTGCCGCTGTCATTGGGTAAAATCAAAAACTACGAAATCCGGATCCACGTTTACACCGTACCCGGTCAGGTGGTTTATGATGCGTCCAAGCTCATTCTCCTCAAAGGCTTAGACGGAGTCGTGTTCGTGGCCGACTCGCAGCTGGAGAGGCTTGAGGATAATCTGATCAGCTGGAAGAACCTGCGCCAAACTCTGAAGAATCATGGCTTGGATCCAAAAACCATTCCCATGGCCATACAATGGAATAAAAGAGACGCGGGAAGCGCCATGCCTTTTGATATCGCAACGTCGGCGATCCATCGAGAAGGCGCTGAAAGTTTCGAAACGGTCGCCACACGAGGCTCTCAAGTCATGGAATGTTTCCAATCGGTCGCAAAACAAGTCCTAAAATCTTTAAGCTAAGGGAGAAGCGTGAAAAAATTATCTCTGGGCCTGACGATCTTGTCGTTTTCTTGCGTTGCCTGCTTAGGCGGCCACATCGAAGAAAAACCTCAAGGCTCCGCACCGGGAACCGCCCCGAGTATTCCTGCAGCCGCTCCGACGACTCTTCCTGCAGAAACAACGCCGACGACTTTACCGATGCGTGCAACTTCCCACTTGGGAGCCCGGGTTTTTATCGTGGAACCGTTAAACGGCGCTGACGTCACGAGCAGCCCCGTGACGGTCAAATTCGGGGCGGATGCGATCGCTGTCGAGCCGGCTGGAAGCGTCAAGGACAACAGTGGGCACCATCATCTTTTAGTGGACGTGGATGCGTTGCCGGCGATGGATCAACCACTTCCATTCTCCGATCACGTCCTTCATTTTGGTCAGGCACAAAAGGAAGCGGTGGTCAATCTGACTCCGGGGAAACACACCCTGCAGTTGGTGCTTGCGGGCGGCAATCATATCCCGCACAATCCGCCGGTCGTTTCGGAAAAGATTACGATTACGGTCAAATAATCACTTCGGAACTTTTTCCCAATCCTTCAAGAACTTCTCGATCCCGATGTCAGTGAGCGGATGAGACGCAAGTTGCTTCAGCACTCCGTAGGGGATCGTCGCTACGTCCGCGCCTATGAGAGCGGAATCACGCACGTGCATGGGGTGCCGGATCGAAGCGACCAAGATCTTCGTGTCGAACTCATAATTGTCATAAATCGTCCGGATCTCTTCGATCAACGTCATTCCATCTTGAGAGATGTCATCGAGACGTCCGACGAAGGGGCTTACGTAAGTCGCACCCGCTTTGGCCGCCAACAGAGCTTGGTTCGGTGAAAATAGAAGCGTCACGTTAGTCTTCAGGCCTTCGTCGGCGCAGCGGCGCACGGCCTTCATACCCGTAAACGTCATGGGGATTTTGATGACGATGTTATCGTGGATCTTCGCGAAGTGATGAGCCTCGCGCATCATGCCGTCGAAATCGAGACTGATGGTCTCGGCGCTGATCGGACCGTTCACAACAGCGGCGATGTCTTTCAAGACGTCGTCATATTTGCGCCCCGCTTTCGCGGCGAGCGTGGGGTTTGTGGTGACCCCGTTGATGAGCCCCATATCCCAACATTCTTTGATCTCGTTGATGTCGGCGGTATCGATGAAAAATTCCATGAAGCTCTCCTAAATTTTAATTTCTCGTAATAAGTCCCGGATCGTTTTTTTCAGGACCGGATGCATCATATCCGGCGCCAGGTCGGCAAGAGGTTTCAATACGAACTCCCTGTTTTCTATATGAGGATGGGGAACTTTAAGCTTCCCGGTATCTACGAGCTGATCGTCGTAGAGGAGTATATCCAGATCGATCACACGCGCGGACCAATCGCCTTTTTGCGTGCGGCCGAAATTCCGTTCTATTTTTTCCAGGGATTCGAGCAAGGCCTCGGGACTTAAAGACGTTTCCAGCTCGAAAACCGCGTTTAGAAAATCGGGTTGGGGCGGTTGACCGGGTTTGCAGAGAGCAGGATTGGAATAAAAGGGCGAAAGACGTTTGACGTGGATGCCCCGGCTTGAAATTTCGTCGCGCGCCCTCTGCAGATTTTGAGCGAGGTCACCTTGGTTGGATCCAACGCCGATGTAGACTAAGGGCATTACAATTTCAGTTTTGCGAGGCGGTCCAAGGCTTCGGAAATCCTTTTTTCGTCGCGAGTCAGAGCAAACCGTACGTAACCCTCGCCTCCCGCACCGAATCCGACGCCCGGAGTGATCACGATACCGGCCTCTTCCAAGACCTTCAAAGCGAACCGTTTCGAATCGTAACCTGCCGGCACCGCCACCCACACGTAAAACGCGGCTTCCGCCGAGGCCACGTCCCAGCCTAATTTTTTAAGCCCTGCGACCAAGATCCTGCGGCGCGCGCTGTAAATTTTCCGCATGGCGCCGACGCAACCCTGATCGCCTTCGAGGGCCGCGACGCCCGCCCATTGAACCGCTTGGAAGATCCCGGAATCAATGTTCGTCTTGATTTTACCGAGTCCCGCGATGACAGCCGCATTGCCGCAGGCGAATCCGATGCGCCAGCCGGTCATATTGTAGGTCTTGGACAGCGAGTGAAATTCGATACCGACGTCCATGGCTCCGTCGTATTCGAGAAAAGACTTCGGCGCGGCGTTTTCATACTGCTCGCAGTAGGCCGCATCGCTCGCGACGATGATGTCGTGCTTCTTCGCGAATGAAATAACTTTTTTAAAAAAATCGTCTCCGGCCACGGCGCCCGTAGGATTGTTGGGATAATTGACGTGAAGGATCTTCGCTTTTTTCAATACGTCTTCGGGAATCGCGGCCAGATCCGGGAGGAAACCGTTTTCTCGTTTAAGAGGCAATAAATGCGACGTGCCTCCAGCGAAAAGGGTGCCGGTATTGTACGGCGGATAGCCAGGAGATGGGACCAAGACCACATCGCCGGGATTGACGAAGGCCAAGGGAAAATTCGCGATGCCTTCTTTCGAGCCGATCAGGGAAACGATTTCAGTCTCGGGATCGAGTGTGACGCCGAAGCGTTTTTTCATCCAACTTGCGGCCGCCTGCCGGTAGCGTGCCATGCCCGAATAACTGGGGTATTGATGGTTCGCCGTATCGGCCGCGGCTTTTTGTAGGGCTTCGATGATGTGCGCGGGCGTGGGCTGATCCGGATCCCCGATACCGAGATCGATCACGTCGACGCCTTTCTTCAACTGCTCAGACTTGAGACGATCGATTTCGGCGAAAAGATACGGAGGAAGATTGCGGACTCGGTCCGCGAGTTTGAGGTTCATAAATTTTTCCGCGTTTAAGAAGTCAGACCCAGCACGTCCCGCATCGAGTACAAGCCCTTAGGCCGGCCGACGACCCACTGCGCGGCCCTTAAAGCGCCCAAGGCAAACGTATCGCGCGACGTCGCACGATGCGTGATTTCGAGCCTCTCTCCATCACCTAAGAAAAAAACCGTATGGTCGCCGACGACGTCGCCGCCGCGCACGGTTTGGATACCGATTTCTTTCGGCTTCCGAGGTCCGATCATGCCCTCGCGGTGGTAAACGGCGTCCTTTGCCAGGTTGCGGTTCAAAGCGCCCGCCAAGACCTCCGCCGTCGTCATAGCCGTGCCGCTCGGAGCGTCTTTTTTCAAACGATGATGCGCTTCGACGATTTCGACGTCGTAGCCTTCACCCAAAAGCTTTGCGGCGTCAGCGATGATTTTCCACAGGACATTCACGCCGACGCTCATGTTCGAAGCCATCACGAAAGGAATTTTGGCCGCGAAGGCCTCGATGCCTAATCGCTCTTCGGGCGTATGCCCCGTCGAACCGATGACGGCGGCTTTCCCGTGACGCGCGACGATTTCCAAGTGGGGTAAAGTCGTGCGCGAGGACGTAAAATCGATGACGACGTCGGCTTCAGACATCAAAGCGTCGAGCGAATCCGTGATTTTGATGCCGCACTCGCCTTTGCCCGCGATCACGCCGACATCACGGCCCAAGGCGGAATCTCCGGGACTTTCCAAAGCCCCAACGAGTTTGTAATCCGAACCCGCCAGAATGTTTGCGATGATGCGCGTGCCCATGCGGCCCATGGCGCCGGCGACGATGATTTTGGTCATAAGAGTCCGAACCCTTCGAGCGCCGTTTTCAGGCGCGCCGCGTTCGCCTCTCCCATTTCGCACAGGGGCAAACGCATGCGATCCGAACAGCGGTTCATGAATTTCAAAGCGGTTTTGACGGGAATTGGGTTCGTCTCGAAAAACATCGCGTCGTGCAGCGGCAGGAGTTTTTCGTGAATGGCTTGAGCTTCCGTCAGCCGGTCAGCTTGGAACTCATCCCAGAGACCGGCCAGCGCGCGCGGGGCGACGTTTGCCGTGACCGAAATCATGCCGCGCCCGCCCATTTTGAGGATGTCCAAGTTTTGCGCGTCCTCTCCCGAGAGGATGGCCAACCGGTCGCCGCAGAGCGAAATCAGTTTTCGAACCTGCTCTAAATTACCGCAGGCTTCTTTGATCGCGACCACATTCGGGATCTCGACCAAGCGGCAAACGGTTTCGGGCAACATATTCACGACGGTGCGGCCCGGCACGTTATAAAGCACAACGGGAAATCCCACGGCCTCGGCGACGGCCTGAAAATGCCGGTAGAGACCTTCTTGCGTGGGTTTATTGTAATAAGGAACGACTTGCAGAGAACCGTCGGCTCCGATCGCGCGCGCTTTTTTCGAGATCTCGATCGCTTCCACGGTGGAATTAGAGCCGGTGCCCGCCAAGACGGGGACGCGGCGGCGCGCCTGCTCGACGACGATGCGGATCACGCGGTCGTGTTCCTGATAATCCAACGTCGCCGACTCGCCGGTAGTACCGCAAGGCACGAGCACGTCCGTGCCTTCGGAGATTTGCCATTCCACCAATTCGCGTAATGATTTTTCGTCGATCTCAGGCTTCAGTCCCGGCCCGTCCCGGAAGGGAGTGACCAGAGCGACCATCGATCCTTCAAAAACAGCCATACACTTTTCCGTTAAATTTCGATTTCGCCCTTGAAGACCGTCTCGGCCGGCCCCGTCATGTAGACGTGGTCGTCTTCACGGGACCATTCGATGTCGAGGACACCGCCCAAGAGGTTGACCTTGACCTTACGGCCGGTCTGCGTGTTCAGGGCGCTCGCAACCACGGCCGCGCAGGCTCCGCTTCCACAGGCGAGCGTCTCGCCCGACCCGCGTTCCCAAACGCGCATGAAAATCTCGTCGGACGAAAGGACCTGGACGAATTCCACGTTGGTCTTTTTGGGGAACAAATGGCTCTTCTCGATGGTCGGCCCCATTTTCTCGACGGGATACGTCCTCGGGTCGTCGACGAAAAGAATGCAATGGGGGTTACCCATCGACACGCAGGTGGCGCGGATTTCCTTGCCGTCCACGCGGATCGGTCGGTTGATCACACGGCCGGAGAGTTTGACCGGGATTTCATTACCCTTCAAAAGCGGCTTGCCCATGTCGACGGTGATTTTTGCGCCGGAGGCGGACTTGCCGACGACGCGCGCCTTCTGAACGCCTGAAGGCGTTTCGACGGTCAGTTCTTTTTTGATCGTCTTTTCATCGTTGATGTATTTCGTCAGGCAACGGATGCCGTTGCCGCACATGCCGACTTCGCTGCCGTCGGCGTTGTAGATGCGCATGAACACGTCGGCCTTGCGCGATTTTTCGATCACCAACAGCTGATCCGCCCCGATACCAAAGCGGCGGTTGCAAAGATCCTTCGCTACTTTTTTGAGGTTCGCGATCTTGGAGCGACGCGCATCGACGACGATGAAGTCGTTTCCGGTCCCGTGCATTTTGGTGAATTGGATTTTCATAGTCGTCTCAACCTTACTTAGAGGTGCTTTTACACCAAGAATTTCGGGACATGCTCACCCTTGAGCAGGTCCTTGTATTCTTCCCGGTGGCGGATCACGTGACATTCGCTTCCGTTGACCAAAATCTCGACGGCCCGCGGACGCGAATTATAATTGGAGGCCATCACGAAGCCGTAAGCTCCGGCGCTCATGACAGCCAGCAGGTCGCCGGACCTTAGCACAGGCAAGGATCGATTTTCCGCAAAAAAGTCTCCGGACTCGCAAACGGGTCCCACGACATCGGTTTTTTCCGATTTCCGGGTTTTGACGACCGGCAAGAGATCATGATGCGAGCCATACAAAGCAGGCCGGATCAAGTCGTTCATCGCCGCATCGACGACGGTGAATTTTTTCGATCTCTGAGACTTTTGATATACAACTTTCGTGAGTAATATCCCTGCGTTACCTACGATCACGCGACCGGGTTCGAACAAAACCTTAACCCCTAAATCTTTAAGTCCTTTTCTCAAAGCGTCAGCGTAGGCCTTAGGCGACGGCGTCTTCTGGCCTTCGTGATAAGGAATGCCCAATCCCCCACCCAGGTCCAGATGACGGATGTCGAAACCGGAAGCTTGAAGCCCTTTGACGATTTCCGAGACTTTTTTCAAGGCCTCCTGGAAAGGCTTCAGCGTCGTGATCTGGGAGCCGATGTGACAGCTCACGCCTTGAATCCGGATCCCCGCAAGGCTGCGAGTTTTTTCATAGAGAGCCAAGGCCTGGGCGACGGGAATGCCGAACTTACTTTTTTTAAGGCCCGTCGAAATATACGGATGCGTCTTCGGATTGATGTCGGGATTCACGCGGATCGAGACGGGCGCCTTGAGGTTCATGGCGAGCGCGACGTCGTTGAGCGCCAGCATCTCGGCTTCGGACTCGACGTTGAATTGTAAAATGCCCGATTTCAGCGCGTACTCCATCTCTTCGCACGTTTTACCTACGCCCGAATACACGATACGATCGGCCGGAGCGCCCGCGGTCAACGCTCGGAATAACTCCCCGCCCGAAACGATGTCGACGCCGCCGCCGGCCTTTACCATCGCCCTTAGAATCGCGATGTTCGAGTTCGCCTTCATGGCGAAACACACCAAGTGCGGCAATTCCCCGAACGCCTTGTCGAACACCTCGAAATGCCGCGCCAAGGTCGCGTAACTATAAACGTAGGCCGGCGTCCCGAATTCAGCGGCGATTCGTTTCAGAGGGACGTCCTCGCAGTACATCTCGTTTTTTTTGTAATGAAAATGGTGCATGGATTGATTCCCGTTTACGCTTTCAGTTTCCGTTCCATTCTTGAAATTTCGCGAAGCACGGCCTCCGTCGCGGTGCCGCCCGTCGCGCGCCGGCGGTCGACGGCGACCTTGATGTCCAAAGCCCCGAAAACCTTCTCGGTAAATTTAGGTGAAAACATTTTCAGCTCTTCCAAAGTCACGTCTTTCAGATCTTTTCCGCGATCCAAAGCATAACGCACGACGCGCGCCGCGACTTCGTGCGAAGCGCGGAAGTCCACGCCTTGCGTGACCAGCCAGTCGGCGAGTTCCGTCGCGAGCAGAAACCCGTCGGCAGCGGCTTTTTCCATTTTTTCGCGCTTCACCTTTAGACCCGAAAGCATTTTCGACATGATCTCCAAGGTCGCGAGCACGGTATCGAAAAGATCGAAGACGGACTCTTTATCTTCCTGGAGATCTTTATTGTACGCGAGCGGCAGGCCTTTCAAGAGCGTCAGGAGCTGCACGAGATGCCCGTACACGCGCCCCGTCTTCCCGCGCACGACTTCTGGTACGTCAGGATTCATTTTTTGCGGCATCATGGACGAACCGGTACAGAACGACTCGGGCAATTGGATGAAATCGAACTCCGTCGTGGACCACAAAATCAATTCTTCGGCGAAACGGGAGAGATGCATCATGAGAATCGATCCCGCGGCGGCGAGCTCGATCGCGAAATCCCGGTCGGAGACCGTATCCAAGCTATTATGCGTGACGCCGTCGAAACCCAGCTCTCGCGCCACCCACTCGCGGTCGAGCGGAAACGTCGTACCCGCCAGCGCCCCACATCCGAGCGGCAGCACGTTCAAACGGCGGTGGGCGTCTTCCACGCGCGTGCGGTCGCGGTCGAGCATTTCGACGTAAGCCATCAGATGATGCGAAAAAAGCACCGGCTGCGCACGCTGCAGATGCGTGTAGCCCGGCAAGATCACGCCCAAAAACTCACGCGCCTTGCGCAGCAATACCTTCTGCAAGCCAGTCACGCCGGCCATCATCTCCGAAGCCTCGTCGCGGCAATACAGACGAAAATCCAAGGCGACCTGGTCATTGCGGCTGCGGGCCGTATGTAATCTACCACCGGCCGGACCGATGCGACGGATCAGTTCTTTCTCTATATTAAGGTGAATATCCTCTTGTTCGATCTTGAACTCGAAACGTCCCGCTTCGATGTCTTCCAGAATTTCGGTGAGCCCCTTCCCAATCTTGCGATGGTCGCCTGCGGTCAGGACGCCGATTTTATGCAACATCTTCGCATGGGCTAAGCTGCCCAAAATATCATAGCGATAAAGCCTCTGATCGAACGAAATCGACTGCGTATAAAGGAGGGCTGTCGGATCGAGCTTTTGCGCAAAGCGGCCCGACCACTGAACCCCCTGATTTTTCTTCATTTTTTTATTGGATGAGGCCCGGGATTGCGAGGACATCGGGCTTACGTAAACGTGCCCCTCTCCCTTGTCAAGAAAGGTGCCAAAAATGAACAAAACGGGGGGATTTTAATTGACTTTGCCTGCAGAGCCCAAGCATACTGGGCGTCAGTTACTCAAGTTGTATCGCTGGACCTAAGAGTTTCGAAAATCCCACGAAAGAGAATCTGGAAACTGAAGCAAAAACCCTGCTTTATTTGTTTTTAACTTTGATCCACTAACCAACCCACAGAAGGAATCTATGCGTAGAAGACCCAGAGTCGAGGCTCCCCTCGACGCCCCGACCGATGTCCCCGTCACCCCGACCGAACCCGAAATCGAAAACCTGCCAGACGTCGATTCGGATGCGGAAATGTCCGCCGAAAACGCGGCCCCGTCGAATTCGCGCTCGCGCAATGTAGATCGCGCGAACATGATGAATTTAAGGGAGCTGAAAGAGAAAAAAATCAGCGATCTGATCGATCTTGCTAAAGAATTCAACATCGAAGGCGCCGCCGGCATGCGCCGCCAAGACTTGATCTTCGCACTCTTGAACGGCCAGAGCGACAAGCAAGGCTCGATCTTCGGCGAAGGCATTTTGGAAATTTTACCGGACGGTTTCGGCTTCTTGCGCGCCCCGGATTATAACTATCTCCCGGGTCCCGACGACATCTACGTCTCCCCGTCGCAGATCCGTAAATTCAACCTGCGTACCGGCGACACCGTCGAAGGTTTGGTGCGTCCTCCGAAGGATTCCGAGCGCTATTTCGCATTGCTGAAGGTAGAATCCATCAATTTCGAAGACCCGGAAGCCGCACGCGACAAAATCCTGTTCGACAACTTAACGCCGCTCTATCCGAATGAAAAACTGAACCTTGAATTCGACGCGAAGAACCCGACCACGCGCATCATTGATTTGTTGAGCCCGATCGGAAAAGGCCAACGCGCCCTGATCGTCGCCCCGCCGCGTACCGGTAAG
>JBPOJN010000040.1:0-41887 GCA_052033505.1 Myxococcota bacterium | reverse complement strand
AGAACTCATCGAAACGTTCCAATCCCTCCAAGACAAACTAGTCCCGCTGCGGAGGCGGCTTTGACTTTCCTCGGAAGCGTGACCGCCTGCTGGAATTAGACAATCTCTCCCAATCCGAAGGCTTTTGGAACGACGCGCGCTCCGCGGGCAAGGTTTCGAAAGAGATGGGGGATTTGCGATCGCTTCTCTCTCTCGACGATAAGCTTTCGCACGAGGTCGAAGAGATTCAATCTCTACTGGATTTGCTGAAAGAATCTCCCGATTCGGAGCTAGAATCCGAAGCCCGCACGCAACTCTCCAAACTCGAAACGCAGATCGGTGATTTGGAATTCCGCCAGATGTTGTCGGGTGAAAACGACGCGAAGAACGCTATCCTTTCAATCAATGCGGGCGCTGGAGGCACCGAGTCCTGCGACTGGGCGGAGATGCTGTTGCGCATGTACCGCATGTGGTCGGACAATCACGGCTACGCCAACGAAGTCATTGATTTTACGCCCGGGGACCAGGCGGGATTTCGCTCGGTGACCATGACCGTGAACGGAGACTACGCGTACGGCTACCTCAAGGCCGAAATCGGCGTGCATCGTTTGGTGCGTATCTCGCCGTTCGACGCGAACAAGAGGCGGCATACATCGTTCGCGTCGGTTTTCATATTGCCCGATATCGAAGATACCATCGAGATCGAGGTGAAACCGGACGACCTACGCGTCGATACGTTCCGCTCCAGCGGCGCCGGCGGACAGAAGGTCAATAAAACCGATTCGGCCGTGCGCCTAACCCACTTGCCGACCGGTATCGTCGTCGCCTGCCAAAACGAACGCTCTCAACACCGCAACCGCGACACCGCGATGAAGATATTGAAGGCGCGGCTCTATGAGTTGGAAATGGACAAGAAGAACCAGGAAAAAGATAAAATCGAAGCTTCCAAAAAAGAAATCAACTTCGGCTCGCAGATCCGTTCCTACGTCCTCCAGCCTTACCGCATGGTGAAAGACCACCGGACCAAGCACTCGATCGGTGATACCAAAAAAGTCCTCGACGGTGAGATCGACCCCTTCATCAAGGCGTATCTGTTGAATCCGACTTCGGTTGTCGAGGCCGGAGACGCGGAAGACGACCTCTAAAAGTTTATTCCCGCCACACGATCCACTGCCGGCGGGACGTGAGCTCGCGGTCGTCCTGGGCCGCGACCGTGATGAGGTTTGCGCCTTTTTTCAAGATGACCGAAGTTTCGAAGGCGAAAGACGTGGAAGGCTTGCCGGGAGCCACCGCGGGCGGGGCTTCGTAGTGAACTTTATCCTCGCCCACGAACACGACTAAGTGCTTGATCTCGTGATCGTCCGTGACCAATCCCGAAATTTTGTAATTAGAGGAAGAGACCAAGAGTTCGAGTTTATCCCAGGCCACGTCGACCTTCGGCGGGGACATCCATTCAGCCTGCGTAGGCGGTTTGTAGAAGTTGATATGATCGGTCAAATCTTCGCCCAAGTGCGCATCGTGAATGTTCAGGTCGAACGACAATTTTTCGGGCATTTTCGAGGGCACGCGGAAGGAGACGAAGCTTTCGGTCTCGGCTCCGGCCGCCAGGGGTTTTAATTCTTCGCGGCCTTTTTCGAGAAAGACTTCGTTGCCGTCGACTTTTTTGAGGTTCAAGACAGGTTCGTGGCTCTCGCCCGTGCCGATGTTCTTGATCTTGACCAAGAGTCCTATGGTTTCGCCAGCGTCGACTTTTTTATTCCCGTTTCCGCGCGTACTGCGGGAGCCGTCGTCCAAGACGCGGTAAGAATAGGCGAATAACGGATCAGAAGTTTCTTCGACCTGGAGCGAGAGAGGCTCGGTCTTGGGGAAGTGGCCGTATTCTTCATGGAAGGTCAGACTGATCGGTATCTGGCGGCGGTGCACGAAGTTCGGGATTTTCAGCGGCGTCTTCCAGACCTTCGTTTCTCCGGCGGCCACACGGCCGAACGCGAATTCGAGGTTGGAAAAAATCGGATCGTCGGTTTCGGTCACGGCGGCCAGGCGCGAAAACGGTCCGGAGCCTTGGTTGACCAACGTCGCTTTGAGGAAACCGGCTTCGCCGGCGGCGAGGCCTTTACGCGGCTGGCCTTTGGCGTCCATCAGCTCCAAAGTCACGGTGCCTTTCGGCGATCCGTCCTTGGGCGTCGCCGACCAATCCACGCCGACGCGCGCGAGTTCTTTGCGCATTTTTTCGTCTTCGCCTTTCCGCATTTCTTCGATCAAGGCGGGCGCGGCTCCGAGCACGTCGGGACGTTGGATGGCTTTTTCGACGGGCAGGTATTTCATGAGGTCGCGCGAGAGGCCCAAGATGCGGCTCGCGAGCACGACGGGGAAGTCTTCTTTCAAAGGGATTTTGCCGGAGCTTTCAGCTTCTTCCTCTTTTTCCTCGTCGAGATAGGTCAGGTTGATGGGGGAGGGTGGGAGGTTCGGGTCTTTATGTTCTTCGTCCCTCTGCATTTCCTCCAGGTCGAGCTCGCGTTTGATGTCGTTGGCGAAGAGGTCGATTTTCTTTTCGTCGATCGCTTTCGGGATCACGGCGGCGACAAGTCCGATGTCGGGATTGATGCCGACGGATTGCACGACTTGGTCCTTGGCTGTGAGGTATTTGGCGATCGTGAGTTTGAGGGCGGAGCCGTCTTTCAAGTCGTAGACGGTTTGGACGGAGCCTTTGCCGAAGGAGCGGTTGCCGATCACGACCGCGCGGTCGTTGAGTTGAAGAGTGCCCGAGACGATTTCGGAGGCGGAGGCGCTGTTTTCATTGACCAAGACGACGAGAGGCAGGGTCTCGCCGCCGTCGCCCGGAGCGGCTTTTTCAAGTTCTATGACCTGGCCTTGCGAACCGACGGTCTTCACGATGACGCCGTCGGCCAAGAAAAAGTCCGAGAGGGCGATGGCTTGGTCGAGAAGGCCGCCGGGATTGTTCCTTAGGTCCAAGATCAGACCTTCGATGTGGTTCGTATCTTTGGCGAAGGAACGAATGGTCTTTTCGAATTGCTCCACCGTGTCTTCCTGGAAGTTCCGCACGCGGATCAAGGCGAAACGTTTGTTCGGGTCTCCGATCAAGCGGCCCGCGACGGACTGAATCTGGATCAAGGCCCGCGTCAGCGTCAGCTTGATCGTCTCGTCTTCTTTGGGTGCCTTGGCCGGGGCTGTCTCAGCGGCTGGAGCCGTGGTCGGAGAAGGTTTGGAGGATGCGGTTGCCGCCGGCGGCGCGGAGTGATCGCGTTTGATCACGATGGAAACGTTGCTGCCCACCGGCCCGCGCAGCTTGTCGACGGCTTCGTTCAACCCCATGTTGATTGTGGATTCTTCGCCGATCTGCACGATGCGGTCGTTGGCTTTGAGCCCCGCTCTCTGTGCGGGCGTGCCTTCGATGGGTTCGATGACGGAGAGTTCACCTTCTTTCAGTCCGATCACGATGCCCAAACCGCCGAAGTTTCCTTTGGCGCTGATCTTGAATTCTGCGAAATTTTTCGTCGAAAGATAATTCGAATGTGCGTCCAAACTGTCCATCACACCGGACATCAGCAGGCTCAAGCGGTCTTCCATGTCGAGGGGGCCGTCATAAGTCATGTCGATGAAGCTTAAGATTTTCGAGAGGAGATGGGCCGCTTCCGACATCGATAAAGTGACGGAAGCCGGGAGTTCGAGTTTTTTCTCCCCGTAGGACACCATCAAAGCCCCGCCTTCGCGTTTCGCCAGGAAAGGGGTCAAACTGCGCGATAAGATGCGGATGACGTAGTCAATCATGGTCTCGGGCTTGACCAGCGACTGGTCGACGTAATTGCTTTGGATGAGGTCCAAGACCCTCTGAATGACGTTTAAATCCCTTTCCGGCATGTCCTTCATGCGGGCCGAATCGTCGGCCTTCATGCGCAGTGCGGCGACGACGCTGATGGTACAGAAAAGAACAATGAGGAACGTGGTGAAACGACGGGAGATTTTTTTCATTAAGGATCCGGGTTTGAGGAGGGGGCAATTTGTATGCATTATTCCGTTTTTTCAAGTGAAAGTTCGGCGACGTTTCGGTAAGATGCCCCTTCATGCTTTTTCTCAGATTCACGTTGGTACTAACGCTACTGCTTGGGTTTCTGACATTCCCTATCTCCGCTCCCTTACAGGCTTTAAGCGTCCTCCCGCTCTCTCTGGAACAAATGAATGAACAAGCCGAAAAAGTATTTTTGGGGAAGTTTTTGTCCTCCGAAGAGGGCTTGGATGAAAACGGAATGGCGGCGACTTTTTTGAGATTCGAAGTCGTTGAAGGGTATAAAGGCGTTGGAGGCCAAAAAACTATCCTGGCGAAGCAGTTCGGCCGTACGACGACGTCGCCTTCAGCCTTGCGCGTTCGTGACGGGGAGCGCGTCTTGGTCCCCATGAAAAGCCTGGCCTTGCCTGCCGAATCCTATGCTCCGGGCCGCACGTATCTTTTGTTTTTTTATCCCGAAAGCCGCTTGGGTTTCACGTCGCCGGTCGGAGGAGGACAGGGGCGCATGGAGGTGATCGGCGCGGCAAACTCTGCGTCTGAGGCTTCGACTTTAACGCTGGAAGACGCGAAGGTACTTTGGCCATTTCATGGAGAAGAGCTGCTCTCCGACGTGATTCGAAACATTACGGAAAAGGGGGCGCGATGACAAAGCCTCTTTTCGTGATGATCGGGACTCTCTGGGCGCATTCGGTTTTTGCGGGCGGACCCATTATGGTGGATTCGTTCGGGACCGGCGGGCCCGTGCTGTGGAAAGACGGCGTCGTTCATATCAATATGGAGGGCGGTGAGTCGGCGACGCTGGGCGAGCTTTCCAATGGCGAGGCCGTGGACTTGGTCCGGGATTTGTTTGCCGACTGGCAAAACGCCACGCTGGACGGGGTTGCGACCGCTTCGTTGTCTCTCGAAGAAGGGGCATCTCTCGGCTCGGTTTCGCTTTCGAATTTGGAAGATCATTTCACGTATTGCCCCGCCGATAAATTTTGTCCGACCGAAGGCGCTCCCTTCGTGCTGGGGAGCGCGGGTACGGGGGAAAGTCCGATTATTTTTGATGACGACGGTTCCGTCACCGATGAGATCCTGGGAGAGGGCGCACACCTTTCGACGCTGGGATTCGCGGGGCCGCGCGTGGTCGAGCGCATCGACGGCGTGCTGTATATCGTCGAAGGACAGGCGGTCTTGAACGGCCGGTTCATCAATGGTGTCAATACTGCCGCAGATCCCGAAGTTCCGCTCGAAGAATTCAAAGGCGCGGTCTTTCACGAAATCGGCCACTTGATCGGCCTCGATCACACGCAGATCAACATCGGCTCCGTCATCAAATACCAAAAGAGCGATTTTTCCGAGGCGCACGCGATCCCCACGATGTTCCCGTTTTTCGTGGACGGCATCGAACAGCAAACCCCGCACTATGATGATGTCGTCGCCTTGTCCTCCCTCTATCCTTCGGAAGGTTACGACCACTTTTGCCATCTTTCCGGAATTGTTTACCGCGTCGACGGGGAGACGGAGCTACAAGGCGTCAACCTGATCGCGGCTTCGACGGAGGATCCTCTCGATGAAGCGGCGAGCTTCGTGTCGGGTTCTTATTTTACGGGGTCCAACACGTCCTGCGGCGCGAAATCCGGAGGATACGAAATCGGCGGACTGCGTCCCGGAAAAACCTACACGTTAAGCCTCGAACCCATCAGTCCGGTATTTACGGGCGGATCCAGCATCGAGCCTTGCGATCCTCCGCAGAGCGGATTCGACCGTCAAACCGTTCCCGGTATTTTCACCTGCGAAAAAGACGGTGACATCATTACGGTCGGGTCCGAGGCTACCACGGCGGTCACGACGACGAAGACCACGGCGCCCGGAACCGTTCCCGACGACACCGCATCTTCCTCGACCGGCGGATGTCAGCTGATGACGGAGTGATCCGTCCGGTTTTTCGAAAGCGTCAATACCGCCACCAAAGCCCCCGTGATGCACGCCATGTAAATCGGATAGGACGCGACGACGACGTTCCAATCGCGGATGGCGAATAGGTTCAAAATATTTGCCGCCAAAAAAAGCAGCCAGGCCGTAAGGTTTTCGCTGTCCGGTTTTTTCCACGCTTTCTTGAGCGTCGGTAAGGCGCCGGCCAGATCGATGAAAAGTCCCGAAAAAAGCGTGGGCAAAGGCGAGTCGAACCACCACCACAAAAAGAATCCCAACCCCGCCCCGAAAAGGCAGGCTTTGTCGAAAGCGGTCCAACCGCCTTCGCCGTATCGGACTGAAAGGATCAATATGAAAACAAACGCGATGAGATTCGCGATCGCGACCCAGAGCGTCTCGCGCGCGCCGGAGGCCGCGTAACTCACGAGCAGGCTCGCGCCGACCGCGGACCAGATGACCCACGTCGCGCGGTTCGGCCGCGTTTTCCGGCGCAACGTCGCGACGACGTACGGCACGAAGGCCAGGAATGATAAAGCTCCGGCGATGCGACCGATGTGCGTATGAATGTCTGCAACCATGTGTGGGATCCCTTAAGGTCGATCGGTGCTTTCGTGCAACTTTCTAAATTCGCTTTTGACTTCCCGCCGGTTTTTGCAGATATTTCGCCGCCTTGCGCTCATGAAACCACGAAAAACGTCATCATCTTCTTCGGGACTGTCCACCTCTCATGCCAATGAGATTTGGGGCGTTGTTTTTTTGGCGATTTCCGTTTTTCTGACGCTCTGCCTGTTTTCGTTCAATGCCTTCGATCCGTCGTTCAGCACCCTGGCGATCGGCCGCAAGACCCAGAACTTGGGCGGCGTCGTCGGCGCGCACCTCTCGGACCTCTTCTTCCTGGTCGTGGGTTATGGATCTTACCTCGTGCCGTTCGCCCTCCTTACGGTCGCAATCACGTATTTCGCGCAGAGGTCGATCAAAGATTTGAGGTTCGGTTGGTTCAAGGCTTCGGCCTTCGTGGGACTCATTCTGTTTTTCGCGATCTTCAGCCATCTTCAATTCGGCGAAGTGAATCTCGGCGGTCGTGACCTGGACGCGGGTGGCCTCCTGGGCTGGTGGTTGGGTGGGCGTCTGACGCAGTTCTTCGGCCGTCTCGGAGCTTATCTTTTTATCGCCGCGGGGTTCTTGTTTTCACTGATCATCATCACCCGTCTGTCTTTGATGCGGTCGATGGCGCTGGTGTGGCAACTTTTAAGCGTTTCGCTACGCCGCGTGCAGGCGGCGGTACTTAGTGCCGTGACGGTGGGTTGGGCGCGTTTTGCGCGAGGATTCAAAGAATCACTGGGCCGCTGGAAGGGAGCTTTCGCCTCCCGTCCCAAATCTTCTCCTACCAAAGAAGACGTTCAGGAACGTCCGAAATCCCAACCCGTCATTGTAACACCGGCTTCCGAAAAGCCGGCTTCCAGAAGATTGTCGATCGTCGAACCTGCGGCTTCGGTTCCCGCAGTCTCCGAAGTGAAGCCGCCTCCCGTTAAAATCTCCGCGTCCGAAAACTTCAACGCGTCCGAACCCAAGATCCTGCCGCGCCTGGACATCCAAGACGGTAAAAAATCGGATAAAAAAGACCAACTGAACCTGATTTCGCCGATCCTTGCGGATTTTGAGTTGCCCCAAGTGTCGTTCTTGGATTCCGAATCTCAAGACAACGTCAAGGTCGACGAAGAAAGCCTGAAGCTGAATTCGAAGCTCTTGGAGAAGAAGCTCCTGGATTTCGACGTACAAGGCCGCATCACGGAAATTCATCCGGGACCGGTCATCACGATGTACGAATTCGAACCGGCGCCGGGTGTGAAGGTTAACAAGATCGTGAACCTCGAAGACGACCTCTCGCTCACCATGGGCGGCAAAAGCGTGCGCATCATCGCGCCCCTGCCGGGTAAGGCCGCGGTCGGCATCGAAATTCCAAACCATACGCGCGAGACCGTGTGGCTTAAAGACGTCATCGGGCATTCAAAATTCCAAAAAGCCGAATCCAAACTCTCGCTCGCGATCGGCAAAGACACGGAAGGCATTCCTTTCATCACCGACTTGGCGAAGATGCCGCACTTGCTCGTCGCCGGCGCGACCGGAGCGGGCAAGAGCGTGTGCATCAATTCGATCATCCTCTCGATCCTCTACAAAGCCACGCCCGAAGAAGTGCGCCTCATCATGGTCGATCCGAAGATGCTGGAACTCTCGGTCTACGAAAAAATACCGCATCTCCTGCTGCCCGTCGTCGTACAACCCAAGAAAGCGTCCATGGCGCTCAAGTGGGCCGTGCGTGAGATGGAACGGCGTTACGAGATCTTGAGCCAGAAGGGCGCGCGCAATATTGCAGGCTACAATAAATCGGTCACTAAGGAAGAGAAGCTGCCCTACATCGTGATTCTGATCGACGAGTTAGCCGACCTCATGATGACGGCCGCGAAAGACGTCGAGACATCCGTTGCCCGGTTGGCGCAAATGGCGCGTGCGGCTGGCATTCATTTGATCTTGGCAACGCAACGTCCGTCGGTCGATGTTTTGACAGGGTTAATCAAAGCCAACTTTCCGGCCCGTATTTCCTTCAAGGTTTCCTCGAAGCACGATTCGCGCACGATCATTGATACGGTCGGCGCGGAGCATTTGCTAGGATACGGCGACATGCTGTTCACCACCGGGGGCACGGGTGGACTCTTGCGCGTGCACGGGGCCTTCGTGACCGAGACCGAAATCCAGCGCGTCGTGGATCACTGGAAAGGCCAAGGCAGCCCCGAATATCTCGACGAATCCGTCCTCAAACCCGAAGAAGAAGAGTCTTCCGGTAGCGGTGGGGAAGGCGGGGGCGGAGACGATCATGACGATCTCTATGACCAAGCCGTCGGCATCGTGACCGAGACGCGCCAGGCGTCGATTTCGATGATCCAGAGGCGTCTGCGCGTGGGGTACAACCGCGCTGCGCGTCTGATCGAAAAGATGGAAAAAGAAGGCGTGGTCGGTCCCGCCGATGGCGCCAGACCTCGCGAGGTTTACGCACAGGGTTATGGGTCCGGAGGTAACGGATGAGGTTTGCTAAAACGACGGGGCTGGTCTTAGCCGCTTTTTTTCTAATCCTAGGAACGGCGCACGCCGCGGGACTGGCCGATCGTGTTCAAGACACTTACGGCACCGTGGAGACGTTCGAGGCGGATTTCACCCAAAAAACCTACGTTGAAATCTTGGAACGCGACGTCGTCGAGCAGGGAAATTTAATCTTCGCCAAGCCGAACCGCTTCTTGGTCCGTTACCAAGGCGCGAAGGAGCGTCATTACATTTCCGACGGAAAAACCCTCTGGGTCTACCGTCCGCGCGACAAAGAAGTCGAAGTGACCCACCACATGGAAGACGTGGTCTCTCCCGAGGCCTTGGTGTTTCTGGGGGGATTGGGCGAAATGCGTAAGACGTTTCGCGTGGCGGAGAACGGGTCGAAGTTGACGCTGACCCCGAAATCCAAGTCGCCTTTTTCAAAAATTCTGCTCGCCATCGACGATCGAAGCTCCTTGGTGACGGCGGTCGATCTTTTTTCGAAGAGCGGAAACCGCAGCCATTACGATCTCTCGAACGCGCGTACCAACCGCCCGGTCGACGCCTCCGACTTCGTCTTCAAAAAATCCGGGGTCAAAGAAGTCCCGTCGCTTGCGGAGTCACCGGATTCGTGAACGGCTTCGCGAATCGTTGGATAGGGAAGGGGCTTGATTGGCTTTTTCCCCTGCGTTGCGCGGCCTGCCGTAGCTTTCTTACGACCGGACAAGACGTAAGTGGTCTTTGCGGCGCTTGCGAAGGACTTTGGCCCCGACTTTCCGACCCTCAGTGCCCCCGTTGCGCGCGCCCCTTCGAAAATTTAAAACCTGCGGAGGTTTCCGCAAACCACCTCTGTGGCGACTGTCTCTCAGAGAAATTCCACTGCGAAAAAGTCCGTGCGGCCGGCCGCTACTCCGGGCTGCTGCATGATCTCATTGTGCGCCTCAAATACCGGGGTGAGGAAAAGCTGGCGCGGTTCCTAGGCGATCGCATGGGATGGGATGTGACCGAAACCGACTGGGACCTCGTATTGCCCATCCCTTTGCACCGCAAACGGCTGCGCGAACGAGGCTACAACCAATCGCTGCTCTTGGCGCGGCGCTTGGTGCGAAGGACCGGAGGCGCCGTCGACGCCTTTGTGCTTAAAAAAATTAGGGAAACCGACGTCCAGGCGGGCCTGACGCGCGAAGAAAGGCTACAAAACCTCAAAAATTGTTTCACTGTGTCGCGCCCCGAGGCCGTTTACGGGAAAAAAGTACTGTTGGTCGACGATGTTTTTACGACCGGATCGACCTTGGAGACCGCGGCGCGGGCCTTGGCGAAAGCCGGTGCCCAGCGGGTCGAAGCCGTGGTGCTTGCCCGGGCCGTGTAAAAAGTTGAGGATTTTTTTAAAAACTAGGTTAGAAGGCATGAAACCAAGAATCCAATGAAAATGAAAAACGAAGAGAAGACTTTCCTCAAAGTCGCCGTGGAAGCGGCCAAGAAGGCCGGCGCCGTGCAAATGCGGTCCTACGGCAAGTCGCACCGCATCCATTTCAAAGGCTCGATTAACCTCGTGACCGAAGTCGACGGCGCCTCCGAAGAGGCGATTTTGGCGGTGCTTAAGAAAAATTTCCCGACCCATGCGATCCTGACCGAAGAGTCGGGCACGTTGGGCCCCTTGTCAGATTACAAGTGGATCTTGGACCCCCTTGACGGCACGACGAACTACGCGCACGGTTATCCCGTCTTCTGCGTTTCGATCGCGCTCGAGTACAAAGGCAAGGTCGTCGTGGGCGTGGTCTACGATCCGACGCGGGATCACCTGTTTACGGCCATCCGCGGACGCGGAGCTTTTTTGAACGGTAAATTGATCCGCGTCTCCCCGATCCGGGATTTGAAACGCGCGCTGCTCTCGACCGGATTCGCCTACAACGTCTGGACCGAAAAAAAGAACAACAACCTCGATCATTTTCAGAATTTCCTGAGGAATTCCCAAGCCATCCGCCGCGACGGCGCGGCCGCGATCGATCTGTGTTACGTCGCCTGCGGTTACTATGACGGTTTCTGGGAAATCGGGCTCAAAGCCTGGGACGTGGCAGCGGCGGCCTTGATCCTCGAAGAAGCGGGAGGGAAAGTCAGTCTCTTCGACGGACGCGCCCTCGACATCCACGCCGAGGAAATCGCGGCCTCCAACGGCGCGCTCCACAAGACGATGGTCAAAGTATTGCAAGAAGGGCGCGTGTGACCGAAGCCGCCGCCGAATCGGTCTCTCGCGAGATTTACGAGGCCTTTCGGCGCATGCGGGAGAAGGATTTTACGGGCGCCGAAGCTCTGCTCCAAGCGGGTCTTGCCAAGGCGGAAGACCTAAAAAATCCGACTCAAAGCGCCTTGTATCTCTCGACCTTGGGCGTCCTTGAAAAAACCAAGGGTGATTTGAAAGCCGCCTGGCGCTATTACGAACGCGCCGAAAAACTCCTACCTCAAGATCCCTCGCTTAAAATCATCATGGCCAAGATCCTGATCGATAAATTTGCCCAGTACGACAATGCCGTGAAGAAACTAAAAACGGTCTTAAAGATCGCCAAAGGCGCCGCGTCTTTCGAACATCAAGCGCATGCGGCACTCGCGATCGCTTACCTCAAAAAAGGCGACAAGAAAAAAGCTGTCGAAATGTTCGATCTCGCGATGACGGACGATTTCGTGAACGTGACGTCCGCGGAAAACCTGAATTTCGAAGTGGTAGAAGCGTTTCTGTCGCGGAACATCGAAGCGGAGCGCTGCCGTGCCTATGTCCAAAAATCCCTTGCCCTAGCACGCGCCCGCCGCGAGACGAAATCCATCGCGTTCCTCACCAAGCTCTTCGAGAGCTTCGAAACGACGCTGCACTAAACTATGTCCGGACAAACTTTGTTTTTTATTTTGAAAGTCATTGTTTCAGGGTTTCTTATCGCCCTGATCAGCTCTCTCGCCAAGACTTTCCCCAAAGTGGCTGCTCTCCTGACGGCCCTGCCTTTGATGACGTTTTTATCCCTGATTTGGATTTACTTCGAAACGAAGGATTTGGCCGTCTTGGAGACCTACACTCGGGATGTCTTGATTTGGGTCTTGCCGAGCCTCCTCTTTTTCATCGCTGCTATCTTTCTTTTCCGTGCGCGCGTCCCTTTTGTGTTGACCTTAGGGCTTTCGACGACGGCGCTTTTTGTCGGGGTGTTTGTTTTCGAGAAGCTTCAACTGCTGAAATAAAAATTCCGGGCGAACATCAAAGTCTCAGTTCGCCGTTCAAGTCCATTGATTTCCTTACGAAACTCTTGAAAATTTTTGAGTTAACTTTACATTGAGGTGAACTAAAACCCAGGAGAAAAGATAATGAAAAAAACAGGAATTATGTTCGTGATGATTTTTTTCTCGTCTCAAATAGGCATTGTATCCGCTCAAACGGCGCCAGTCACGTCTTCGGATAAAAGGATTCAATTTGAAAAAGGGCAAACGTCCGCGAAAGTGGAAGGGACGACTGGTGAGAATGGCGTGACCTATGTTGTTGGGGCTAAAAGCGGACAAAAGCTGGTCCTTACCCTGGTTTCGCCAGCCAAGGTTGGTATCAAAGTTGAAACCGTAGGGTCTTACGGGCCTATGACGCTGTTGAGTGAAGAAAAAGCTGGGACTTATGAAGTGGGTTTGGAGGAAAGCGGGGACTCGACGATTTTCATCGGATCGCTCGATCACAAATCGGCTTCGTTTACGTTGGTCGTTAAAATCGATAAGTTGAAAGATATTTAGCTACAGTCTTGGCGGTAGTAAAAACGTTGGTCCTATGCGCACGGTCAGGTCGTTTTCAAAATCCGAACCGCCGGGGTTGTTAAGCGACGTAAAGTAGTCACGAATGTCCACGCGAATAGCAAACCAGCTAACATGGGGGCGGATCTTCATGCCACCGCCCAAGAAGCCTCCCACGCGGCCGGCTCCGTTGATGTTGACGACTCCCGCTCCTATGGTGGTGTAGAGATCGCATTCGACGAGCGATTTCCGACTGCGGAAAACGGCGGGCATGTTGATGATGATACCGCCGTCCCATATCCATTCGTTTTTCTGCCTAAAAATCGCTCCCAAAGCGCTGGTGCGATCCACGGAAGCTTGGCTCCAAGAAAAATTACCTACGATTCCGAACATATGAGTGAAGTTGTAGGTGAAGTCCGCGCCGGCGATGAAAGAATGGTTGAGCTTGTCGCCGAAATAGTCGCCAACATATGGAGACATCTCGAAGCGATGATCAACGGCATGGCGACGTTCATAATCCAACGAGGCCGGTATCACTTCTTTTATATCTTTCTTATCTTCCGCCGCCCAACTTAACTTCGGTGCCAGGCACGCACCTAAGATCATGAGAGTAAACAGGTTTGCCGCGAAAAATTTCACTTCAGGCTCATTCCCGGAGGCAAGCCGGTCGAGGAGGTACTTGTTTTTTTTGTTTTAAGATAAAAAAGTAGGCCGCCGATCAACAGACCGAAGACCAAGAGCACAAGCCAAAGATTGGCTAACACCAATGTTAAAAACCATAAAATGAACGCCAGGACGCCGCAGGCGAATGCGATTGTTATGCGCCCCACGACACCGATGATGGGGATGTATTCTAACAGCAGGAGGAGAGGCCCCAGCATTAATTGCATCCCGAGCCACATCAGCAAAAATGATCCGATCCGGATGATCCATGTGGTCGTTCGATAGTCGCTATGAAGACGCGCTTGAAACTCCGTGAGAGATCCGGCGAAGGCGCCCAAATAGGTGTTGGTTTCCTGATAAGCATGTGGAGCGATGCTCTGGCCGTCCCAATCGCCAACGACGGAACCAGAGACGTTGTTGGGAAAATAAGTGTAAGAGAGTCTTAAGTCTCCGATTTGAGGGTTGGTAACGACCCGGGGTACCAAGGTTTCGTCACGCGCCGCACCCGGAGGCGCATAAATACCCGCAGGAATATAAATAGAGTTACCTTCGATCTGAAGTACGGAAGGCGTATCTGGTTTTTTCATGTCTTCTTTCAGAGGAAGATCACGGTTCCCGTAAAAATCCGCTTCGCTTGCTATGAAAGGAAAAACGCCGATGTTGGCGGACGACACCTGAAAGTGTGTACTCATTTCGGCCATCGGCGGATTTTTGTGGTTAAGCCCATCGTGAAAATCCTCAGTCTTGGTTGGAGAAGAGGTCCAGTCTTTCTTGTAATCGTAGGTTGTGACTTCCTTATCGCCGCGCTTCTCGGTTTTTTTGTTTTCGTGCCAGGAAAACATTTCGACGCTGCGGTTCAGTTTCAAATAGCTGATTTCGCCCGTGGTCGGAGGTCGGAGGTATTTTTCATCGTTAATCATTTCGTCGGAGACGATCGTGCCGGTAGTCTTGATTAAGGTGCCGGCTGGTTGCGCGGGGGCGGTGTCGGAAGGTACCAAGACCGCGTCTTTGACAAATTTTGAGAGATCCTGACGGCCTTCACCCCACCAGAGTATCGGAAAGGCAACCACCAAAAGAACGATGCCGAGGAGGATGCCCTTGAACGAATTGATCAGCTTCGAGCCGAAGCCCGGAGCTTGGGTCACCACTTCATAATGATCGGCCATAATGTCTCCTTTTAAAAATTGAACCTTTCAAGCTCATCTCGATGCGACCGCGTTTTTCGCGAGCATCATGCCGGTTTCCCACGCACCGCCGGGGAATTTGTGACAATCCGCCGTAACCTGCGCGAGAGATTCGGCGAAGTTGTTCACGTCTTCTTCGGTCACTACGAGCGGCGGGAGAAGTTTGACCAAGTCGATGTTGTGGCCCGCGACCTGGGTCAAAATGCGGTGTTTCGCCATGAGCGGTACGACGATCATTTGGCCGAAGAGGCCTTTATTCGCGGCATGGATCATTTTCCAAGCGGCTTTGAGTTTGAGCGACTTGGGCTCGTGGAACTCGATGCCGATCATCAAACCTTTGCCGCGGATTTCTTTGAACATCTCGAAACCGCCGCAGAGTTGGTTTACTTTTTCATGAAAAAGTCGGCCCATGCGCTCGGCGTTTTCGATTAATTTTTCTTCTTCGATGATGCTCAGAGACGCGAGTCCGCAACCCATGGCGAGCGTGTTTTTGCCGAACGTGTTCGAATGCACCACGCATCGGTCCATGCGTGAAAACACGGACTTATAGATGTCACGTTTCATGAGGATCGCACCCGCGGGGACTAAGCCTCCGGAGAGGGCCTTGGCGACGCAAATGATGTCGGGTTCTAAATTCCAATGCTGAAATGCAAACCAACGTCCCGTGCGCCCGAGTCCCGATTGTATTTCGTCGGCGATGAAGACGGTGCCGTATTTGCGGCAGAGCTTTTGCGCTTCGGGGAGGAAGTTATCGTTGGGCACGTAGACGCCCTTGCCCTGCACGGGCTCGAAAACGAACGCCGCGACGTCTTTCTTTTTCAATTCTTTTTCCAACGTCTCCAAATCGTTCATCGGAATCTTGGCTCCGGGCAGGAGTTCGCCGAAGCCGTTGCGGAATTCGTCGTTGCCGTTGGCCGAAAGCGCGCCCAGTGTCAGCCCGTGAAACGCATGATCGAGATACAGCACGCGCGGCCGTCCCGTGAATCCGCGCGCCATTTTGACCGCGCCTTCGACGGCCTCTGCGCCGGAGTTCGTGAAAAAAACCGTGTCGACCAAGCCCGGCGCCAGCGACAGGAGTTTTTCCGCCAGCAGTCCCGCGAGCAGGTGGCAATCCATCTGCACCATGTTCGGCAGGTCGTGATTCAAGAGCTTCGTGATGGTTTCTTTCACGCGCGGATGATTGCGGCCCACGGAAAAAACGCCGTAGCCCGAGAGCAGGTCGAGATAGCGATTTCCTTCGTCGTCGTAGAGATATTGGCCTTGGCCTTTGCGGTAAACTTTGTCGAACCCGATCGTACGCAGCACGCGGACGAACTGCGGATTGACATGCTGTTCATGCAGAGAATAGTTCTGGCCCCAACGTTCTTGTAGGACTGTTTCAATATCGAAAGGCATTCATGGGAACTAACAATCTGCGATTTAAATGCCAAGGCTTTCTCGCCGCTTTTATAGCCGTTTTTTTCTGCTGTGGCCTGGCGATCGCCGAAAGTCCCGAAGAGATCGCGCAAAAGTGCCCGGGCTACGATGCACCGCCGCCTCCTATTTTGGATGCGGATTTTAAGCAGCTCCTGAAAGCTTTGGACGAGCTCCGGGACACGCAAGGTCGGAAAATTTGGCACAATACCCCGGACACCGACGACGCCCTTTGGAAGATCCTAAAATCCACGCCGCGCAAGACGAAGCTCGAGCAGTTTTTCCAGCTTCTTTTCCTCATCCAAAAATTCCTCACTCCCGAGATGCGCAATCAAACGATCACGGTCCAGCCGCCGCAGATCACCGATGTCTTGCTCGCGGCGAAGGTGTTTACCGACCCGGAATTCCCCAAAAAAATCATTTCGGTCGAGCTGAAACCGGCACAGGGAGCGCAGCCGCCGCTCTTTACCGTGCAATTTTCGGAAAAAGAGGTTCGTTTTCCCATCAATCAAGGGAAGGGTTTCTCCACTTGGGATCAAGGATTGTGCCAGATCGCCAAGGAGTTGGTATTTTACCCCGGCTTTTCCTTTCGTCTCCGTACGGCGAGAAATTCGAAGAACCTGATCGTGGATGATTTCAACAAAGTCGAACTTTTTGGCCAATTCGGCACCCGCAAACTCGTCTCGATCGACCTGCAGTACGTCGACCTGGAAAAGGTCGAGTTCATCGCCGGGACCGATCAAGGCAAGGTCAAAGCCCGTGTCGCCAAGCGGGAGTTCGCAGAGAACGAACATTCGAGCCTTTTCAAGTTCATCGGCACGATGATCCCGAATACTTCGACCCAGAGGATCGATTGGTAGTTTTCAATGTTTCGAGCCGATCGAAGCCTTGACAAGATTGGGGATTTCGAAAGAAAACCAAGGCCTTCTTAAGGAGAAAACCATGTCCGACGCCGCGGCCCAAACCCAGATGGAAGAGTATTTCGTCAGCGACGCGTGCATCGCGTGCGACGCCTGCTGCAACGATTTCCCCGAAATCTTCATCATGAACGCGGAGCACACGAAGGCGAAGGCGATCGCTGCTTCTCCGAAGGGTAAATTCAATCCCTGGGACATCATCTATGACTGCCCCGTCGACGCGATCTCGCTGATCAAGGGTGAGCTGCCGCCGCCTCCCGAAAACACGAAGAAGAAGAAAAAAGAAGTCGTCGATATCGGTCCCATCGAAGACAACCGCCCGTGGCAGATCCGTTGGGCGGAGGCGAAGGCCAAGGGTGATGAGCCGTATTGGGAACGCATGAAGCGTTACGGCATGGCGACCTCCAGCGAAGAGACGACGAAGCAGTACCTCCTGCGCATCGCGATGCCCGAGCGCGTGCCGAACCACCAAAAGAAATTCGAATGGAACCTCCCCGAGAAGATGCCGGACTATAAATTCGACGTGAAGCTCTCGCCGGACGGGAAGAAGCTGTTCCTCAAAGGCTGGCTCGAAGACGAGCGCGTGCGCCGTCTCTGCGGCGTCGCGAATTCTTTCCCCGATCGCTTCCAGCGCGAAATCGTTCTGCCGATCAAGGGCGGCGAATTCAAATCGAACTACAATTCCCAGGACAAGATCCTCGATATCATCGTTGATCGGGCGTAACTCCCCCTAGCCCCCTCTTACTTTAAGAGGGGGAATGCCTTCATGTTAATCGACTCCCACACGCACATTCACTTTTCGGATTTTAAAGACGACGTCGACGCGGTCCTTTCCCGTTCGCGTGAAGCGGGAGTTTCGCATTTCATCAACGTCGCGACCGACTTGGACACCAGCCGCGAGGTCATCGCCATCGCGGAGCAACATCCCGACATTTCCGCTGTCGTCGGCGTTCATCCGCATGATGTCGCGAAAATGGAGGAAGGGGATTTCGCCGAACTTGAAATTCTGGCCCGGCATCCCAAGGTCGTTGCGATCGGGGAAGTGGGGCTCGATTATCATTACGAACATTCGCCGCGCGAAATCCAACAAAGCCGTCTGGCCGATTTCATCCGGTTGGCGAAATCCGCGAAGAAGCCTCTGGTGATCCACTGCCGCGACGCCTTCGAGGATTGCTTCCGGATCTTCGATGCGGAAGACGCCTGGTCCGCGGGAGGCGTGTTTCATTGCTTCACCGGCGACCGCAAGACCGCCGAGGCGATCATCGCGAAAGGGTTCTATGTTTCGTTCTCAGGGATTCTGACTTTCCGAAAAGCGACGGATTTGCACGAAGCGGCGAAAGCAGCGTCTTTGGATTATTGTTTGGTCGAAACCGACGCGCCGTTTCTGGCACCGGAACCGCACCGCGGGAAACGCAACGAGCCGTCTTACGTCGTCTTGACCGCCCGTAAGCTGGCGGCGCTCAAAGGTCTCGAGGAGAATGAAGTTTTCCGCATTACGAGCGAGAACGCGAAGCGTCTTTTTAAGATCCCGGGGTAAGTCTATGGTTTCCCTTCGGACTTTTTTTGGATTTCCACAAAACCGAATTCTGCCCGGTGAATCCGTCATCAGCGACGGATCGAACGTTCCGCGCGTGCGGCAAGCGGATTATGACGGCATCCTTCCCGGTCTCGGAGAGGTCAGCGCTTTTACCCAAGCTGGCGGGCATCCGGAGAGAAATGACGACGCCTTTGGTATCTCGGGTGAAGGCGTTTTCATGGTCGCGGATGGCGTTTCTCAATCTCCGCAAGGAGACCTAGCCAGCGCCATGGCGGTGAAGACCGTTTTCAAATGCGTGAGAGAGGGAGCCTCGTTAGGAAACGCTTTTTTAGAGGCCGATGCGGAAATCCGGCGGATCATTTTGCGCGGGCAAACGATCGCGAGCGCGATGCGCGTTTACCCGGATGGCGTCGTGGAGATCGCTGTCGCCGGTGACGTCGAGATTTGGGCGCTTCGGCGTCTTAAAGCCGGAGACTATGACGTCTTGCCGTATGCGGTTTCTTTTGAAAATGTACCGAATGTTTATTTGGGAGGAGGGCCTCTGCCGAAGCTGGCGGGTCGTTTTCCGGCGGAACTCGATGAAATCGTCACCAGTAAACTTTCAAATCCCTCGCCGGGTTTCCTTTCGTCCAAGTTGGCTGCGGGCGACGGAATTCTCCTGATGGTGGACGGCCTGGCGCGTTATTATCACCGCTATCCCGGACAATTAAGGGAGCTGATCAACAGTCATTCTACGGCTACGGCCTACGGCATGAGAAGGGCTTTGCAGGAGGACGGGACGCGTCGCTTGGAAGCGAGGGAATGGTCTCGCCAATTTGCCGGGAAAAAACCTTGGGCGGTTCCGCGTTCTTTCGGAGGATTCCTGGAAGGAAAATTCATCAATAGTGAAGGGCAGATTTTTGCTTCACGGGATGGTGAGGCGCCCATCGGGGATCTGAGTGCAGAAGATAATCAATCCGCCCTCGTTTTTATCAGGACAGTTTCTTAGATTTTAGCCTTCACCGCCGCCGGCGTACAATTTCTCGATCTTATCCGTGTATTTCTTATCGAGTATGCGGCGCTTGAGTTTCAGGGTCGGGGTGATTTCGCCGCCGTCGACGGTCAGTTCGTCGGGGACGATTTCGAATGTCTTGATTTGTTCGTAGCGGGGGAGGTCTTGGTTCACGTCTTTGACGATCTTCTCGAAACGTTCACGCAAGATGGGATTCATGTACAATTCTTCATGGCTCTGCGCCGAAATTCCCAAGCTCTTGGCCAAGGTCTCGACTTCCGGTCTGGACGGAAAGAGCAAGGCCGAGACGTATTTGCGGTTGTTGCCGACGGCCATGGCGTTTGCGATCAGGGGCGACTGCGTGAGCTTGTTCTCGATCGGAAGCGGGGCGACGTTCTTGCCGTTGCTCATCACGAGTATTTCTTTGATGCGGTCGGTGATCTTTAAATAGTTATCTTCGTCGAAGACGCCCACGTCGCCGGTATGCAGCCAGCCTTCGGCGTCGATCGTGTCGGCCGTCGCTTTCGGATTGTTGAAATAACCCTTCATGACGTTGGGTCCTTTGACCAGGATTTCGCCCTGTTCGGAGAGTTTGACCTGGACGTGCGGCAGCAGTTTGCCCACCGTGCCGGGCTTGAACTTGCTCGCGAAGTTGAAGCTGATGACCGGGCTGGATTCCGTCATGCCGTAGCCCTCGTAGATCGAGATGTTCAAGCTTAGAAAAAAATCGACCAAGTCTTTGGACAACGGCGCGCCGCCGGAGACGAAGAAGCGTAAGCGCCCCCCCATGGAGTCGCGGAGTTTGCGGTAGACCAAGCGGTTCGCGATGCGGAACGACGCGCGGAGCAAGGGGTTCGAGATGGGTGGCTCTTCGATGATGAATCGGTCTTCGGGACGGTGACGTTGACGGCGATCTTGGGCCGTATTTCGACGTTTGCGGGCTTGTTCTTGCCAGACGCGGCGGCCGACCGAGGTGGCCCATCGGAACAGTGCCTTTTTGACGGCGCTCTCTTTTTCCATCTTCTGGACCATGCGCGTGTAAATTTTTTCGAAGAGGCGCGGCACGGCGCAGCAGACGGTCGGCTTCACTTCCTGTAGATTTTGCGAGACGGTATCGATGCTCTCGGCATAGGCGATCGTCGCGCCGAAGAGGATCGGTACGTAGTAACCAACGGACCGCTCAAAGACGTGCGAGAGCGGCAAGAGAGAGAGCATCACGTCCCGCGGGGTGACGTCGGTGACCGACATGATGCCGTAGACGTTGGACAGGAGATTGCGGTGCGTCAGCATGACGCCTTTCGGGTCTCCGGTCGTGCCGCTGGTATAGACGATGCTGGCCACGTCGTCGCGGCCGATGCCTTCGAGACGTTCTTTCAACAGCGATGCGTGCGTGCGCAGGCGGTCCGTACCGGATTTCAGGAAGCTTTCAAAAGACAGGACTTGGTCGCTCGGCGTGACTCCGTCGATTTTACGGACGACGACGAATTTCAGCTGAGGTAATTCCGGCCAGACTTCGCGAATTTTTTCGAATTGCTTTTTATCTTCCACGACGACGCCCACGGCTCCGGAGTCTTTCAAAATATGGCGGACCGCGTGCGGCGTCAGGGTTTCATAGATGGGGACGGTTGTGCCGCCCGCGAACATGGTCCCGAAATCGGAAATCACCCACGCGGGGGAATTTTTCAGGAAGATGCCGAAACGGTCCTGGCTGCGGACGCCTTTGTCGACAAGGGCCGATCCGAAAGCGCGCGCTTGGTCCAAGAGGTCCGCATAGGAGAGAGGGACGTATTTGCCGTCTTTTTTCTCCAGGAGGGCGGTCTTCGTGTTGAAGTGCGTGGCGCACCGGGAAAAGACGCGCGGCAGGGAGATCATCGCGTTCAAATCCATTCCTAAGTCGGACAGGAAATAATTCAGCAGGGACTCTTTCCATTGATCGGAGTGTTTCGACATGGCCGCGGTTTTTAGAGACCGGGCCTGTGAAAGTCCAGTTGAAAGGTGGATGATTTTTTAGTCCGTCCCGAAAATTGACTTCTCTTGCAGGATCGTGACAGACACCGGCTTCTTAAAAAGACTTAAAGGAGACTCCCGTGTCCCAGGCCGACGAAGAATATCAAAACCGCATCGCACGCCTCGAAGAAATCGTCGCGAGCGGCCATCAAGCCTATCCGAATCGTTTCGACGTCGCACATACGACTGCGGAAATCCTCGAAAAATACGACCCGCTCGCCAAGGAAGCCGTCGAGGCGGTGACGGAGACGTTTTCGATCGCGGGGCGTGTGATGTTGTTGCGGTCGTTTGGCAAGGCCGCGTTCGTGAAACTCAAAGACCGGAAGGGCACTCTTCAGGTTTTCGTCGAAGAGAAATCTTTGTCTCCGGAAGTCCTCGAAATCTTCAAAAAAACGGATCTGGGCGATTTTCTGTGGGTCCGCGGAAAACTTTTCCGCACGAAGACTAATGAGCTCACGATCCGCGCGGAGGACTTGAAGCTCGTCTGCAAGGCCTTAAGGCCGCTGCCGGAGAAATGGCATGGATTGCAAGATGTCGAGATCCGCTACCGCCAGCGCTATCTCGACCTGATTTCGAACGAAACGGTCAAAGACGTTTTCTTGAAACGCTCGAAGATCGTCCAAAGTTTAAGGCAATTCTTCCTGGACCGCGATTACGTCGAAGTCGAGACGCCGATGATGCATGCGTTGGCCGGCGGTGCCGCGGCGAAGCCTTTCACGACGCACCACAACGCCTTGGACATTCCTTTATTCTTGAGAGTGGCGCCGGAACTTCACCTGAAACGTCTGGTCGTGGGCGGCATCGAGCGCGTCTTCGAGATCAACCGCAATTTCCGCAACGAAGGCGTTTCCACACGGCATAATCCCGAATTCACGATGATCGAGTTCTACCAGGCGTACGCGACCTACGAAGACATGATGGCCTTGACCGAAGACTTGTTGGGCGAGCTTGCGCTGAAAATTTACGGTAAAAAAGAAATCACCTATCAAAGCAAAACAATATCGTTCGAAAAACCGTTCCGCCGGATTTCCTACGAACAGATGCTCGCGGAAGGTGAAGAGACGTTGATCCAGCCGACGTTCGTCGTGCCTTTTCCTCTCAAAGAATCTCCGCTCGCGCGCAAGAACGACGCGAATCCGGAGATCGTCGATCGTTTCGAACTGTACGTCGCCGGCATGGAGATCGCGAACGCGTTCTCGGAGTTGAACGACCCACGCGATCAACGGGAACGTTTCTTGAATCAAGTCGAAGCACGCGCGAAGGGCGATGAAGAAGCGATGCCTTATGATGAGGATTATATTCGAGCCTTAGAGCAGGGCATGCCCCCCACGGCCGGAGAGGGTATTGGCATCGATCGTTTAGTCATGTTGCTCACCGATCAGCCTTCGATCCGCGACGTGATCTTATTTCCGCTGATGCGTCCTGGGCAGTAACTAAAACTCGCTGCGGTGTTTTTCCGGATCGTCGACGATCCGGCTGTATTGTTCCAAATGCTCGCCTTTGGGGTCCGATTTTTTGTCGTCGTTGGCGTAGGCGATGAGCTCGGCCAAGCGGTAATACCGCGTCGCTTGTTCCGTCTCGGTCGCCGGATGATTCCCCGCCTGCAGATAAATGAGAGCCGCCTTATCCTTGGCCTCCCACGCGCGCGAGGAGAGGCCGGCGTGTTCGTATTTTTCCCCAACGTACCACTTGCTTTGAGCTGCTTCTGAAATGCGATGCAACGCGAACAAAGGACCCGAAAAATAATAAATAAGGCTTCTTTCGAGTTCGCTCGCTTCGTGTTGGCCGGCGACTTCCGCCGCTTCGCGGATCAATCTCCAAGCCGACTCCGCGTACAGGGGGTTATTCGGTTCCAGAAAAAAACTGATGGCCTTTTGCAGAGGATAAACGTCCGCGCTGTAGAGGGAACCTTGAAATTCTTGGACCTCCGGATCCTGTGGAGCGTCGATCCTTTTCAATAAAAATCTCAAGAACGGGCTATTCAGATCTGGCTTCCCTGCGAGAGTCTCCACTCCGTGCAGCGGTCCTTCCGGCACGTCGACTTGCGGAGGTTGCATCGCTTTTTGGATGAAGTCGCGGAACTCACCCAGAAGTTCGTCAGGACCACTTCGCCAATAAACGTGGGTCGACGGCAATTGACGATTTGGCGCCTGATCTTTCAAGAGGTCCCACCACGCATTTCGAACCGCGAGCAATCCCTCGGTCTTGAGCTTGGCCTCGCGCAAATCCGAGATCAGGCTCACCCAGTGATACACGTTGGCCGGGTCCACGGCGAACCGGTACCAACGGCTGAGTTCGGTCGCGGGTTGCTGCGTGTGTTCTTGGATCGTCGCGGTGAAGGCGGAGAGGGCGGAAGCGAGGCGGGTCATATCGTCTTTTCGGGGTAATCGACGGCCTCGCCGAATTCTTTCAACTCCGAAGATTTGAGAGACAACGCATAACCCAGGAGCTCGGCGCAGTGATACCAGTGACGGGCTTTATCCCGCTGACCACGGAGCATCGCCTTACGGCCCGCATAAAAGAAACCTCGCACGGCGTCGGTCTTCGCATGGAATCCCAAGGAAGCGTCGATTTTCGAAAAAACCTCTCCTGACCTCCACCAAATGGCGGTCGATGCCTGCGGGTAGGCCTGGTCCCGCGCGGACACCGCGAGATAATGCAGGATCCGGGCTTCTATCTCTGTTTGCCCTTGGCGCCGTGCGGCGGCCGCGGCCCTGCGCAAGACTTGGTAGGAAACGAAGGGCGCTTGAGTCAAATGGACTTGGAAAATCGCGTGGAAATCCTTGGTGTTGAGCGAACGCTTTTTAAAGAGCGGAACTTGTCCTTCGTCCTCGAATTGATCCCAGTGGTCGCAAAGGAATTTGAAAAAGGTGTTTTCCTGAAAAGGGCCTTTGAGGTCAAAAGCGTCGTCCTGCGTGACTCTGCGAACAGGAAGCGAATGGGGAAAGTCCGCATCTTCCATCACGCGCAGGACGCGGCCCAGGGGAGTCCTCGCAGATTCGTCGTGTTTGAATTCCCGTGGTCCTTCCGGGCGGCGGTTGTGGCGTTCCCAATGGACCTCTTTCCAATCCGGTAAAGAACGCCATCCGAATTTTTCAAAATTCGCCCCCAGCGCTGACCTAACCTCCGAGGCGTCAACGTCGAAACGCCCCGAGAGAAATGCGTAATCCCTCAAGAGTTCCGCAAGCCCGTTTTCCTGCACGTAGGCTGATAAACCGCGGTTTAAGCGGTTGAAGTCGATGGGCCCCCAATCGTGGCTATGATAAAGCTTCAGCCCACCCTGTTCGACGACGGCCCGACCTTGAATCATGGCATGCAAGAAAGAGGGAAGTTCGGCGAATTCCGGAGACGTGAATTTCAGACCGCCAATCCCTTGAAAGTTTCTGGTTTCAAAGGCCGTTTTTTTGGCGACCGCGAGAGGTTCATTTTCCGCGTAAGGACGGTCGGTTTGTTTGGTCTCATTCCTCCAGGTCGAGAAATTCGCCCACCAATGAGCCCGTGCGCTCAAGATCTCATGGGACGCGAGGCCCCGCTTCCTCATGTCGGCGACGAGCCCCAGGAAACCCCGTACGTCGAAGGGATTTTTGACGAGAGAGCGCCAGTGGGGCAAGGAATGCGAAGGCGTTCCCGTGCGACGTTCGATCGCGGCGCTGAAAGAGGAAAAAGCTCTCTTAAGATAAGTGGGTTGGGAAATGACGGCGACCATAAGTTTCCGGAAGTGTCGACAACCCTCGGATAAGGTTGCGGGTTTTGCAATTTAAAACATTTTGGAACAACTTTTATCCAGCGGGGCCGATGGTGTCGTATCTTTTATTATGGCCGTATTACCTAAAATACCCGTTCCCGACCTCGCGATCCGTTTCGTCGCGGCCACCCGGTCGAATGACGTGAGAGTCGCCGCGGCTCTCGTGCGCAGCGTGGCGGGAACGCGCGATCAAAGCAGCTTCGTCCGTCATGTGAATGCCCGCGTCGCGGAGGACCACGATCTCCGATCTCAGGTCACGAAGCATCAGAAAGCCCTGAAGTTGATCCCTCAAAACGGCGTCGCGGATTTCGGTGCCGCGTTTCCGCTTTTATGGGGCGCGTTGTCGGGGAAGATTTTGGCGGAAGACGCTTACGGCAAAGCGATGGATGTTTTCTTAGGTCGCATGTCCGCCGAAGCCGAGGCGTGTTTGGCGAACTTGAGGCAAATCGACGGCGTGGATGAAAGTGACGTCGAATTGTTTCTGATAAATGAGGACGTGCATTGCGTCCTGGGAGGACACACCGTCGTCTTGGAGGCCGCCCATGAACTGTGCCGATTGAACGTCTTGGGTTGGTACCGCGGTTTCCAGCCGACGGGCTACGACGCTAAATTCCTCTCCAGCGGTGAGAAGAAGCTCCGCAATCTCGCTCTTTTCAACGAATACCGGGAAGCGGCGCATTATGCGCGCCGCGAAGAGTTAGACGTCCATTTTTCCGAATCTCTGGACGTGGATTGGGAATGCCTGAAGATGTCCGTGGAAACGCACGTCCGGGAAAAAGTTTTGGAGCGTTTTCCCACGGCCGGCGATGAAGCCTTCGCGGGACTCTTCGACCGGTATCAGTCCCAAGTTTCCGTCGAAGTCGACTTCAGTATCGGTGCCGCCAAGGGTAAACGGCTTCGCCGTATCGTCGAAGTGAAGACCGGATCTAAAAATCGTTGCGACGCGCATGAATGGGCTTACACGCTCTTGCAGGTCTTCCGTCACGCCGCCGTCGTGCGCACGGGCCGGGGTAAAGAAGAAGAACTCGAAGGCGTGATGTACGCTTTTTACAGCCCCTCCGAATCCTTGAACGATCTGCTGCTCAAGGACATCGAGGATATATTGATCCTCACCGGAACTCCGTATTCTTTGTGCCATGTCCGAGAGGGGCAAAGAATTCCCAAAGGGAAAGGTAACCTCCCAGAAAGCCTGGGGCGGAAGAAAACCGTTCCCAAGGCGCAGACACCGCCTCTCGGCCAAAGCGCCGTTGCGGAAGAGGAAAGAAAGCTCCCGGAAACGTATGCTCCCCCCGCTTCCATCGACAGGGCGGAAAGAGAAAAGCGTTCCTGGGATTATTATGCAGCTATGACTCCCGAGGCCGCTCGTCCCGATCCTGAGGTCCGCGCGAAGCCGAAGCGCGTTCCGGCGCAGGGGCTGACGGATCACAAAAAAAACGATATCAGTCCCGTCTCGAAAATCTTAGTCCTTCCTGCAGCTGTTGAAATTTTTCAGAAATATCCTGAGTTGGAAGTCGTCACGCAAACTCATCTTCAAAAATACCTGTCAGGTCTGAGCGTTATTCCCGAGGCGTTTCTCTCTTCCGAGGGGCGCAACCTTTTCGTCCTCATGGCCTTCTTGAAAGAGTACCGGGAGGGTTTGGGGGCGAAGGCCACTGCTTTAGCGGAAGAGACGTCCCTGGCGATTGATGCGTTCACGCCTTCGCAGGATTCCGCGGCCCAAATCATCAAAGACACTTTCGACTCTTATCGGGGTTTGAGGGAAAGAACGTTGCCGGCGATCGTTGCATCGTTGGTGTTCGATTTCCCGGAGCTTCGGGATCTTTGCTCGAAAGACGTCCCTGAATCGGAAAAAGGGCGCGTCCTGCACGGATATTTGAGCCGGAAAAATCTATCTCTGGAAATGGTCGATGCTTTGGGGGCTTTATCAAAAAAAGCGGAAAAGGAAAAAGATCCCGACACGGCTTACGCGCGTTCACTGGCGTTACATTACATGAACGAACGGAACGCGCTGTCCCGGCTGCCCGAGGAAAGCGTGGCGCCTCCCTCAGATATTCCCGAAGAGTGGGAGTTGTTCGCGTCGTTGATACCTGCGCAGGCGACGTCCGTTTTTACGTCCGAGTATCATGGGGATAATCTTAAATTTAAAAATGCCCTTGTCTTTATGGGTGTATGCGCCTGGTCCCTGACGAATGGGGACGGGCCTAAAAACTCCCTGCAAGGCCGCTTTCTCGCCGAGATGGATAGGATCCTTTATGGGTTCGATCATTTGAGAGACCGGGGAGGGAGCGAGCTTCATGCGATCGCGCGGACCATGCGGCATTTCGTCCGATTATACGATCAATACCGCGAAAGGATCGCGGACCGGCTTTGTCAGACGGTGACGGAAGACCAATCGGAGAACATCGTCGCGGCCTTCGGGGAAATCCGGGCAATCACATTGGAACACGACTCCGTGGATACCGAGATCCCGACGCTTCAGGAACATTGGGAGTATTTTGAAACGACGGGGAAAGTCCTGAAGCTTCTTATGCAAAGCTCCGCGAGGAATGACCTGCTCGATCTGATTTCTCAGCTTAAGTTTCCGGAAAGAAACAGCGGACCTGAGGAACGGGAAGCATTTTTGAAAACGCTTTCGCTCAAAGTATTGCTTTTGTATCTAAAGAACCGGCTGAAGCGGGGGGCGGACACGTTTCGAAGGAAGAAGGCGGATTCCGAGTTCGCGCCTCTTCCGGATAACGTCGAGAAATTTCCGGAACTCTCCGCAGGCAAGAGTTGGGAGGTTCTGAAGTACGGCCGTAGGCCTTCTCACATCGTTTCGTCCCTTCCGGTCATGAACGCGTTTACGCTGATGGACCGGTTCCTCTGCGATCGCGCTCCTGAAGTGGAAGCGGTCAAAGAGATACTGCTTTCATCTTCCGAAGGGGTCAAAGTCTGGAATCGCGTATTGCAATCGATGAACCGGTATTCTTATTTACTCCTTTTAAGCGGAGAAATCTCTTTCAAGCGGTGGATGCTGTCACTTTTGAGGGAAGAAATTTTAAGGATTTACGGGGAGAACAGAGACGTCGTGATCGATTTTCGCTCCTTGGTGGCCAATCTTCACGAAATTGCCTTCATTGTGGGCCCTCTCATAACGCAGCATAAAGGTAAAATCGCCACCACCATAGGCTCCGCGTTTACGCGCCTAAACCTCGCGGAGCAAGATTTGATGATCCGTATTTTTGGTACGATCGTGTTGACGCACAACCGCAAGCTCAACGATGCCCTCACTCAGAGCGTAGCGGCGGTCCCGTCGAGCGAAAAAACCTTCGCGGCCGCCAAATTTTACTGGGATCATCGTGAGCATATATTGAAGCTTCTGAACGAAGCTTTGTGATGCACCGCTTTCTTTTTCTTGTCCCTGAGCCCTTAAGCGTGGAACAAACCCGCACCCGTGTCCTTTTCCTCCTTCATTGCCCGGCGTTATTTTTTCTCGAAACGGAAAACGTTTTTCTCGTCGTTTTTGACCGCCGTCTGCCTGGTCGCGGTCGCGACCGGCGTCTTCGCGCTGATCTTCGTGCTTTCGGTCATGGAAGGTTTTGAGCGGGATTTTCGGGGGCGGGTGCTGGCGTTCCGCTCGCCGGTGACGATTCGTGCGAAGGCAGGGGAAGACCTCTCGGAGAAGGTCGCCGCCTGGTCCAAGCTCGACCGGCGTATCGCGCGCCTGGTGCCGTTCGCCGAAGGAGAAGCCATCGCGCGTACGAAAGAGGGCGGCGTGATGGGGCTGCGCCTGCGCGGTCTCGCGGAAAAACCGACGGAAGCGCGGCTGGGCCGGTATTATGAAGAGACGGAATTCGGCGAAAAAAGCCTGGTGATCGGGGACGAATTGGCCGCGACGCTGAACGTGGATCCGGCCTCCGAAGAAACGGTGCGATTGATTTTTCCCCTGGGAGACGTCACGCCTTCGGGCGATATGACACCGCGCTCGCGGGAGCTGAAGCCCACGGGCGTGTTTCATTCGGGATTTTTCGAGTTCGACACGAAGTACGCGCTCGTACCGTATGAAGAAGCATTACGGCTTTTCGGGACGGAGGCGCGCACGGGCGTAGAAGTGTGGCTTAAAAACCCCGCGGACGACGAATCGGTCCAAAAAACATTGCGCGAAAAACTCTCGGCAGAGTCCGTGACCGTGGAGACGTGGCGCGAGCAGAATCCGAAACTCTTCGCGGCCATGAAACTCGAGAGGATCGGTATGTTGCTGATCTTGAGCATGCTGCTCTTGATCGCGGCGTTCAATATTTTCGGGCTCGTGTCGCTGACGGCGCTGGATAAGGTCAAAGACATGGCGGTCTTAAGGTCGCTGGGTTTGACTCAGAAAGCCGTCGGCAGGATTTTTTTGAGAAAAGCACTCGCGATAGGTGCGACCGGAGCCGTTTTCGGGGGCGTCTTGGGGTTTTCCCTTTCTTGGGGATTGCAAAAATATCCGGTGCGGCTCCCAAGCTCTTATTACATCGAATACCTGCCTATCTTCATAAGCCCTTGGGGCGCAGTGTTGGTTGTCTTCCTCGTGCCTTTGCTGACGTTGGCCGCGTCTTGGTATCCCGCGCGGCAAGCGTCGTTGGCTTCGCCGGTCGAGGTCTTGCGCTATGAATAAGATGATGCTCGAGGCGCGCCTCGCCCTGAAATTCCTGAAAGCGCGGCGGCAGAAAAGATTTTTGTCGGTCGCCTCCTCGGTCGCGGTGCTGGGCTTGGGCTTCGGTATGGGAGCTCTGTTGATCGCGCTTTCGGTCGTGAGCGGTTTTCAGGCGGAATACAAAAAGGCCATTTTAAGTTTCAACTCCCACCTGATTTTCACGAACGTGGAAGAAAGTCCCAAAGACGAATTTTCGCGAAAAATCGAAGCCGACCTCGGCGCGGATTTCTCGGGATCGTCCCCGTTCCTCTACCGCGAAGGCATGATCATCGCCGGCGGCGTCGTGAAAGGCATCGTGCTGAAAGGTATCGACTTGGATCGCTATGCGCGGCTTTCCCGCATGAAGATGACGGTCTCGGCTCCGCAAGCGGGCGGGGAGGGTGACAATGCCGTGCCGGGTTTGGTCTTGGGTGCGTCGCTCGCGCGGGAATTAAGCGTCAAAGACGGCGATAAAGTCCGACTTTTGTTCCCGCAAGCCGAAGAAGACACCCAGGCGCTTAAAGCACGTACCTTCCGCATGATCGGCACGTTCGAGTCCGGCATGCACGAGTACGACTCGGGTTTCGTGTTCATGGATTTGACCGCCGCCCAAGGATTTTTCGGCACGAAAAACCAAGTCTCCGGCTGGGAAGTGTGGCTACGCGACGCGGAGAAGGCCGAAGGCTTGGCCGCGGAGCTACGCGCCCGCGAGGCCTATCCGTTCACCGTCATGAGCTGGAAGGAATTGAACGAAAACATCTTCCGCGCGCTTGAAATGGAAAAACTCATCTTCGGCATTCTCATGTCGGTCTTGGTCGCGGTCGCGGGCTTGAACCTCATGAGCACGCTCTTGATGTTCTTAATCGAAAAGCGCTCCGCGATCGCGATTTTGAGGACGCAGGGGCTCTCGTGGAAACGCCTGAGAAAGATCTTTCTTTTGAACGGTCTTTTGATAGGTTCCGCCGGAATTTTTTTGGGACTCGCCTTCGGAGGCACGGTGTTGCTGGCGCTGAAAGTATGGCATCCCATAGCCCTCGCCCCGGAAATTTATTTCATCCGTACGGTGCCGGTGCTGTGGTCGTGGCGGAACGTCCTTTGGGTGGCCGCCTGCGGTTTTACCGTGATTTTCGTGACCAGCGAATGGACGCTGCGCCGCATGAAGAAGTTAAACGTGGTTCAGGCCCTTCAATAAAATGCCCCTACTGGAAGCCAAAGCCGTCCGTAAAACCTACCACATCGACGCGGCGCGCACGGAAGTCTTGAAAGGCGTCGATCTCGCGCTGCCGGAAAAGGCCTTAGTCGCGATCTTGGGATCTTCGGGAGCGGGGAAGAGCACGTTGCTTCACGTCTTAAGCTCCTTGGAGCCGCCCGACGAGGGACGCGTGTTCTACGACGGGGAAGATTTGTACGCGCGTTCCGACGAGGCCTTGGCGTTGCTTCGGAACCGCGATATCGGATTCGTCTTTCAAGCGCACCATCTCCTGCCCGAATTCACCGCGCTCGAGAATGTCATGATGCCGCTTTTGATCCGCGGCGAGGGGAAAAAAGAGACGCAAAAAAAGAGTCTGGAGCTTTTGGAACGATTCGGTTTAAGGGACAGGGCCCTTCACCTCCCCGCGGAGATGTCGGGAGGGGAACAGCAGCGTATCGCGGTCGCGCGGGCGATGGTGGGGCATCCGCGGATCTTGTTTGCGGACGAACCGACGGGAAACCTGGATCACGCGAACGGGGACATACTGGTGAACGCGCTCTTAGAATGGCATCACGAGCGCGACATGGCCCTGGTCATGGTGACCCACAATCCCGAGATCGCGGAAAAGTTCCCGCAAAAGATCCATTTGGAGAACGGTTGCATTCGGAGATCTTGAATTCATGAAGCGAAGCTTAAGTTTTTTCTTTTTTGTCGCGGTCGTTTTACTCGGTGCCGGTTTGGACTCCGCTCCGGCCTGGGCCGAAGCCGTGGTCCGCGATATCACGACGCGCGGTAACGTCCGTGTCGACAGTAAAACGATGCTGGACGTGATCGAAAGCCGCGTCGGCTCCGCCTACTCCCCCGACAAAGTGCGCAAAGACATCCAGGCTCTGTACCGTCTGGGTGCCTTCGACAACGTCAGCGTCGAAAAAGCGGCCTCCAAAGGCGGCGTGGGTCTGGTCTACGTCGTGAGCGAGCGCACGCAGGTTTCCAAAGTCTCTTTTTCCGGCAATAAAAAGGTCAAAGAAGAAAAGCTGCGCGAGTTGATCGAGGTCAAGGCGTTCGGCGCCGTCGACGCGGAGCGGTTGGACCGTTCCATCAAGCGCATCCGCGATCATTATATTTCCGAAGGTTACCACCTGGCGGAGGTCACGACGGAATTCCGCAAAATCCCCGGCAGCGACTCGCAGGAACTCGTCTTCCAGATCCGCGAAGGTTCCCCGATCCGCATTCGGCGCGTGAACTTCATCGGCAACAAGGCTTTTTCCGACAAGGAACTACGTAAAAAAATCAAAAGCCGCGAAAAAGGTTTCTTTTCGTTCTTCGGCGGCGGCGGAAAATACCAAGACGAAGGCGTCAAACGCGATTCCGCGTTCCTGCTCTATCATTACCAGAACAACGGCTACCTGAAAGTCCAGGTCAGCCCGCCCGAAGTCTCGCTCTCGCGCGACCGTCGCTCGATTACCCTGACTTATCACATTGAAGAGGGAAAGCAGTACACAGTCAAAAACGTCGGTGTCGAAGGTAACATCATCACGACCTCCGAAGAGCTCACGTCCAAGCTCCAATTGAAAAAAGGCCAGCTCTACGCGCGTAAAGACGTCGAAGAAGACCTGATGAAGCTCTCTCAGATCTACGGGGACCAAGGCTATGCGTTCGCGAACATCCAGCCGCGCATTATTCCGCACGACGAAGACTTGACCGCCGACGTGACCTACATGGTGCAGAAGGGCCCGCGCGTCATCATCGAAAAAATCAACATCATCGGCAATACCATCACGCGCGATAAGGTCCTGCGCCGCGAAATCCTGCTTCAGGAGAATTCACTCTATAACGAAACCAAGCTCCGTCAGTCGCAGCAGCGGCTCCAGGCGCTAGGTTACTTCGAGGAAGTGAACTTCGCGACGCCGAAAGGCTCCAGCGACGACCGCATCAACATCACCATATCGGTCAAAGAAAAACCGACCGGGACGTTTTCGATCGGCGCCGGATTTTCTTCCGTCGAGAATTTCATCTTCACGGCCTCCGTTTCGAAGCAGAATTTCTTGGGTTACGGCATTAGCGGTAACTTCTCGACCGAACTTTCCTCGAAACGGCAACTCTTCGTGCTCTCCTTCGAAGACTCGCATTTCTTGGATTCGGACTGGCTGTTCGGCGTCTCCGGCTTCCGGACCGTCAACGTCTTCACCGACTTCGACCGTCGGTCCTTCGGCGGTTCGTTGAGCTTGGGCCATCGTTTGTTCGAAAACTCCGCGGTGCGGTTCGGCTATCAGATCGAAGACGTTGACGTCGGGGATTTCCGCACCACGGTGCCGGCCGCGTTCAACGACAATCTCTCGGGCCTGACTTCCAGCGCTTCCGTCACGCTCTCGCACGACACGCGCAATAACCGCATCTTCCCGACGCGTGGCCTCTATGCGAGTTCGTCGCTCGAATACGCCGGGCTGGGAGGCGACAATGATTTCGTGCGCTGGATCGAAAACGTGCGTTTCTACCAGCCGGTCTGGAAGGGTTTGGTCGCCAAAGTCAACGGCACCGTCGCCCAGATCTCGAGCTTGAACAGCCTGCCCGTGCCGCTTTTCGAGCGCTTCTTCATGGGCGGCGTGAATTCCCTGCGAGGCTATCCCTTGCGCTCGGTCGGCCCGTCGGTCCGCGTGCCGTCGACCATCGCGGGCGGCGACAACCGCTTCGTTTATGGCGGCAATAAGATGATGCAGTTCAACTTCGAGCTCGAAGTCCCGCTGTACGAACCCGCCGGGTTTAAGATGGTCTCGTTCGTCGACGCCGGTAATGCCTTCGGCGAAGATCAAGATTTCGCGATCCACAAACTGCGCGCCGACTACGGCGTGGGTCTGCGCTGGAACTCGCCTCTTGGCCCCTTGCGCTTCGAATGGGGCTTCCCGTTCGGCCGCGATCCCGGCGAAGACCCGGTGGTCTTCAACTTCACGATCGGCAGCTTCTTCTAAGTCCCATTTTTGTCCTTCTCCGATATCGGGTTGACCCTTTTCGTTGAAACTGGTATTTTGTTAATGATTTTAAGGAATTAGCCGTTCACGTTCTTTAAGGTCTTTAAGAAATAAAAAGTCCGGGGGAGACGGAATGAATAAATCGGAGCTCATTGACGCTTTGGCGGAGAAGATCAAAGTCCCGCGTAAGCAGGCGGAAGACATCATCGAGCTGATTTTTAATTCCATGACCCAGGCCATGGTCCAGGGTGACCGGATCGAAATCCGGGGATTCGGCAGTTTTGTGGTTAAAGACTATGGTTCTTACCGCGGTCGTAATCCGAGGACGGGCGAATCCATCGAAGTGAAGCCCAAAAAATTGCCTTTTTTCAAGGTCGGTAAGGAATTGAAAGAACGTGTAGACGAAGAAGACGAAGGTTCGGAAGGCACTTAAAGCCTCTCTCGTAGCACGCGGACAAAGGTAGATCCTATTTCATGACCCAACGGCATTATCAGGAGATCAGCGCCGAGGACGGGCGTTTCCCCGAAGCTCTTCATCGCGTCTCTCCGCGGCCCAAGTCGCTGTGGGTGAGCGGCCAAGCAGAGTGCTTGAAAAGCCCCCGCGCGATCGCGATCGTCGGCGCGCGTTCATGTACGGCTTACGGCGAGCGGATCGCTCGGAGTCTGGCGTGCGAACTGGCGCGCGCGGGTGTGACCGTTGTCAGCGGGCTCGCCTACGGCATTGACGCGGCGGCCCATCGCGGGGCCTTGGAAGGCAGGGGGCGGACGGTCGCGGTCTTAGGTTGCGGTATCGACATTGACTATCCGGCGGAAAATTTAAGTTTGAGGCGCGACATGGAAAAAGACGGCGCCGTCGTGACTGAATTCGCCCCCGGGACTCCCGGAGCGAAATGGACGTTTCCACTGCGCAACCGCATCATCAGCGGTCTCTCGTCCGGTGTTGTGGTGATTGAAGCCACCGAAAAAAGCGGGTCTTTGATCACCGCGAAACACGCCTTGGACCAGGGAAAAGAAGTCTTCGCCGTGCCCGGGCCCATTGATTCAACGAAAAGCGGGGGAACGAACCGCTTGATCCAGGACGGCGCGAAATTGGTCTTGGGCGTCGACGATATATTGGAAGAATTCGGCTGGAAAGAATCCGGCCGGAATGTTTCGAAAATACCGCTTAACATTTCACAGGAATTAAAAAATACGCCGGAAGGGCGTGTGCTGGGGTTATTGTCGGAAGGACCGTGCGCGATGGACGCCTTGGTCGAGCGCAGCGGGTACGAGGTGGAGACCGTGAGCCATCTCTTGATCTCCATGGAAATCGAAGGCCGCATCCGTTCGAAACCGGGCGGCGTGTACGAAAGGATCAGCTAAGTATGGGAAAATCATTGGTGGTCGTCGAATCGCCCGCGAAGGCGAAAACGATCGAAAAATATTTAGGCAAGAATTTCAAGGTCAAGGCCTCCGTCGGCCACGTGAAAGACCTGCCGAAATCCAAACTCGGCGTCGACGTCAAAAAAAGCTTCGAGCCTACGTATGAAATCATCGCCTCCAAAAAGAAGGTCATCGAAGACTTGAGGAAGGCCGCCGCGACCTCCGACCAGGTCTTTCTGGCGCTTGATCCGGACCGCGAAGGAGAAGCGATTGCGTGGCACGTCGCTGAAGAAATTTTCAAAGGGGAAAAGGAAAAAACAAAAGGGAAGGCCGTAAAAAAGCCCGTTCAAAGAGTCCTTTTTCACGAAATCACCAAAAAGGCCGTCTTGGAAGCCATCGCAAACCCGATCGAACTGAATCGCAATCTCTACGAAGCCCAACAAGCGCGCCGCATTTTGGACCGTTTGGTGGGTTACCAAGTGAGCCCCCTCCTGTGGGACAAGGTCCGCCGCGGGCTTTCCGCCGGACGCGTGCAGACCGTGGCTTTACGGCTCATCTGCGACCGTGAAAGGGCCGTTAAGGCCTTTATCCCAGAAGAGTATTGGACCGTTGAGAGCATGCTCGAAGGCAGCATTCCTCCCGCTTTCGCGGCGCGCCTGGCGAACTTTGAAGGTAAAAAACTAAAAATCTCTAATGGAGACGAGTCCTCGCGCATCGTGGCCGATCTTCAGAAGCTTCCGCACGTCCTCAAGGCGATCGTGCGCAAGGAACGCAAGCGCCACCCGTACGCGCCGTTCATCACCAGTCGCCTGCAACAGGACGCTTCCCAAAAACTCGGATTTTCGGCCGCGCGCACGATGATGCTCGCGCAGCAACTCTACGAAGGCGTCGACGTGGGCGAAGGCGACGCGGTCGGTTTGATCACCTACATGAGAACGGACTCGACGCGTATTTCCGACGAGGCGTTGAACGAGGCTCGGGGCTTCATCCTGGAAAAATACGGAAAAGATTATTTGCCCGAAAAGCCCAACGTCTATCGCAATAAAAAATCGGCTCAGGACGCCCATGAAGCGATCCGGCCGACGTCGTCTTTGCGTACGCCTGAATCTGTCAAAGCGCATCTCGAAGACGATTTGTTCAAGCTCTACGACTTGATCTGGAAACGTTTCGTTTCCTCCCAGATGACGTCCGCTGTCTTCGACCAAACCACGTTCGAGATCGAAGCTGGGCCTTATGGGTACCGCGCGAACGGCCAGCAGATGAAGTTTTCGGGTTTCTTGAGTCTCTACGAAGCGGCCGTTTTGGTCGAAAAAAAGGAAGACGACAAAGAAGACGAGCAAGACGACAGCGAAAAATCCCGTCTCTTGCCGGATTTGAAAGAAGGCGAAACGCTGAAAACGGTCGCGATCAAACCCGACCAGCATTTCACCGAACCGCCGCCGCGCTTCAACGACGCCTCGATCATCAAAGAGCTCGAAGAGTTGGGTATCGGCCGTCCGTCGACCTACGCGGCGATTCTTTCAAACATCATCGACAAAGAATACGTGAAGAAAGAGCAGCGCGTGTATTCCCCGACGGACTTGGGCTTCCTCGTGCACGATATCTTGATCGAGAATTTCCCGGATATCTTCAACGTTGAATTCACCGCGAAGATGGAAACCGATTTGGACGAAGTCGAAGAAGGTACGAAGACGAGCCTGGTCGCGATCAAGGACTTCTACAAACCTTTCCAGATAGCGCTCGAGAAGGCCAAGACCAACATGCGCGACGTGAAGCGCCAGGAAATCCCGACCGACTTCTCCTGCGAAAAGTGCAGCAGCGCCATGGTCATCAAATGGGGCCGCCGCGGAGAATTTTTGGCGTGTACGAATTATCCGGACTGCAAATACACGCGCGAATTCCAGCGCGATGGCGAAGGAAAGCTCACGCTGGTCAAACTCGAAGTGACCGGCGAGCTCTGCAGTACCTGCGGCAGCCAGATGGTCATCAAATCGGGGCGTTTCGGCAAATTCCTGGCGTGTTCGAAATATCCCGAGTGTAAAACCACGCGCGCGATTTCCGCGGGATTCATCTGTCCCACCTGCGGCGGGGCTTTGACCGAACGCAAAACCAAGAAAGGACGTAATTTCTTCGGTTGCCGCCAATATCCCGAGTGTAAATTCGCCACGTGGGATAAGCCACTTAAGGAAGCCTGCCCGAAATGTGGGGCGCCGACGCTGCTTTTGAAAAAGACCAAGGTCTCGAGCTCCGTGAGTTGCCCGCGCGAAACGTGCGACTATACGAGGGATGCCGCCGAAGCCGGAGACACGGCTTCATGAAGACGATTTCGGACGGAGTGGAGAAATTTCTCGACCATTTGAAGCTTGAAGCCTCGTCGCTTCATACGCGTAAAAACTACAAACTCGACTTGAACCATTTCATCGCTTGGGCCAGAGGCCGCGACCTGAAAAGCCTTTCGTCGCGGGATTTAAGGAGCTACGCCGCGACGCTTTTCGGAAAGCTCGATCCGACCACCATCGCGCGACGCATTTCCGCCCTCAAATCTTTCTTCCGTTTCCTCGTGAAGACCGAAGTCCTCGAAGTTTCGCCCGCGGCGGACCTGATCCTGCCCAAACTCCCGAAAAAACTGCCGCGTTTCTTGGTCCAAGAAGAAGCCGGACGTTTCGTCGAGACCGAGCGGGTGCGGGACCGCGCGATCTTGGAGACGTTGTACGGGGCGGGACTTCGCGTCAGTGAGTTGACCGGACTCTTGCTCGAAAACATCGACTTAGACGAAGGCTGGGTCCGCGTGAAGGGTAAGGGAAACAAGGAAAGAATGATCCCCCTCGGACGCAAGGCGGTCGAGGCTTTGAAGGAATATTTGAAGATCCGGAAAAATTCCGAAAAGACCGGTCCCGTCTTCGTGCGTTCTGGCAAAAATTCCGAGAAAGATTCCGAGAAAAATTCTAAGACAAATTTTAAACCGCAGGCGTTGACGACGCGCACGATCCAGAGAATAGTACGGACACGCGCCGCTCTGAGTGGTCTCGTAAAAAAAACGACGCCGCATACCTTAAGGCACAGTTATGCGACGCATTTATTGGAAGCGGGAGCGGACTTACGTGGAATCCAAGACCTTTTGGGCCACAGTAGTCTTTCAACGACTCAAAAATACACGCAGGTGAGCCTGCAACATTTAATGGATGTTTATGACAAAGCGCACCCTAAAGCTTAAAGAAACCGACTCTTCCCTGAAAATCCGCTCAACCACCATCGTCGCCGTCTTGCGCGACGGGTCGGTGGCCTTCGCGGGGGACGGGCAGGTGAGTCTCGGAAACACGATCATGAAGAGCAAAACCGTCAAGATCCGCACGATGAAGGAGAATAAAGTCCTCGCGGGTTTCGCCGGCTCGACGGCGGACGCGCTGACTTTGTTCGAAAAATTCGAAGCGCGGTTGGACCAGTATAACGCCAATCTCGTGCGCGCGGCCGTCGAACTCGCCAAGGAATGGCGTACCGACCGCATGCTGCGCCGTTTGGAAGCTTTGCTCTTGGTCGGCGACCGCGAGAGGCTGTTGACCATTTCCGGGAACGGCGACGTGATTGAATCCGACGACGGCATCGCCTCCATCGGTTCTGGCGGTCCTTATGCCCTGGCGGCCGGCCGGGCTTTATTGCGCGACACGCAGCTCTCGGCCCGAGAAATCGCCGAAAAATCGCTCAAAATCGCCGGCGAAATCTGCGTGTTCACCAACGACAACATTTCCGTGCTGGAACTCAAAAAATGAAACAATTCACTCCCCGCGAGATCGTCTCCGAACTCGATAAATTCATCATCGGCCAGAACGATGCCAAAAAAGCCGTCGCCGTCGCGCTGCGGAACCGCTGGCGCCGCCTGCAAGTCCCGGCGGATTTACGCGATGAAATCGCCCCCAAGAACATCATCATGATTGGGGCGACTGGCGTGGGCAAGACCGAGATTGCGCGCCGCTTGGCGAAGCTCGCCGGAGCGCCATTTATCAAGGTCGAAGCGTCGAAATTCACGGAAGTCGGCTACGTCGGTAAAGACGTCGAGAGCATGATCCGCGAATTGACCGAGCTCGGCATCAAAATGGTGCGCGAAGAAGAGCAGGCCCGCGTCCTCGTGCGCGCCCAGGAACATGCGGAAGAAAGAATTTTGGATATCTTAAGCGGCGTCGGCGAAACGCCGCCGGCGAAAAAAGCCGCGTCGCCTTTGGAAGGACTCTTCGGAGGCTTGGGCGGACTCGCGGGGCTTACGAATCTAGGCAATCTCGGCGGTAATGAAACTGCCGACGCCAACGCCGAAGAGGCGGCCAAGGAAGCCCCTAAAAAAACTCCCGTCGACCGGGAACAATTGAGGGAAGACTTGAGGGCGGGTAAATTGGACGACCAGCCTTTGGACTTGGAAATTTCGGCGCAAGCGTTTCCGATGATCGAAGTCGTGACCCCTCAAAACCTCGAAGAAATGGGCATGAATCTGAAGGAAATGTTTGGGAACATGATGCCCAAGCAGAAAAAGAAACGGAAACTCAAAGTCGCCGAGGCCTTGAAGTTTCTGGTCCAAGAAGAAGCCGCGAAGTTAGTCGACATGGACCAGGTCTCGAAGAGGGCTGTGTCCTTGGTCGAGCAGAACGGCATCGTTTTCTTGGACGAGATCGACAAGATCGCCGGACGCGAAGGCGGCCACGGTCCCGATATTTCGCGCGAGGGCGTGCAACGCGACATCTTGCCCATCGTCGAAGGTTCGACCGTCAGCACGAAATACGGCATGGTCAAGACCGACCACATCCTTTTCATCGCGGCCGGGGCCTTCCACGTCTCGAAACCGTCGGATCTCATACCCGAATTGCAGGGCCGCTTCCCGATCCGCGTTGAGCTCCAGTCGTTGACCAAGGAAGATTTTTTGAAAATCCTGACCGAACCCCAGAATTCGCTGATCCGCCAATACGTGGCCTTGATGAAGACGGAAGGCCTCGAGCTTGAGTTTACGCCGGACGCCATCGAAGAAATGGCCGCCTTCGCCGCGACGATCAATGAACGCATGGAAAATATCGGGGCGCGGCGCCTGCATACGATCTTGGAGCGGATTCTCGAGGAGTTGTCGTTCAAAGCGCCCGAGATGATCGAAAAGAAAACCGTCATCGACGCGAAATACGTGAAGGACCGCCTCTCGAATCTGGTAAAAGACATAGACCTCAGCCGCTATATTTTGTAACGGATTTTCCCATGCAAGAACTCATCGAAAAAGCCTCCGTCCTCATGGAGGCCCTGCCGTACATCCGCAAATTCAACGGCAAAACCATAGTCGTGAAATACGGTGGGCATGCCATGACCGATCCGAAGCTGAAAGAAAGCTTCGCGAAGGACATCGTTTTATTGGACTATATCGGCTTGAATCCCGTCATCGTGCACGGTGGCGGACCGCAGATAGATGAAATGCTCGACAAAATGCAGATCGAGTCCAAATTTCACCAAGGCATGCGCATTACCGACAAAGAAACCATGGACGTGGTCGAAATGGTTTTGGCCGGCGACATCAACAAAGACATCGTGAGCCTCATCAATCGCGTCGGCGGCAAAGCCGTCGGCCTGTCCGGTCGTGACGGAGGACTCATCAAAGCCAAAAAACTTCCCAAGGAAAAAATCGCCTCCGCCGAAGGAGAAAGCGGTAAGGACGAAAAGATCGACTTGGGCCGCGTCGGTAGCGTCAAAGAAGTCGATCCCTCGGTGTTGAGGACGTTGGAGCAAGGCCGTTTCATCCCCGTGATCGCCCCCGTCGGTTTCGACGAAAAAGGCGAGCCTCTGAATATCAACGCCGATCTCGTCGCGGGAGCCATTGCCGCGGCGCTGCAGGCCGAGAAGCTCGTTTTGCTGACGGACGTCGCGGGCATCAAAGACAAAGACGGAAACCTGCTCCCGACGATCAATAAATCCGAGGCCCGCCGCCTCATCATCGATGGCGTCATCACCGGCGGTATGATCCCGAAAGTCGACTGCGCCCTGAAAGCCGCCGACGAAGGCGTCAAAAGCGTCCACATCGTCGACGGACGCGTCCAACACGCCGTGCTCTTGGAAATTTTTACGGATAAGGGCGTTGGAACCGTAATTTCGTAATCCGCGCCATTTCTTGATGGATTTTTCCCGACGCCTTTGATTAATCCTTCCTCTTCATGCCAAGCACCGATGCCGAATCTCTGACGCAGCAGTATGTCATGCAAACGTACAATCGTTTGCCGCTCACGCTCGCGCGCGGAAAAGGCACGCGTGTTTGGGACGCCGCTGGAAAAAAGTATCTCGATTTCTTCTCCGGCCTCGCGGTTACGAACTTAGGCCACGGCCATCCGCGCATTTTGAAAGCGCTTCAGAAGCAAGCCAAGGAACTTTGGCACGTCAGCAACGTTTTCTACACCGAGCCCCAGGCGCGCCTGGCGGAGTACTTGATCACGCATAGTTTCCCGGGCCGCGTGTTCTTTTGTAACAGCGGGGCGGAGGCCAACGAAGGCGCGGT
>JBPOJN010000026.1:0-30467 GCA_052033505.1 Myxococcota bacterium | reverse complement strand
AGCGCCAAGCGTATCGGCGCCGCGATCGCGCGCGCGTTTTCGGAAAAAGGCGCGGACGTGCTGATCCACTATCAATCTTCACGCCGCAAAGCCGAAGCCCTGGCAAAGGATTTAGATCTTTCGTGCGCGTCGTTATTTCAAGCCGATCTCACGAAGAAAAAACAAATCGACCGCATGATTCGAAACATCCTCAGCGCGCACGGCACTGTCGATGTCTTGGTCAATAACGCTTCGATTTTCTACCCGACCGAGTTTGAGAAAATTTCCGAAAAAGACTGGGCCGATTGTTTGGCCTTGCACGTCACCGCGCCTTTTTATTTAGCGCAAGGCCTGGGGCCGACCATGAAGAAAAACGGCGGCCGCATCGTCAATATCGCCGACTGGGTCTTGCAAAAACCCGTGCCACGCCATTTGCCGTATTCGGTCTCTAAAGCGGGGCTCTTGGCCTTGACCGAGAGTTTAGCCAAGGCCTTAGCCCCCGAAATTCTGGTCACCGCCGTCTGCCCCGGTCCGATCTTGGCGCCCGTGGAATATACGGCGAAAACCCGAAAAAAAATCGTTTCAAAAATCCCACTCCAACGTTGGGGTACGCCTGAAGACGTCGCACGCATGGCTGTTTCCCTGGCCGAATCCGACTTCATTACGGGAAGTTTCCATCCGGTCGACGGCGGGGCGAGGTTATCCGGATCTTAAATAAGATGAAACTTTTCAAAGTACATGCCGACTAAAAGGCATGGGGACCCTTTCTTCCTTCAACCGCGACTTCGTATTGCATACCCAAGAGAACTTGATTCGTGGCGGTTCCGTCGTGCCGCCGGCTTTGTTCGAAACCTGTTTGAAGCTCTTGGAAATTTGCCGTACCGATGAACACGCGGACGCCGCCACGTCGTATGTCCTGCAGGCCTTGGAGTGCGATTTTATCGATAAATTGAAACATTTCTCCGGGCAAACACGCTTTTCCTGCCTACCTTTGCACTCGGGGCCAAAAATCCAAAAGGTTCTGCCCCATGGGACCACCGTGGAAATCGCGCGGGAAAAATGGTCCGTGTTTTGTGCCCAGGTATTGGGCGGAAAAGAAGCCGCTGCGGAAAATGTTTTTTTAGGAATAGGGAAGATTTTGGGGGCGCCCGATTTGATGTTCAGGCCGAAGGCACCGAATCTTTACCGCAGTTCCAAATCGATCCTGCTCCAGTTGGCGCCCATCGTCTCCGTACTCCGGGTATTTCGCGAAGAGTGGCTCTTGCCTCTCCAGCCGACCACGGAAACGTTTTCACGCGGAGACAGAGAGCGTTTGGCTCAGGAGGGGGTTCTGCTTTTCAGGGTCCACACATCCCCCTACCAGATGCCGGATAGGAAAAAGGAAGTTCATCCTTATCTGATCGCTTTATTAGATCTGCTCTATGCCGTTGGAAGAAGAGGACTGTCCTCGAAGATAAGCTACCCGCCATCCTTCATTGACAGGCGGAGGGCGTAAATATAGACAGACACGCCTTATGTACCGCGTCTTCAAAGAAATCGACTTCTGCTACGGCCACCGCCTGTTGGATTATGACGGGCCGTGCATGCATCCGCATGGGCATAACAGCCGGGTGGAGATCCATTTGGCCGGCGAGACTTTGGATAAGAGCCACATCCTCTTCGAATTCGGGGATTTGAAGGAAATCGTCAAAGGCTGGATCGACGAAAATTTGGACCACAAGATGCTCTTGCGCCGCGACGATCCTTTGGTAGGACCCTTGCAGAAATTAGGCGAGCCGGTTTATCTGATGGAGACCAATCCCACGGCGGAGGCGATCGCGAAGATCATTTACGATTATTGCGCGTCCCGAAAACTGCCGATCGAGGAAGTCCGGGTTTGGGAGACGGATACGTCGTACGCGTCTTATAAGGAATAGGTCAGGAGTAGCGTAAGCAGTCAGGAGAACAGATCATGTCGCAAAAAATCTTAGTCCTTCAGCACGTCTCGAACGAAGACTTGGGCACCATCGGCGAAGAGCTGAAAACCGCCGGGTTTTCGTGGGATACTTTGATGGTTTCCGAAAACACCGTGTTTCCGGCGAGCGTGAAGCTCGAGGCTTACGGTGCCATGGTCATCCTTGGCGGGCCGATGGGTGTCTACGAGACGGACAAATACCCGTGGCTTCAAAAAGAGATCTTGGTCATCCAGGAATTTTTGAGGCAGAAAAAACCGATCTTGGGAATTTGCCTGGGAGCGCAGTTGATCGCTCAGGCGGCGGGCGGTCGCGTCTCTCCGGGTCAGACCCCGGAGTTTGGCTGGGCACCGATCAGGCTCGATGATTGGTACTACAAACGCAATCCGCTCTTCTTCCAGGTCGATCCGAAAAAAGCTCACATGGTCTTTCATTGGCATGGAGATACGTTCGAGGTTCCCTCGGAAGGTTACCGTCTGGCTTGGAACAGCCACTATAAAAACCAGGCTTTCTGTTTCAACGGTAACGCGATCGGGCTCCAGTTCCACGTCGAGATGACCGAAGACATGATTCGCGATTGGGTGTCGTCGGAATGGTCCCAGGTGCAGATCCGCGCCGCGGGTGGTGATCCCGAAAAAATCCTCGCGGACATCCCTAAATACCTGCCGGGCATGAGGGATTTAGCGCACAAAATCGTCTACGGATTCGTCTCGCTCATCCGTGACAATCGAAAGCCCGTCGCCGCTTAAAATCTCCCCATGAAACTCAAGATCTTAGACATCCCTGAAGAGGGGATGGACCTCCAAGCCTCTTTTCCCGCGCAGAAAAAGCCCAAGCGCTATGAAGACGAATGGTTCGGGGCTGTCGTGTGCGATTCTTTCGGGGAACTCCTGCCCGAAAAAAATGAAGTTTCGATGGAGCTCCATGTTTTAAGGACCGTCGACAACGTCCAAATCGCGGGCAAGGTCGTTGCAAATTTGCGTCCCACATGCGACCGGTGCGCCGAATTTTTCGACGCGGAGACGACGCTTCCGCTGCAAGTGTATTTAGCCCCGCATAAAGACATGCACTTCGAAAAAGGCGAAGAAGACGAAGGTCTGGGTGAAAACGACGTCGCGTTTTCTTTCTACAAAGGCAACGAGGTCGACTTGAATGAAATCGTCCGTGAAATGATCCTACTCGAAATGCCGGTGCGGCATCTCTGCTCCGAAGACTGCAAAGGCCTGTGTGCCAAATGCGGTCAAAATCTCAATTTTGGGAATTGCGACTGCGATAAGAAGAAAATCGATCCCCGCCTGGCCGTACTGCAAAACATCAAATTAAAGTCGGCGTAGAAGGTTCTTTTCCGGTTTCGCCCAATTCCTTCAGCGCCTCTTTCAGATTCGCCTCATGCTTATGGCCTTCGAAACGTGCCAAGAGGCTGTAGACGCACGGGACGACATAGAGGGTGAGGAACGTCGATAAGAAGACGCCGCCGATAACGACCAAGGCCATCGGGATACGCGTCTCCGCCCCGGGGCCCAGGCCTAAGGCCGGAGGGATCGCACCCGCGATCGTGGCGAAGGACGTCATCAAAATCGGCCGCAGACGCAGAGGACAGGCTTCCAGCAGCGACTCGCGGACGGCCTTGGTCCTGTCTTCGAGGTCCGCGTATTTTTTGCGGATGTTGTTCGTGAAATCCACGAGCAGGATCGAGTTTTTCTTCACGATGCCCATGAGCAGCACGATGCCGATCATCGAATAAATGTTCAAGCTGCGTCCGCCGAGCTTCAGCGCGATGAAGGCTCCCGTGATGCTGAAGGGCAATGCGAGAAGCACGGTGACCGGATGCAGGAAGCTGTTAAACTGGGATCCCAAGACCATGTAGGCCACGAAAAGCCCTAAGATCAGGGCGAAAATCAGGCTCTGGAACGACTCTTCGAAACCTTTCGCGCTGCCCGTAAACACGGCGTGATAACCTTCCGGCAGGATTTCATTTGCGATTTTTTGGACGCCCGCCAAGGCCTCGGCCTGGGAAGATCCCGGAGCGATGTTGGCGAAAATACCGATCGCGCGTTCACGGTTGCGGCGCGTGATCGAAAGCAGCGACGGTTTTTCCACGCGCGTCGTGACGTCGGACAGATTCACGAGTTCGCCGTGCTGATTGCGCACCCAAAGGGTGCCGATGTCTTCGGGGCGTTGACGGTCTTTGTCGGTCAGCCGCACGCGGATGTCGTAGCGCTTGCCGTTCTGCGTGTATTTGCCGGCACGCACGCCGCCGATAGTGGCGTTTACCGTGCGTCCGATCGAGTCGATGGAAACGCCGCGCAAGGAAGCCGCTTCGCGATTCGGCAAGACGCGAAGTTCGGGCATGCCCAGGATGTAATCCGTATCGACGTCGGTCATGAGTCCCGACGCCTTCATTTTTTCCATGATCGTGCCGCTGTAAGCTGCGAGCTGATCCCAATCCGGTCCGCGGATCGTGAATTCGACCGGGAAGCCACGCTGCGCGCTGAATCCGGAAAGCGAAAGATCCTGCGCGATCGCGCGCTCCACGCCCGGGAGTTTGTTGAACTCGTCACGCACCACGGCCATGATTTCCTGTTGGGAAAGGCGGTGCGTCGCGGGGGCGACGATGGGACGTTCTTTGCGGGGTTTGAGCGTGATGAACATCATCGCCGTATTGACCTCGCCGCCACCGAACCCGCCGATCGCGAGATAATACTGCTCGATCTCCGGGCGATGCATCAGGAAGTCTTCGGCCGCGCGTACGGCTTCATCCGTCGCTCCGATGGAAGAGCCGATCGGCGTCTGGATGCGCACGAGGAAACGGCCTTCGTCCTGGGCCGGCACGAATTCTTTTTTGATGGTTTTCGCGATCAAAAGAGAGGTCGCGAAAATGACGATCGAGCCGATCACGACCAAGCCTCGACGATCCAAGGCCCAATTCAAACTGCGGCGGTAAAACGCAATTAAGCCTCCCAGGAACCGGTCCATGAAGCGCGTGAGGATGTTGTCGCTCTGGAGATTGAGCTGCTGGGAGCAGCGCATCGGCGCCAGCGTCAAGGCTTCAAGCAAGGACAGGAGAACGGCGACCGACATCGTGACGCCGAATTGGTAGAAAAATTTCCCGACGATGCCCTTCATGAAGACGACGGGCAAAAAGATCGCGAGAATTGCGATGGACGCGGCGACCGCGGCGAAGGTGATTTCCCGCGCGCCGACGATGGCCGCCCGGACTTTCGAGAAACCGTGCTCCAGGTAGCGGACGATGTTTTCCAATACCATGATGGCGTCGTCGACCACGATGCCGATCGCGAGCGAAAGACCGAGCAAGGTGAACGTATTGAGCGTGAAGCCCATGAAGTTGAGCACGATGAACGACCCGATGATTGACGTCGGGATCGCGAGCAGGACGTTGACCGTCGAGCTCCAAGAGCCCAGGAAAAGCCAGCAGACCACGCCGGTGAGCAAGGCCGACAGGACCAGGGTGAAGGTCAATTCGCTCGTGGATTCTTCGATGAACTTCGTGCTGTCGAAGACTAAGCTGAGCGTCATGCCTTCGGGCAGGGTGTTCTGGAGTTCGAGCACGCGTTCTTTGACGCCCTGGGCGACGGCGACGGCGTTCGATCCGCGTTGTTTGCGGATACCTAAGCCGATCGCGGGCTTTAGTTGGTTACGTGAAATACGGCGGGCGTCGTTCAAACCGTCTTCGACCGTGGCTACGTCGCCGATGCGCACCGTACTCCAGATCGCTCCGCCGCCATGGCGTGTCGGTATGACGATACGCGAAAACTCTTCCGAAGTCGCCGCTTCGCCCATCACGCGCACGTTGAATTCGCGTTTCCCGGTGTCGATGATGCCGGACGGCACTTCCTCGTGCTGGCTGCCGATCGCGTCGAGGATGTCATCGACGGTTAATTGGGCCTCGGTCATTTTCTTTTGGTCGATCCAGACGCGCAAATTCGGATCGATATAACCGCCCAAGAACACTTCGCCCACGCCCGGGAGTACCGTAAATTGATTCTTCAAGACGTCGTGCGTGTAGATCATGAGATCGCGCAAGGGTCTGTCACCCGCGAGCGAAACCCACATGATCGGCTGGTCTTCGGGATTGGTTTTGACGACGACGGGAGGGTCGATTTCACGCGGCAGGTTTCTCTGGGCCTGAGCGATCTTTGACTGAACTTCTTGCAGGGCCACGTCGATGTCGCGGTCCAAACCGAATTCGATCGTGATCGTGGCCTGGCCTTGACGCGAATTCGAGCTAACTTCCTGGATGCCTTCGATGCTCATGACGGCGTCTTCGAGCACGTCGGTTACTTCGGTTTCCATGACTTCGGGAGCGGCGCCTTCCCAAGCGACGGTGACGTTGATGACCGGAAAATCGACGTCCGGTAATTGGCTGATGCCCATGCGCTGAAAACTGATCCAGCCGAAGACAATCAACCCGATCATCAGCATCCATGCCGCGACCGGGTTTTTAATAGAGATGTCGGATAACGTCATGGCTGCATCTCCTTGGGCGGCATGTCTCCCGCTGCGAGTAGGAGTTGCAGATAGGCGAGTTTAGTTTCGTAATGCGCCAGGTTGTGTTCAAGCCGTCGCGACTGCCAGTCGCTTAACGACGAGATCACATCGAGATTATTGACCAGACCTAAGTTGTATTCCTTCGTCTGGGCTGTGTAATTAGAACCTGAAAGCGACTGGGCCCGTTGCAAGGCGTTCTCGCGCGCTTTCGCCGCGACGAGTTTATAATAGGCCTGTTTCACTTCCATGTCCGCGCGCCGTAAATTTTCTTGGTGGCCCAAGCGTGTCTGCTGAAATTCGGCTTTCGCCTCGCGGATGCGCCCGCGCGTCGTCCCGCCTTGGAAGACGGGAAGGTTGAGGTTAAAAGTCACGTCCCAGTCGATGTCTTTCAAAAAACCCACGCGGTAAGGGTAATAATTCGCGGTCATGTCGACGGTCGGGAGCCGCGCGCCTTTTTCATAGTTCCATTGGCCTTTGGAAAGTTTCAGGTTTTCGCTGGAAGCCGCAAGATCCGGCCGGCCGGTCTTTTTTTCCAGGAAAGAAGACAGGGCCGGCGTATGCGCGGGGACGGGAAACTGGTCTCTTAAGCGCTGTGTCACGGACTCTTCACCGATCAAGAAGCCCAGGGTCTCCCGTGCCGACAAGATGTTGCCTTGGGTGCGGGCGATTTCCGCTTCGCTCGCCGAGAGCTGAGATTGATTCGTGAAAAGTTCGGTGTCGCGGGATCGACCCACGCGGATACGGTCTTGCATTTCATGGATACGGCTCGCGAGGGCTCCGCGAATCGACTGGAGGATCGAAAGCTCGCGTTCCAATTCCAGGACCACATAGTAAGCGCGCGTGACGTCACCGAAAAGGCTCTGTTTCGCCCGGTCCCACTGGTATGTGTTTCTCTTTTTTTCCGCTCCGGCGATTTTCAGGGCCTGGAATTCTCGTAATCCTTGAAAGATTGGCTGCCGCAGCGTGACGGCCACTTCCGGTCGGCTGCGGCGCGTGAACGTATCGCCGACCGATTCTCCCCCGTTGTTTGCGCTCTCCGTGTCTTGCAGCAGTTCGGAAGCACGCACGTCAATGCGAGGCAAGGCCGTGCCCCAGGCTTGAAGCGCATGGGCCTCTGCGATGTGGATGTCTTCCTTGCGAATGGCGAGGGATTCGTTACGGGAAAGCGACTTGGCGAAACATTCCTCTAACGTCAGAACATCTTGTTCCGCCCGAACCTCTCTCACTTCCAGAAAACCGCAACTTAAGACGCAAAGAAACAGTAGAAATCTAAATTTAGGGTTCATGACGCACTTTAAAAAGAATCTTCTTCCGATGAATTAGCAAGCGAAAACATAAAATTTTCTGACGGCTTCATGACAATTGACACATTTTTCGCGGCACACTACAAGCCCTCTCTTTGACGCAGGCGAAACCGCGTACAAAGCACAGGAAATTTTGCGAGGAATTATGAAAAAATCAGGGCTCATCGGGATCGTGACTTCTCTTTTTATGATGTCGGCAGCTTCCGTATCGGCGGCGCCGGGTTTCGACGCGAACGGATTCAAGCCGGCGGCGGATCAAGGTTATTATTTGACCGTCGAGCAGACCGAAACTTTAGGTAAATGGGGCCAGGCCGCCGGACTTTGGACCGAGTTCAGTAACGATTCCGTGATCACGCAGTTAGGCGGCGGGCCTAAGCTCAATGACGTCGTCAATGAACAACTGTCTTTGCACGCGGGCGCGGCTTTGGGGCTCCTGGATTCCGTAAACGCCGGGGTTTCGGCCTCGTTCGTGCCGGTTCAAAAATTCCGCACGGTGGGGACGAATACGCCCGACGACGGTGCGCGCATGGGCGACGTTCGGGTTCATTTAAAAGGCCGTCTGCTGGATCATAATAAATATCCTATCGGCATCGCCGTGGTTCCGTTCGTCACGTTCCCGTCCGGGAACGAAAACCATTTTACGGGCAATGGACGCGTGACCGGCGGTGGCCTCTTGGCGATCGACACGCCACGTGTTTTCGGCAAGCTGTCGGCGGCGTTGAACGTCGGGGCCCAAATTCGCGAGTCGGCGGCATTGACCACCGGAACGACGGCCAGTCATCAATTTTTGGTCGGCGCGGGCGTCAACTATGCCGTCCATCCGCGCGTCCAGCTGATCGGCGAAATGAACGGCTGGACGTTTTTCGATCATTTTTTCGAGGCCAATAACCGTAATCTCGAAGCGCACGGAGCGCTTCGCTGGCTCGCGACGAAAACATTGGCGCTCACGGCCGGCGGCGGTACGGGTGTCTTAAACGGGCTCGGAGCTCCGGATTACCGCGTTTTTGCCGCCGTGTCTTACCGGAATCCTCATACGGGACAGGAAGTCCGCGAGGAAGTCATCCGCACGAATAAGATTCATTTCGAATTCAACCGCTCCGACATCAAGAAGTCTTCGTACCCGGTGCTCGACAGCATCGTCGCCTTGATCAAAAACCGCGATGACGTCTCCAGTATCCGCGTCGAGGGCCATACCGACTCGATCGGCACGGACGCCTATAACGATGCTCTTTCCGGACGCCGCGCGGCCTCTGTCGTGGATTACCTGACCGGCCATGGCGTCGCGCGCGAACGTCTGACGTCGGTGGGCAAGGGCGAACGCGAACCGATCGCCCCGAATCAGGTGGATGGTCACGACAACCCCGCCGGCCGCGCCGAAAACCGCCGCGTGGAGTTTCATCTCTCTCTGAAGCCGGGCGCGCGCGCAAAGGTCGTCGAAGAGACGCAGTCTCCGACCTATCCTTAAAAAAGAATGAAGGACCTTAAACGTTTAAGAAACGGGACTTAACCTTATGAAGACACAAAAAATCGTTCTCGCTTTATGGGCTCTGGTTTTGACCTCCTCTGCGCACGCGGCTGAATTCGTCGTCGACCGCACGGATGACACGGCAGGCGCGACGGCGTGTACGGTGGCGGCGAACGATTGCAGCCTCCGCGGCGCCGTGATCGCGGCCAATAACGCCGCGGGCGCCGATACCATCACGCTTCCGGCGGGTACGTATCTCCTGACCGTGGCGGGCGCGGGCGAAGACGCCGCGCTCACGGGAGATTTGGATGTCGTCAATGGAGCGACGGGCAGCCCGATTACAGTCCAAGGCGAAGGCGCGGCTTCTACCATTATCGACGGCAACACGATTGACCGCGTGTTTCACCTCCCCATTTCGACGTCCGCTTCGTCTTTGATCTTGATCGACTTAACCGTCACTCATGGAAGCGTCCAAGGACAGGGCGGAGGCATTCTCTCCACTCAGGGCGACGTGACCCTGATCGATACCGCCGTCAGTGAAAACGTAGCCCGCGTCATCGGAAATACCGGCGGAAGCGGCGGCGGGCTTTTTCTTTCCGGCGGTGCCGTCTTGACCGTGACGACGAGCTTGATCGACGGCAACGAAGCCGAAATAAGAGGCGGCGGCATCAACTCCAGCGGTGGCGTCACCCTCGTGAATACCACGGTCAGCGGAAATACCGCCGTCTTCGGTGGCGGCGGTCTCGCGCTGACGGGAGCTGATGCCAAAAATTTAAGAAATGCCACGGTGACCGAGAATACCACAGGAGCCCAAGGCGGCGGTCTCCTCATCGACGATCCTGCAGCGACTTTTTTCTTAAGAAATACGATTTTGGCCGGAAATGACGCCGCGACGGATCCTGATTGTTTCAACGCCCAGGCGGCTGTCCTGACCAGCGAAGGTTTCAACCTCATCGGCGACGAGACAGGCTGCGATGGAAATTTCGCCGGAGGAACGGGGGATCAGATTGGCACGGCGGCGTCTACGATCGATCCAGGACTTTCGGCATTGGCCGATAACGGAGGTCCGACGCGCACGCATGCGCTGACGGCCTCAAGCTCCGCCCTCGACGGGGGTAATAATATCGAAGGCTGCACTTCGGACGACGCGCAAGCCGTCGTTTTGGCCGCGGATCAGCGTGGTTCCACGCGTCCCGTGGACGGTGATGGAAACGGTACTTTGGTTTGCGACATCGGAGCCTTCGAGCTGCAACAAGTCGCTCTTTGCGGTGACGGCGTCGTTCAGAATTTCGAACAATGCGATGACGGAAACTTGATCGACGGCGATGGCTGCTCCAGTCTTTGTGCCGTCGAAGGCGTCGTGTGTGGTAACGGCGTCGTGGAAAACGGTGAGCCTTGCGATGATGGAAACTTAGTCAATGGAGACGGTTGCTCGAATACGTGCGTCGTGGAACCCGGATTTACCTGCGTCGGTGCCGTGTGCACCGCCGGCTGCGGCGACGGTCAGCCCGCGTCTCCCGAGCAGTGCGACGACGGAAACTTGGTCAGCGGCGACGGCTGCTCCAATTCTTGCGTGATCGAAACGACAGCCGACGTTTATTGCGCTGCGAATCCCACCAACTGCGTTGTTTATCTCCTGGGAGACGGTGGATGCGGACTGATGCCGATGAAGGATTCTTTTTCTAAAGAAACCACTTTATTTCTCATTTTGGGAAATTTTGTCCTCCTGGGCGGTTTAATCCTGGCGAAACGCATAAAATTACAGTAGAAAAATATTATCCAGTTCTCCTGAAGAAGGCATCAACGTAACCCTGGGGAGGGTCGTACGTGGTTTCTTTTCGGTATTTTTCTGTCTTTTTTTTAGCGGGCTTTCTCGCCTTAAGCCCCGTGGCCTCAGCGGCCGTCGGCGTCGATTCCCTGAGCTTCAAGCCTGCGGTCGATCAAGGGCCTTATTTCACCGTCGAACAATCTCAGACTTTGGGACAGTGGGGTTACGCCTTGGGGCTTTCGGCCGACCTTGCGGACGATCCCATCGTCATCGAAACTCCCTCCGGGGTTCACATCCAAGACGTCATCCAGAAACAATTCGCCCTCCAGTTTGGAGCGGCCTTGGGGCTGTGGAATTGGTTAAACTTAGGTGTTGGTTTCAGTGCCTCCCCTTATCAGCAATTTCTGACTCCGGCGACCCTGGTCCAGGACAACGGTTTCCGCGTAGGAGATATTGGCGTGAATTTCAAAGCACGCCTTTTGGATTCTCGAAAATATCCGGTGGGGCTGGCGGCCATGCCGTTCGTGACGTTTCCGACCGGACAGGAAAAATATTTCGCCGGCAACGGCAAGATCACCGGCGGCGGTCTTGTGATTCTGGACGTCGACCGTTTATGGGATCGTCTCTCTCTATCGCTCAATGCCGGTGCGCGTTTGCGTGATCGTTCTTTGACCGGGGCTGTCTTGCATCACCAATTTCTTTATGGGGTCGGAGCGAATTTGAAAATCGTGAATCGTTTGCAATTTGTCACGGAGGCTGGCGGTTGGACTACTTTTGAGAATTTCTTCACCCCCGGCAGCGCGACAAACTTGGAAATCAACGGCGGTCTGCGCTGGCTCCCGGGGAAATCTCTGTCGTTTACGGCCGGGGGCGGAACGGGGATCTTGGACGGATTGGGCGCGCCCGATTGGCGGGTTTTTATCGGAGCCTCTTACCGTCATGCTCAGGACGAGCGGCAACTCCCGGCGCCTCCCGTTTCGGAAGAGGTGATTGCGACGGATAAGATCCATTTCCAGTTTAATCGCTGGGTCATCGTCCCCAGTTCTTATCCGGTCCTCGATGAGATCGTGAATGCCATCCAGGATCGTTCCGGCGTTACGGGCGTCCGTATCGAGGGTTATACCGACTCGGTAGGCCGGGATTCTTACAATCAGAAACTTTCGGAGAAACGAGCCGGAGTCGTGGGTGAATACATGGCTGGAAAAGGCTATCCCGCCGAAAAAATAACAGCCGTCGGCAAGGGCGAATCCGAACCCGTGGCGGACAACGGCACGAAGGCCGGCCGCGCCCAGAACCGCCGCGTGGAATTCCATCTCCAACTGGATCCGGAGGCCAAGATCCGTGTGCATCAAAAATCGACCGCTCCCACCTATGAAGATTTTGACAAAAGACCCGAAACCAACAAGAATTAGCGCCTTCTATGGAAACGACGACTGAAACCCAGGCCGCACCCGTTGTGGCCGAAGCCCCGGTGACACCTGCTCCGAAACCGGCTAAACCCAAGATGAAGGCCTTGGTCGAGCACGACGCCTGTACTGGATGTGAGTACTGCGTTCACTGGTGCCCCGTGCCTTCGTGTCTGACCTTGCGCGGCGGAGAAAAAGCCGAAGGCGTGCTGACGATCGTGCATGTCGACATCGAAACCTGCATCGGCTGCAAACTTTGCGAACAAAACTGCCCCTACGATGCGATCCACGTCTACAAACTGACCCCCGAAGAAATCGAAGCTGCCAAACCTTTGGACGGCATCATCCCCCAGCCTTACCAGGACGGCGTTTTAGGTTAACGGTCCAAGCCCCTTGAAACAGAATATCCTGCATTCCGTCTTCGGCCTCGAGACTTTCCGGCACGGACAGGAAGAGATCATCGGCGCCGTTTCGGAAGGCCGCGACGTGCTGGCCGTCATGGCGACCGGGTCCGGAAAGTCGCTTTGCTATCAACTCCCGGCGATCGCAGCGGGCAAGCGATGCCTCGTCATTTCCCCCTTGATCAGCTTGATGAACGATCAGGTCGCCAAGCTACAGCTCTTGAAGATCCCGTCGGCCGCGACGCATTCGGCTCAGGAAGAAAATTACCGAGAGACCCGCGAGGCTTGGGCGGAACGGCGGCTGAATCTTTACTACGTTTCCCCGGAACGCGTCGCGATGCCGGAGTTTTTTCATTTTCTGCAAAAACATCCGCCGGATTACGTCGCGGTCGACGAGGCTCATTGCATCGCGCAGTGGGGGCACGATTTCCGCGAGGAATACCGCGACCTGGGAAGAATCCGGAAAGAACTCGGTTGTCCTGTCATCGCGTTGACCGCGACCGCGACGCCGGAAGTGCAGGCGGAGATCGCGTCTTCGTTGAAGCTCCAAGACCCGTTGATCCGCGTGCATGGGTTTTACCGGCCGAATCTTAAATTCCGCGCGCGCATGGAAGGCGGCAAGAAGGCGCGGTTTTTGGAGACCGCCCGTCTTCTGGAGGCTCTGCCGTCGGGAGCGGCGATTGTTTATTCCGGCACGCGTAAAAACGTCGACGCCTTGACCGAATTTTTGCGCGACCGGAAGATTCCCGCGTTTTCCTACCATGCAGGCATGGATGCGGAAGAGCGCGAGGCGACGCACCGTCATTTCCAGGAAGATCCACGCGTCATCATCGTCGCGACGAACGCCTTAGGCATGGGCGTGGATCGTCCGGACGTGCGTCTAGTCGTGCATGCGCAGATGCCGGGGAGCCTGGAGGCGTATTACCAAGAAGCCGGCCGCGCGGGCCGCGACGGGCTGGAAGCGCAGTGCCTGCTTTTCTTCGGCGGCGACGACGCCGGTCTGCAGGATTTTTTCATCCAACAATCGGTGGCGGCCGTGCCCGAAGATCAAAGACATGCCTGGCTCGAAAGCCGCCGCCACAAACTCAAGCTTATGCAACGTTACGCCTACGGGTCCGCGTGCCGTCAGGCGGCGATGATGGATTATTTCGGAGACCGCGAGTCGTTGCCCGAAGGATGCCGTGTTTGCGATAATTGTTCGGAGACGGAAGTCATCGCGATTTCGGCGGAGCTTAAAAAAGAAATCCGCATTGTGCTTTCGGGCCTGGCGCGTTTCGGGACCCAATCTTTCGGGAAAGGCGTGCTTGTCGACTGCTTGCTGGGAAAATCCAGCGACCGCGGAACGGCTTACGGCCACGAGCGGTTATCGACGTTCGGACTCTTGGAATACAAAAAGAAACCGGAACTCACCTCGCTCGTCGATCTCCTGATACGGCAGGGTTACATCCGTCAGAACGGTTTTAAGTATCCGACCCTGGCTTTGACCCCTGAAGGCGTCGACGTGATGAAGGACCAGGCGGAACCCGTCCTGCCGAAAAGGCATCTCGAGGAAATGACCGTGCGGGGTTTGAAGCGCGATCAAAAACGGCCTAAGGCTTTCGAGTCTACCGAATCGGGCGAAGCCGCCGGAGGGTCGACCGACTTCGCCGAAGGCGTGCGCGCGGCGGAGCGGGAATTGTGGAGTTCGCTCCGCGCGTGGCGGGCGGAGACGGCGCGGCGCAAGAAAATCCCGCCCTATACGATTTTTTGGGACCGCACGATCGACGATCTCTGTGCAAAAAAACCGAAAACACTCGAGGCGCTGGCGGAGGTTTTTGGCATGGGTGAACGAAAATGCGCGGCTTTTGGGGAAGAATTGCTCACACTGATCCGAGGGGCGGCGTGAAATTTTCTGGTGTGATTTTCCTCTGCACGCTAGTCGGTTGTTCCATGGCTCTCCCTGAAGGGGCTCAAGCCCCCAATTTTTCTTTGAAAGACCAACAAGGCCAGACCGTTTCGCTCTCCGATTTCCGCGGAAAAAAAGCCGTCGTCGTTTATTTTTATCCGAAGGACGAAACACCCGGATGCACGGCCGAGGCGTGCGCTTTTCGCGACGCCTACGAAGATTTTCGGGATGCGGGCGCGGAAGTGATCGGGGTCAGTTCGGATTCCATCGCGTCGCACGCGGAATTCGCGGCGAAACACCGCTTGAACTTCACGTTGCTCAGTGACGCGGACGGATCGGTGCGGAAGGCTTACGGGGTTGCGAAGACTTTTGGATTGTTGCCCGGTCGGGAAACGTTCGTGATCGACAAGTCGGGCTCGATCCGGCTTCATTTTTCTTCCCAGTTCCGGCCGCGCAAACACATTTTGGAAGCCTTAGACGTTCTGCGGGGATCCCTCTGAGCACATTTTAGTCAGCACTTTTTTTAAAATCCCCGTTTTTTGAGTCAGAACCGCGAAGATTTTCCGTGCGCTTTCGGTTTCTAAACGTCCCGAAGATCCCATATTTTCGAGCAATGCCGCCTGGGCCGCGGCTTCGCGCGCCTGAAAATTGCCCAAGGCGCCTTTGAGGCTATGGGCGGTGGTCATCACGCGTTCCGCGTCCTGTTCCTCGATGGCTTCCGAGAGCGAGCCTAAGATGCGCGTGCTGTCTTCCAAGAAAAGTGACGTCACTTTTTTGAGGAAGTCGAGATCGCCCTCAAACCTGTCCCAAAGTATTTTTTCGAGATCAGCCGCTTGGGGATTCGCGGGAGGCGTTGCGGAGGCTGCGGATTCTTTCGGCATGGAATGTCTTTCCGGGTTTTTCGCCTGATTTTTTTGAGGGTCTCCCGCGGCCGCGGTGCGGTCCGGGATCCAGTGTGAGATCAGTGTTTGCAGATCCGTCATGTTAAACGGTTTTGAGAGATAGTCGTCCATGCCCGATTCGAGGAAACGTTCCCGGTCGCCTTTGAGTGCGTGAGCCGTCATGGCGATGATCGGCGTATGATGACCGGTCGGAACTTCCATCTCTCGGATCCGCCGCGTGGTTTCGCATCCGTCCATGCGCGGCATCTGTACGTCCATGAGGATGATATCGAAATGCCCTTGCGGGGTTTTCTTGAGTATTTCTAGAACCTCGAAGCCGTTGTTGGCCACGGTGAGCTGGTGTCCGCGTCGTTCGAGGATGTTCGTGATGACCATTTGATTGATGGTGTTGTCTTCGGCTAGGAGCACTTTCAAAGGGTTCGCTGCCGACGAAGGTGATTCATTTTTTTGTTTTTCCGCGACGTGAGAAGTCTCCACGAGTTTTAGGATGTTTTTCTGGAGGTCTCCGGGAATCGGGGGCTTGACGACGATGGCCGAGACCATGGATTCGAGGCGCTTGGTCAATTCGAAAGGCGTCGTCGTGGGCTCCAAGAGGATAATGTCCTTCACGCGTTTTTGATCGCGGATTTGGCGGATCACGTCGGTTTTCGATTTTTGGGGTCCGATATCCAGTAAGGCGATGTCGAAGTTTTGGTGTTCCAGGGCGTCGATGCCTGCTTCGATCGTCGGGACGGAAACGACATCCAACCCCCAATTTTTCAACCAGTGCTGGACCATGCGTCTGAACTTTTCGTGTCCCGCGACCAAGAGCGCTTTTCCGAAGAGGAACGTGCGCGGCAAACGGGTTTCACGGAGAGCGGCGCTGATCAGGAAAGGAACCGTTGCATGGAAGACGCTTCCCTGTCCTTCGACGCTCTCGACCCAGATGCGGCCCTTCATTATCTGCACCAGGCGAGAAGAAATCGCGAGACCTAGGCCCGTGCCTCCATAGCGTCTTTTCGTCGAACTATCGGCCTGCGTGAAAACGTCGAAGATCGTTCCACACTTGTCAGCGGGGATGCCGATGCCCGTATCCTGCACCTGCAGGTGCAGGATGACTTTTCCGGGAGATTCCGCGAAACGGTCGATCTTGACGGTGATGTCGCCCGTTTCAGTGAACTTAATGGCGTTGCCCAAGAGATTTGTGATGATTTGGCGAAGGCGTCCGGCGTCGCCTTTGAGGATTTCCGGAACGTCGGGGGCGATGTCGCCGATTAATTCGAGGTTTTTTTCGTGGGCCTTTAAGACCAAGGGGCGCATGGCCCGGCCCAGGGTTTCCCAGAGATTGAAGTCGATACTTTCGAAGTCGATCTTGCCGGCTTCGATCTTCGAAAAATCCAAGATGTCATTTAAGAGATTGCGCAAGTAGTCAGTGGACTCGCGCAGCGCGTTCAAGAATTCCTCTTGTTTGGCATCCAAGCCGGTCTCGGCCATCAGGTCGATCATTCCCATGACGCCGTTCAAGGGCGTGCGAATCTCATGGCTCATGTTGGCCAAGAATTCACTCTTGGCGACGCTCGCGGATTCGGCGACGGATTTGGATTTTAGGAGTTCTTCTTCGATTAGGAGGCGCTGCCGGATATAGTTCCTTAAGTTCATCGTATTGGCGGTCGAAGCGGTCAGGATGCCGACGATGAGGCTTAAAATACCGATCGCGACCCATCGCACGCGTTGCACCGAATCCAGCCAGAGCTTCGCCGGATAATCCACGCCGAGTATCGCTTCCACGTGTCCTTGTCCGTCGTAGATCGGTGCGTAGGCGCTAACCCAAGTCCCCCAGCGGTCGGAGTAGATCGTGTCGTCGAAATTTTTATGGCCTTCGAAGGCCAGGTCCATGCCGTTGGTTTTTCCCTCCGACTTTTCCTCAAAAACCTCGCCGAGGACGGTGCGGCCCTCACGTGCGCCTTCGATGGCTCCGTTATGGTCATAATCGGTTTCCGAATCGACCAGCAGGATTTTCCGCCCGTCCGGCAACAGGCGCATCGTGTAGATATCGGCGACGACCGGATTTAACTTCAGCCAGTTTTTTTCCTGCTCGATGAGACTCAAATATGTCGGATCGTTGGGTGGCGTTGCTGTATTGACCCGAGCGTGCCCCATGCGCGCCAATTCATGCGCGTAGGTGGGGGCGAAACCCTCGACCATATTCTGGATTTTGGCTTTTTCAATCTGGCCGACCCACTCGGTGAAAAAAAATCCGCCTATGAGGATGACTAAAAAAAGAAACCACAGCAGGGGCGGGATGTTGTCTCCGCGCCGTGGCCGTCGCAGCCAAGCATCGATCAACAGAAGTCCGCCGCCCGAGAGAACGGCAAAAATCAGGTAATCCCAAGTTTGCATTGCAACCTTTGTTTTAAGGTTTTTTGAGGCCGATCTCGTAGCGCTCCAACCGGCGATAGATCGTACCACGGCTGATGCCTAAGACGCGAGCGGCTTTGGAGACGTTGCCGCTCGCTTCGCGCAAGGCGTGAAGGAGCATCTGATGTTCCAAATCCTTCAGGGACTTGACCGGCTCGGATTCGTCCGAAGAAGCTTGGAGGGTCTTGTAGGACGGCAGGGAAAAATCAGACGGAGTCAGCAAGGGAGGCTTGCCGAAAACGACCGCGCGTTCGACGGCGTTCTGTAGTTCGCGCACGTTGCCCGGCCAGGAATGCTTCGCTAGGGTCTCGATGACCTCCGGCGTGACGCCTTCGAACTCCTTGCCCGCCCGGCGGCGGAATTCTTTCAGGAAATAATCCACGAGGAGCGGAATGTCTTCTTTGCGCTCGCGCAGCGGAGGCAGAACGATCGGCAGTACGTTCAAGCGGTAAAAAAGATCCTCGCGGAAACGGCCTTCGTGAACCGCGGCTTCGAGGTTGCGGTTGGTCGCGGCGATGATGCGCACGTTGGCGTTCAAGGTTTCGGCGCCGCCTAAGCGTTCGAACTCGCGCCCTTGGAGAAATCTTAAAAGTTTGGCCTGCAGTTCGGGAGGAAGATCGCCGATTTCGTCCAGGAAGACGGTTCCGCCTTCTGCGATTTCGACCAAGCCTTGTTTGTCTTGGTGCGCGCCCGCGAAGGCGCCGCGTTGGTGGCCGAAAAGTTCGCTCTCCAAGAGCATGGCCGGTATGGCCGAGCAGTTAATCGAAACGAAACGATGATCTGAACGCAGTCCGATGTCGTGGATGGTCTCGGCGACAAGATTTTTTCCCGTACCTGTTTCACCGCATATTAAGATCGCCGCGTCTGAGTGCGCGACTTTGCTGATTTCCCTCAGGAGATGGCGGATCGCGGCAGATTTTCCGATGAAATGATGCTCGGAGGCGGTGTTTACCAACTGGGCCTCGGTGCGCTTCATGATCACGAGTTCCAGGATGTCGCGCACCTTCATGACCATGCGGTCTTCTTCGATCGGTTTGACGATATAATCGGAAGCGCCGTTTTTCATGGCGGCGACGATGTGCTGTGTCTCTTCCGAAGAGCTGACGACGATGACGGGAAGATTTGGGAGGCGGTTTTTAATCTGAGCCACGAGATCCACGCCGGATTGATCCGGTAAAAAAATGTCGATCAAGGCCACGTCAAAGGTGTTGTGTGTGGCGGCTTCGAGACCTTCTTTGGCGGTCACCGCGGACGTCGTCAGCCATTGTTCTTTTTGGAAACGTTTTTCGAGGATGGTGGAAAAAATACGGTCATCGTCGACAATTAGGACACGTGCACTCATGTGTATCTCCAGATTCGTTAGGTTATTCTAAAATACGACACTCGAAAACTGGATTTTGATAATATGAGCTTTCTTTTTTTGATAGCCTTTATTTTCTAAAAGCTTACAAAATTTGTCTTATTGTGTCTCATTTTGTATCATCAGGGCTATTTTGATCTATATGGGACATGTATTGGACTGATTTCTTCACTTCTTGTCGATAAGCTCGTCCAAAATTTGAAAGAGAACGGTTTCCTGGGCTGGATCCCCCTTTTCAATGACGGCGAGACATTGGCCTTCTTTAAAGATGCGGTGGAGTTCTTGGGAGGAACGGGAAGAAAAAATGATGATGCGTTCCGGGGCGATGTCCCGGTTTTTCGCTTCTACGAGCATTTTAACCCCGTCCAAGTGAGGCATGATCCAATCGATGATCAAAAAGTCCACGTGCCGGCCGAGATTCGGGACGGCTTTCAGCGGGTCATTATAGGTGGTGACGGTGATGCGGTCGCCGTAATGCCGTTCCAGCTTCATTTTCCAAAACAGGGCCTGAACCGGATCGTCCTCGATCATGACCATGGAAATGGGTTTTTTCATAAGATGGTTTTTTAAGGATAAAGGCGTTTGACGGTCCAATCGGTTTTAGGGTTTTCACGCGAATACAAAAAACGGTCGTGTAAGCGGTAAGGTTTTTCGCTCCAAAATTCGATTTGCGACGGAAGCACGCGGTAGCCGCTCCAATGAGGTGGGCGTGGGACGTCACGGCCCCCGTATTTTTTTTGGATCTCGGCAAAACGCTTTTCCAGAAATTCCCGGGACTCCAATGCTTGGCTTTGCACGGAAGCCCAGGCGCCGATCTGACTGTCATGGGGGCGCGACGCGAAATAGGCGTCGGCTTCGGCCTCCGTCACGGGCTCCACGGACCCGGAGACGCGTATCTGTTTGCGTGTTTTCTCCCAATAAAAAGTCAAAGACGCGTGAGGGTGGGCCGAAAGGGCCGAGGCCTTCGGCGAATGGAGATTCGTGTAAAAAACGAAACCGCGGTCGTCGACTTCCTTTAAAAGCACCATGCGGCCTTCAGGTCTGCCGTTCCAGTCCACGGTGGATAAACACATCGCTTCCGGCATCGGCACGCCTTGCGAGGCGGCTTCCCGGTACCAATCCTGAAACTGGCTTATAGGGTCTTGTGAAAGGCCTTCGGCGTTAAGCTCCGAGGGCGGATAAGATTTCGTCATAGTGAATCTCGACATTGACCTTGGGGAAGATCCTGCGAATGGTTCCTTGTTCGTTGATCAAGAAAGTTGTCCGATCGATGCCCATGAACGTGCGCCCGTACATGTTCTTTTCCTTCCAGACGCCGTAGTCCTGCACGATTTTTTTCGAGGCGTCGGAGAGAAGCGGGAAGTTCAGCTGGTATTTTTCGCGGAACGCGCGGTGGGAGTCGACGTCGTCCGCGCTGACTCCGAGCACTTCGGCACCGCTTTCGCGGATGCGCGCGATGCCGTCGCGGAACGCGCAGGCTTCTTTCGTGCATCCCGGCGTGTCGTCTTTCGGGTAAAAATAAAGGACCAGTTTGCGTCCCCGGAAGTCCGCCAAGGAGACCCTGCGTCCGTCGTCGGTTTCAGCCGAAAAATCAGGAGCCGCGTCGCCTTCTTTTAGGGAAAGGACGGGCACCGGAGGGGCTTTTAATGTCTCGGGCGTAGAGGATACCGGAGATGGGCGTTTTGCGGCTTTTTTCGTTACTTTCTTTTTCTTAGAGGCCTTTTTTTTTACGGACTTCTTGGGTTTGCGCGCCGACTTTTTCGCGGCCTTCTTTTTGGAGGGGGATTTTTTCATTTTCTTGGTTTTTTTCGCGGCTTTTTTAGCCTTCTTTTTTTTGGCCATGACGGGCTCCTTTGATGGTGGGACGGTTATGGGTTGAAAAAATCCTGGAGCGTTTTTTTAAGCGTCGGATGCTTATAAGCGTATCCGGATTGGGCGAGTTTCCGGGGTTCCACGCGGTTACTGGCCAACAGTAGCTCGTTGGCCATTTCGCCTAAGGCGATCCTCGCGGCGAATGCGGGCAAGGGGAGGACTGCCGGGCGGTGCAGGGCTTCTCCCAGCGCGCGCGTGAATTCCGCGTTGGTTTGCGTCTCCGGGGAGACGAAGTTGACGGGACCGCTCAACGAAGTCGTTTTTAAAACATGCAAAAGGCCGCCGACCACGTCGTCCAAACTGATCCAGCTCCAATATTGTTTTCCGTCGCCGATGGGACCGCCCAGACCTAACCGGAAGGGAAGCAGCATTTTTTTCAAGGCGCCGCCGTTGGGGCTTAAAATAATACCGAAACGCGTGGAGGCCGTGCGGATGCCGGTTTTTTTTGCGGCTTCCATGGATTTTTCCCAGGCGACGCAGACTTCCGCGAGAAACCCTTTTCCCGGCGCGCTCTCTTCCGTCAGGACTTCATTCGCGCGGTCCCCGTAATATCCGATGGCCGAGGCGCTGATGAAGGTTTTCGGCGGCGTCTTCAGGCGCGCCAAGGTTTCGGAGAGGAGTTTCGTGCCCCGTACGCGGCTTTCGAGGATTTTCTTTTTGACGGACGGCGTCCAGCGGGCCGAGGAAATGTTTTCCCCCGCCAGATGAATGACGGCGTCGATGCCTTCGAGGGCGTCGGCTTCTAGAAGGCCACGGTCGGGATCCCAAAGGATGTCCGAATTGCTGGTCGCATTTTTCCTCAAAAGCCGGACGACGTGATGGTCTTGCGACCAAAGGGCTTTGACCAAGGGCGTTCCGACGAATCCGGTAGCTCCGGTGACGAGGACTTTCATGGATTTTCCTTTTGAACCCATCGGTATTTGTCTTCCAGCAAACCTAATAACCCAGGATGATCTGCCAAGGCTCCGGCATAAGCAATAGGGATGTGAAGATCGCGCGCGGCTTCTTCAACGAGACGGGGGATGTCTTTCGTGACGTGGCGTCCCGGAAAAAACATCAACGGCACGATGGTGATGCGTTCCGCGCCGCGCCGCGCGCATTCGGCGATACCTTCGGCGATCGAAGGGGCGGCGAGCTCCAAGAAAGATCCCACGACGATGGTCTCCGGATTTTTTTCCTGAAAACGGTCGGCTAATTTCAAAAAAGACAGGTTGCTTTCGTTTTCGCGGCTTCCGTGGGCGATGAGCAGGCAGGCCGAAGACATGCCGGAGTTTTAGCCGATGTCCGCGGTATCGCAAAGGCAATTATGGACTCGCGTGCCCGTCTGTGATTGTTTCCGCGGCGCTTATGAAAGAATTCTTAGAGCGCATCGTGCGCAATCCCGCCCAGGAAGCGCGTTGGCTGAACACGCTTTCACTGCTCGAATACATCGGCGCGCGGAAGATCGGGAAAACGTTTTCGAAATACCATCCCTCGATCGACATCCTCGAGCATCACGCGGACGAAACGCGGCATGCTTACGCCTTCAAGCGGCTTTCGATCATTTTGGCCGAAGGCGCGGACCTCGGCTATCTTTGTTCCGAAGCGGCCATCGACTATTTCCAGACATTGGATAAAAAATTGACGGAATGGATCTTGAGGGTCACCCAGAGGATTGATACGTTTCAAAACTACCTGATCGTCACCGCCGTCATCGAACGCCGAGCCATGAAGCTTTACCCCCTCTACCGCAAAATGACGATGAACGGCCTGGTGCGCGAAGAGCTGAAACGGGTCATTGAAGAAGAATCCTCCCATAAGCGCTCCATCGAAGAAGAATGCCTCAAACTCTTGAACCGCAACGACGTCCCCGACTTCCAGGAGTGCGACCACATTGAGGAGGGCCTTTTCGCGGCGTTTTCGTCTTCTTTAACCCAAGCGGTCGCGCCACCTCTCCAGGGTTGACGACCCAGGGCCGGACAGTATACTCCCGGCCCTCCTTATAAGGAGGGAACAGTGGTCAGAGTCGGCATCAATGGTTTGGGTCGTATCGGAAAAGGCATCGTTTCGGCGTGGCTGGAACGGAATTTTGAAGATATCGAGATCGTCCTCATCAACGACAAGAAAGAAGCGTCGTCCTTCGCCCATCTCCTCAAATACGACTCCGTTCACGGCCGCCTTCACGCGAAGGTCCGCGGCGAAGGCGATAACCTCGTCATCGGCGAATCCCGCAAGATCGCCCTGTGCTCGGTCGCGAACCCCGAAGAAATTCCTTGGAAAGACCACGGCGTCGACATCGTGCTGGAGTGTACGGGTAAGTTTACCAGCCGCGACGAAGTATCCCGTCATTTGAAGCAGGGCGTGAAGAAGGTCATCGTTTCCGCCCCCGCGAAAAACCCGGACCTGACGGTGGTCTTGGGCGTGAACGACAAGAATTACGATCCGAAGAAACACCACATCCTGTCGAACGCCTCCTGCACCACGAACTGCTTGGCGCCGGTCGCGAAAGTCCTGCACGAAAACTTCGGCATCGAGCACGGTTTCATGACCACGGTGCACGCCTATACGAACGACCAGAAGATTTTGGACAAATACCACAAGGACCTGCGCCGCGCGCGCGCGGGTGCGTTGTCGATCATTCCGACGACGACGGGCGCCGCGAAGTCTCTGGGGGACGTGATCCCGGAACTCAAAGGCCGCATGGACGGCATTTCCCTGCGCGTGCCGACGCCGAACGTCTCCGTCGTCGACTTGGTCTGTACCTTGAATAAAAAAGCGTCGAAGGAAGAAATCAACGCCGCCTACCGCATGGCTGCGACGGGCGCGTTGCATGGTATTTTGGCCTGCTCCGACGAACCCTTGGTCTCGATCGATTATAACGGCACTTGGGAATCCGCGACGATCGATACGCTTTCGACCGCGACGATCGAAGATCACATGGTCAAGATCTTGGCTTGGTACGACAACGAAACCGGCTTTTCCCATCGCATGCTGGATCTGACCCAGTTGGTCGGAAAGAATCTGTAATCCCGTGAGCCTCAAAACTGTAGATCAGCTTCCCGTCCAAGGCCGCCGCGTTTTCGTGCGCGTCGATTTCAACGTCCCGCGCCAAAAAGACACCGGCAAAATCTTGGACGACACGCGCATCCGCGAAGCCCTCCCGACGATCCAATACCTGATGGACGCGAAGGCGAAGATCATCTTGGCCTCGCATCTCGGGCGCCCCAAAGGCCGCGAAGAATCTGAAAGCCTTGTAGGGGTTGCGGAAGCCTTGGCGGAAATTTTGGGATGCGAAGTGCTTTTCCCGGAAGACTGCATCGGAGACGGTGTGCGCAAGCTCGTTCACGATCTGAAGGAAAGCCAGATCCTGCTCCTGGAAAATTTAAGATTCCACCGCGCCGAAGAGGCGAATGATCCGACTTTTGCGAAAGCGCTCGCGCAGAATGCCGAAGTCTACGTGAACGACGCCTTCGGCACGATGCACCGCGCCCACGCCTCCACTGTCGGTATGACGTCCTTTTTCAAGGACAAGGGCATCGGTCTGCTGGTCAAAAAAGAATTGGAATATTTAAACCCTCTGCTCACCCGGCCGGTGCGTCCTTATTATGCGGTCTTGGGCGGCGCGAAGGTGGCGGACAAGATCGGCTTAATCGAGCAATTGGTCACAAAGGTCGACGGCCTGCTCTTGGGCGGCGGGTTGGCCTATACGTTTTTGAAGGCGAAGGGTGTCGCAGTCGGGTGCTCCAAGGTCGACGATGCGCAATTGATCGTGGCCCAAAGAATCTTGAAAAAAGCCGCCGATAACGACGTTCCCGTTTATACGCCCGTCGATCATCGCGTCGCTGAGCAATTCACCGCAGACGCGAAAGTCAAAGTCACCAAGCACATCCGAGGCGAAGAGATGGGCTTGGACATCGGACCCGAAACCGAGGCCCTCTACGCGGACGTCCTGAAAAAAGCGAAAACGATTTTTTGGAACGGCCCCATGGGCGTTTTCGAATGGAAAAATTTCTCCCACGGTAGCCGGCGTATCGCCCAAGCCTTGGCCGAGGGCGAAGCGGTCTCGATCATCGGTGGCGGCGAAAGCGTTGCGGTCGCGAAGGATGCCGGCGTCGCGGACCGTATCACGCATCTTTCCACCGGAGGCGGCGCGGCCCTGGAATTTTTGGAAGGAAAAGGGCTGCCGGGACTCAAGGCGTTGGAGGTATAAGATTTTATGGCCAGAAAACCTCTCATCGTAGGCAATTGGAAAATGAACGGTACGCTCGAGGAGACTCTGAAGCTCCTGACCGAGATCCGCTACAAGCTCCCGGCGAACACCACGTGTGAAGTCGTGGTTGCACCCCCCTTCACCGCTCTCTATTCGGCCGGCATCGCGTTACAGGAGACCACAATCGCCTTGGGCGCACAGAACATGCATTGGGAAACGGACGGCGCCTACACCGGTGAAGTCTCCGGGACGTTTTTGAAGGAAATCGGTTGCGGCTACGTGATCTTGGGGCATTCCGAGCGCCGACGTCACATGGGTGAAACGGACGATCTGGTAAACCGTAAGGCCCATACGGCATTGACCCTCGAACTTTCTCCCATCGTCTGCATCGGCGAGACCGAAGACGAACGGAAAAACGGGCGCACCGAGGCGGTCTTGGAACAACAATTGAAAAAAGCCGTCCAAAAAATCCCCATGACGGAAATGGCGCAAGTCACCGTAGCCTACGAGCCCGTCTGGGCGATCGGCACCGGAAACGTCGCGAAGCCCACGGACATCGAATCTGCGTTGAAGTTTTTGCGTGGCCTGCTCGCTAAGCTCTATGACGCCCCGACGGCCGCGACCGTCAGGCTTTTGTACGGCGGCAGCGTGACTCCCGAGACCGCGCGCGAGATCACGCAGAGCGAACACGTCCAGGAATGCGACGGATTTTTGGTCGGCGGCGCGAGCTTGAACGGTGAGAAATTCTTGAAAATCATCGAATCCGTCGACAAAGACAAACCCAAGGAAGAAAAAAACTAAGGCGGCCCTATGCATACACTCCTGACGGCGTTTCATTTTTTCATCTGTTTCTTTTTGATCGTGATCGTCCTGCTCCAAGCCGGAAAAGGCGCGGACATCGGCGCCGCCTTCGGCGCCGGCAGTTCTCAGACGATCTTCGGTCCCCGCGGCGCCGCGACGTTCTTGAGCAAGCTGACCGCCTTCGGCGCCTTGCTTTTTATCATCACGTCGCTCGCCTTGTCTTCGATGTCGGGTTTGACTTCGCATGGATCGGTTCTGGGCAAAGTTCCCGAGACCACGCCGGCCATGACGCCGACGGAAAAAAATTCTTCGGAAGAAGCTCCGTTGACAAACCCTGAGACCCAAAAGTAAGCCCTCTTTCCCCCGCATGATGGAATGCGCTACGAAAGTAGCGCCCAATACTAAAGAAGTACCCTATGCAGGGGAGCAGCGAAGCGTCGAGGGGACGGCAGTTCCCTGAAAAGCGAAGCTTGCCGGGATGGTGGAATGGCAGACACGTACGTTTGAGGGGCGTATGGAGAAATCCGTGGGGGTTCGAGTCCCCCTCCCGGCACATCAACGAACCTCGGGAGATCACAGCGGTTTTTGTAACCGCCTGATTTTCCGGGGTTTCGTTTTGTCCGATCAGTCTCACTTCGCCCCATTTCGTCCGTTTGGTCGTAACATCAGGGCACCTATAAGGCACCGCGAATTGAACCCGATTTCTTTCCGGGACGAGATCCACGCCGGTTGAGTGCACGTATTTTTGAAGAGTTTGAATATCCCGATGCCCTGAGATCCGCATCACGCTCAAAAGATCCATGCCGCTCGCGACGAGATGAGAGACGAAGGTGTGTCGAAGGCCGTGAGGAATGGCATCGTCGATTCTGGCGGCCTTTGCGACTCTTCTGAAGTGGTCCTCGAAACGTTTTCGGGGAATGCTTAAGATTGGTCCCGAGGGTAGGGGAGCCACGACCTGGATCAAAGCATCGTTAAGAGGGATAACGCGATTCTCCTTCCCCTTAACCGGCGTCCCTTCCGTGTGTCGGACAATCAAAAGCTTTTGCTCCAAGTGAAAATCTTCTTTTCGTAGATGCTCCAGCTCTCCCAGGCGCACTCCTGTATTCGCCAGAATCGCCAAGGCTGGGACACAGCACGTGCAAGCATGAAGGAGGAGCCTTTCAATCTCTTCACTTGTATAAGCCCTGCGGAACGAGCGAGGGAGTTTCGGTAAAAATTCGACTTCCGTGACCGGATTTTCCACGGCCAGGCCTCTCCGGACCGCCCATTTAAAAAAGCTGGAAAGAGTCGTCAGGTCCTCGTTGACCGTTTTATTGGCAATGCCGGTACTCAACCTTTCCCGGGATAAAATTTCGATGTCTCTGAAAATAACATCACAGAGAGGTTTACTTTTTAAAAACCGCCCTAAAAATCGCAAACGATCCCAAGCGCGTCTGAAGTGAGACTTCGATTTGAGGCTCAGATACTCCGATCGATAGAGGGGCAGCGCGTCTTCGTAGGAAATCGCTTCCACCCAACCAAGTCGATTTCTGACTCGCTCGTCCCGATCCTCGGCGACTTTCAAAAAGTCGCGCGCGTTATCTTTCATTTGAAAAAAGCGCCGCCGTCTTTTCCCCGTGGCATCGAGAAAATTGACCCTCCAACGCTTCTTTTGTTCATCGAACGACAGCGCGGCCATGGATCATCCTCATGTTAAATCGTTTTATAGCCTCGTGGACTTCCGATTCCAAGACGAGGATTTTTTTGTCGACCCGATAGCAGGGGATTTTACCCCTATTTGCTAGTTCATAGAGCTTGGTTTCGCCAAGTGGGATTGTGCCTCTTTTTACTAAATCGGGAATGGTGATGTAAGGTTCAAGAGAATGACTCATGATCTAATTCCAAAAAATGAGTTCGTCATTTCAATGCTTGGCCTCTGTCCCAGCCAGTTCCCTGATCTAGGACAGAGGGGTTGGTAGATCTCTCGCTGACCAACTATCTCCAAGCACATGTCCATGACTGCTCGCAAAGCCTTTACTAGAGCGAATTTCCTGCATGCTGGGTTGGTAGTAGGTAATTGGTTCTCGGTGCTGAGTACCGAGTGATAGGTAGCCAGCAAAAAGCCGGAAACCTGATTTGAAAAGAGTAAAGGAGGATAGTTACAGGCTAACGTCATCTCGAAACTCCCGTGACTATGGGTTCGATGATTTCATCCACCACAGAATATTGCAGGCAGTCCGCGTAGAGCCTACCATCTGGATACTTTCGCTTCGTATAGCGAACCTTGACTCGGCAAACTACATTTTGAAAGATCGAGCGAGACATCCTAGTTCTCTTTATTGGTCGGCGCCCACCTGTAGCCAGGATCCAATTCCGAAGATATTTTGAAGTGCGCCCGGGATTTTCATAGAATTTGAACCATTGTTCTAATTCTGTTCCGCCATATTTCCCGGAAAGGATTTTCCAGACTAAGAGTATTTTCTTTTCATTTCCAAAACAGACCGCTTTTTCATGTCTAACGCACTGAGCTTCATAGATTCCTGGTTCAATACGAATCAGAAAATCATCTAATAACGTTGGTTCCTCCTCGTTGGATTCTCGCTTCAACTCTAAGACCGCGCAGGCCATTAGAAAATCTCCACTTCATGAAGGCGTTCATGAGGAAACCCAATACGTTTCGCGATCTTTAAAAGGCGACTGTCTCCCAGCGGCGCTCTATTCACTCTAAGTAACCAATTAGCCAGGGTCGAAGGACATATGCTGGCTGATAGTGCCAACTGGTAAACTGGAATTTTTGAACGCTTTATAGCCAAAGCGAAAGACTGTGACAGGTGGGACCGTCTAGTGATCATGACGGCTTTATTATGGACAAAAGAAAGAAGAAGAAATGTCCTTAAAAAGGAGATTATTGTGGCCGGAGAGTTTTTTGATAAATTTTTATGAACTCAAGATAGCAGAGGGTAAGCCCATTTTTATTTTTAGTCTTTGGCCCACGCCGGCAAAGATCCTCTGCGGCTTTACGAAATAATTGCCGCGTTTGGCCGCCCCCAGTTCTCCTTTTTTCTGCGTAATATGGAAAGAGAGCCCAAATCATATGGCCCACTTCCTTATAATGAGGGCTGCCGGTAACTTGAATAAAGTAATCTCTGAGCAGCACCGCCATAATGCTGGGTAAAGGTATTCGAGGTCGTCCTCTGCTTTTATTTTCTAATATAACCCATTTTTTCCGCCATCTTCCAAGAGCAATGGTTTTAGGTTTGCGGAGAATTAATTCTAGGGCAGCGGCTTCAAAAAAAGCTTCTGAGTAAGAGAGGCATTGAGAGACTATTTGATTAAGAGGCGCTTCCTCGCAGGGATCATAAAGCCATACGGGATCTATCCCCTTCGATGAATTTCCATGACAAAGAAACCAAAGGAATTTCTCGTCGATTTTCGAATCAATCTGTAAACAATCTGGGATTGCCTGATTACATCGTTCAGTGCGATCAATATTGACCACAGGTTAGCCCTATCGCGTTAAAATTTAATAAGTAAAATCTTGATTAGTATGGCTGGCCCACTAACGAGACAGTAGCAAGGGCTATTCAATAACTGGAATGGCTATATCAGGGCTAATTTGGGTAAGTCCTTTTTCTTCTGAGGAGGGCCATCGCACGACAACACCTGATCCACTATGTAAACTCCCGCCCCAGCCGGGAGTGCCTTGGTCTTGAATGCGATAAGATAAGACCGCATCTCCTCCAGCCTGATTTGCAATCTTCTTCACTTTGCAGAGAAGATTTTTGAGATTCGCTGCCTCCACATGAATGGCCCCTAAGATCACATAAGGTCGTGAAGCTTTATCGGAATTGTAAACTTCGACCTTTAACTTATCACACGATGACGTGCCCCCAAAGCTCGTTGATGACATAAATAGGAGTCCAATAAATAAAAACCAGGTGTGTAGCTTCATAAATTACCTTTCTCTAATAATGGTTCGTCACAAAAACCTGTATACACGGCTCCATAAGTGGCTTTGCCAAAACTCACATTTTTCGTGCCAATTAAGGCTCCATTTTCCAGATTCACTTTGTATAAATTATCTTGGCCTAATTCATAGATTTTGATGGAGGTTTCATTAGCTTCAACCTTTGCCAAGGAGGATCCGAGATTCCCAACAATCCGAGGCTGTGTGGAATGAAGTCCTGAAAAAATAATTTTGAACTCAGATTTGTTAAATTCACTCCTTACTTCCTTAAATTCAATATCACTCATGGGAATTTTGAGTGATCCAAGAATTGTGGAAAGGAGGCCTCTTC
>JBPOJN010000046.1:0-11736 GCA_052033505.1 Myxococcota bacterium | reverse complement strand
CGAAAAAGTCCCCATGAAAACGACAACTGCTCTGTTGGACGCCATCGATGACGGGGATTTTTCGTCCCTGCCTTTGGACTGGCGGTGGGACGAAGCCGGGCGCACCTTGAGCTTGACCGTGGAAGGTGATTTGGAGCTGGGGAAAAGTTACGAACTCATCCTGACGCCGCGTCTGAAATCTTTAGAGAAAATCCCGTTGAAACCGCTGCCAGATCTACCAGAACCCGCGAGTTTTATTTTGAGTTACCGCGTCTCGGGGGACGAAAATTTTACGATCGGCAATTATGAGGCGTCGGTCACGCCGGAGGACGAAAGCGTTTCTGAGGAAGGGTCGGAACCGGAGCTTCCGAAAGAGACGGAAGAGCCTGAAGTGCCGGGCGTCGTCGTGGTCAATGAAATCTTCTACGATGCGGTCGGCGCGGATACCGACGGCGTGGTGTTTGTCGAGCTTTACGGTCCTCCGGGCAAGAAAATCGAAGGATACACGGTGGCTTTCGTCGATGGCAGTGACGGTAGTGTCGATGACACGATCGTCCTCCCGTCTTCGGCGCGGATTCCGGAAGACGGATTTTTCGTGATCGCGGATGCGAGGACGGGGACAGCGGCCGTCTCTCAAGTTGCGAGCCCGGACTTGATCGACAACTTCGACCCTCAAAACGGCCCCGATGCGATCCAGCTTTTTAACGCCCAAGGCCATATGATCGACGTGGTGGGTTACGGCGCCGGTCTGACGGCCGCGTCGGAGGCGGGCTTCGCTCTTTTCGAATCTGTTCCCGCGGCCGACGTCGTGAACGGGAAAAGCCTTGAACGAGTCGAACCCGGGAAAGATACAGACAATAATCAGAGCGATTTCGTCGAACGCGCCGCGCCGACGCCTGGCTCCTGAAAAGTGACTAGACCGGAGTGCCTGAAACGTTGTACAGACACGGCATCCCCAACAACGCATCGGAGGTGCCTATGCAGACAAAACCTGTCTTGCGATCTCTGTTTTCCGCAATTTTAGTGTCTTTAGGTTTATCCGCGCTGACCGTCCTCTCGGGTTGCGCGGGCTCACGCATGTCGCGTCATTCCCATCGGCCTTTGGAGACCGTCGTGCTACAAGAAGGCACCGCTTCTTGGTATGGCCCGGGCTTTCACGGGCGTAAGACCGCGAGCGGTGAACGGTTCAATCAAAAAGACATGACCTGCGCCCACCGCACGCTTCCCTTTGGGACGTACCTGAAGGTGGTCAACCTCGAAAACGACCAGTCCGTCGTCGTGCGCGTCAACGACCGAGGTCCTTTCAAGAAAGGCCGCATCGTCGATCTCTCCAAGGGCGCAGCCAAAGAAATAGACTTGATCTCGACGGGCATCGCTCCCGTGAGGCTTGAAAAAGTGGTCGATGGAATTTAAGTCCTGGGGGATTTGAACAGCTACATCTTCTTGCGGAAAATCTTCGTGGGTCCGTAGTTCCTCTGGAAAAGACCGCGCATCGCCTGCGGACTTTGCATCGTCTGACGGAAATCATCGTGAATATTGTGTGTGTCGGCGCATTTTACGCAGAGCCAGTATTTGTTTAAACTGCGGTTCTTGTGTTCGTAATATTCCACGTCCGGCGACGAATGACCGCAGGCTTCGCAGTCGGTCCGCGAGTGATGATGGTGTTTGCCTTCGATGAATCCGGGGCCTTTGATCTCTTCGGGTCGCGGTTGACGCACGGGAGGTTTCGGCGCGACTGGTTTAGTGAAGTGAGGTTTAGTATCCACCGGCTTCGTGAACACGGGCTTCGTATCGACGGGTTTCGTGAAATGCGGTTTTGCGTCGGGGCGGCGGCCTTGTCCTTGAGGACCGTGCATGTGGCTCGGCTGATCGGGACGGCGCGCGGCTCTTTGGGCGGCTTTTTTATCGATCTCGGCTTTTTTGAGCTTTTCCTGGGAGATGAGGCCGGCCTTCAGGAGAGCGTCTTGTAGGGTCTGGGTCATGGAGGGGGCTTCTAGTCGTGTGCGCGGCGGGTTTCAATTCGAAAGTGAGAGAATAATTCCGGCTAAGAAAATCAGGGAAATAAAGCCGTTCACGTTGAAAAAGGCAGCTCCGATCCGGCTAAAATCGCCCCGGATCAAGTCATCGGCCCGCACCAAGGATTGTTCATAGATCAGAAGCCCAGCGACGAGGATCAAAGTCAAAAAATAAGCGAGTCCTAAGCCCGCGGCCAGACCGAACAAAGATAAGAAGATAATCGTCAGGACATGAAAAATTCGCGACACCCACAGGGCCTTGGCGATGCCGAACGCCGTGACCACCGAATGCAGGCCTTCCGTGCGATCGAAATCATAGTCCTGGGCGGCGTAAAGAATGTCGAAGCCCGCGACCCAAAAAGACACACCCACTCCGAGTAAGACCGGAACCGGCGAAAGCACCCCCGTCACCGCGATCCAAGCCGCGACCGGAGAAATCCCCAACGCCAAGCCCAGAACCAAATGGCACCACCGCGTGAAACGCTTCGTGTAGGAATATCCGAAAAGCAGGCCTAAGGCTGGGACCGAGAGCTTGAAACACAGGGGATTGATCAGGGCTGTCACGAAAACGAAGGCCGCGGCGCAAGCGATCGCGATCGCCAAGACGGCCCCTCGCGAAAAAACCTTTTTCGGGATGGACCTGCCCGAGGTGCGGGGGTTGCGCGCGTCGATGTCCGCATCGAGAAAGCGGTTGAACGCCATGGCCGCCGTGCGGGCGAAAACCATGCAGATTAAAATCAAAAAGACGACGCGCATCGCGGGCAGTCCGTCCGCGGCTACCAGCATTCCCGCCAAGGCGAAGGGCAGGGCGAAGATGGTGTGCGAGAATTTGACGAGCTCGGCCGCGTCTTTGATTTTTGAGAAGGCGGACATGGTTATTTTAAGAATTCCAGCGGGGACGCAATCCATTGTCCACGCCCAGATGATCCAACACCCGCGCAAGGACGGTATCGACCACGTCTTCGATCGTCTTCGGTTTCGAATAAAACGACGGGATCGCCGGGATGACGGTCGCGCCGGCAAGCGTGACCAAGCGCATGTTTTCGATGTGGATCAAGCTGAAAGGTGTGTCGCGCGGCACTAAAACGAGCTTACGGCGTTCTTTCAAAAAAACATCAGCTCCCCGCGCAAGCAAGTCGTTGGAAACCCCGTGCGCGATGCGCCCCAAGGTCCCCATGCTGCAGGGGATTACGACCATGGCGTCGTATTTCGCGGAGCCGCTGGCGAAGGGCGCCGAAAAATCGCGCGATCCGTAGAATTTAAAACCGCAATCCCGGTAATCGATGCCGGTTTCGTCCTGGCCGATCGCGATCGCGTTCTCACTCGCGGTCACGTGGATTTCGTGGGGCGTGGATTTCAGGAACGCCAAAAGCCTTTGCGCGTAAATGGCCCCGCTGGCCCCGGAGACGGCGACGACGAGTTTCATGCCGCTTCCTTTTCGGCCGTGATCAGGTGGGAAATGCCGCCGCTTAAAGGCTGGGAGCGGATGTTCACGAAACCCAATGATTTCAGTAGCTCGCAAAAAGCCGAGGGCGTGAAGTAGCCGCGTACCGAGTCTCGCAGGTAGCGGTAAGCGTCCGGATGCCCCGAGACCATGCGGCCCAACGCCGGGATCACCCACTGGGCGTAGGTCCAATGAAAGACGCGGCTGACAAAGCCCTCGGGTTTGAAAAACTCCAGCACCGCGAGACGGCCTCCGGGCTTCAGCGTATTTAAAATTTGAGAGAGTACGAGGCGATTGTCTTCGATGTTACGCATGCCGTACGCGCACATGACGCCGTCGAAGGTTTGCGCCGGAGGTTTCATCGTCATCGCGTCCGCGACGGAAATCTCGACGCGTTCGCGCAATTTCTCGGGCAGGTCTTTCCAGCCTTTTTTTAGCATGGGTTGCGCGAAGTCTACCGCACGCACCACGCAGGCCGGATTGATTTCGAGCAGCGCACGCGTGAGCGCCAGCGTGCCAGCACAGAGATCCATCACGCGGCGGAACCGGTCTTCCTTGAAACGCGCGACGGTGGCTTTCCGCCAGAGGCGATCGGTGCGCAGCGACAGGACGCTGTTGAGGAGATCGTATTTTGGCGCGATGTCTTCGAATAGTTTTTGAACGTGTTGGGACATAGAAGAGTTTGTTCTGTAAAATTCTTTCCCTTCACCGTCAAAGAAGAAACCGTCGCCATGTGGCGGGGGTTGTGTTGAGTTGAATCGTCATCTTAAAGTTATATGTTGTGATAATTGCAATATATAATTGCATTAATCACAGTCAAGTGTTGTAATGATCACATGAATAAGGGCGACGTCTTAACTTATTTGCGTCATGTGGCAGAGATTTATGAAAATCTGAGCGATGCGGCTCTCGAAGTCTCTATTTGTGGTGGTACCGCCTTGAATCTTTCCGGCTTGCTGGAAAGGACCACCAAAGACGTCGATATCCTCTCTCCGGATCCGTGGCCTACGGCGCTTGAAAAAGCCGTTGAGCTTACGGCAAAGCGTTTCGCCCTTAAGCCGGATTGGATGAATCCCGGCCCCGTCGATCTCTTTCGTATGGGGCTGCCTCAAGGTTATTTTGAAAGATGCGAACGTCTCCAGTTTTCCAGGCGACTCACGTATCTCATTACGTCACGATTCGACCAAATTCACTTCAAGCTTTATGCCTCCGTCGATCAGGGTGGTTATCACACCACGGATCTTAAAAGTCTGAAACCTTCGGAAGAAGAAATTTTTCAAGCGGCTTCTTGGTGCTTCACTCAGGATGTCTCGGAAGGTTTTCGAATGCTCATGGCCGATTTTCTTCAAAAGATGGGGTGGAGCGATGTTGCTCAACGACTGGAAAAATAAAATCGAAAAAGCGGCGCTTGATATCCTATGGAGTCATTGGATCAAGCTTGGAGCCTATGCCCATGGACAAGAGTGCCAGGCCTCAATTGATCCTGAGGCTTTGATTGTTTTGACCAGCATCATGGGCCCAAAAGACCTCCGACTCGTAGAGGTCATGCGGCAGTGGCTTAGGTACTACGAGGGGGTTATTAACGTAGAGCGTTTAAAAACAGCTTTGAAATTTATACTTAAAGATCAACAGGACCCAAGCTTTTTTGAAGTTTTGAGCCAGACGATTCGAGAGAGTATTCCTGAAAAATCTTTGAGGCGCTGGAGCAAACTCTTACTTATTCTTAAGCATGAGCTGTATTCCGCCGCTTCGGCGAGACTGATCGCATCCCAAGAATCTTCTCGTAAGAAATTGCAAAATCACCAATGGATTTTGGAAAAAAATGAGCTTCTTGGATTTCGTTATATTTTAGGAGTAACGGCAAAAGCGGATATTCTGTATTTTTTGAGAATATGTTCTGCTCAGTCGAGCGTTACTTCTCTGAGGTCAACCACCGGAGCGCAGATATCTCGTGAGCTGCACTATGACCCTGCTACCGTGTTAAGGGCTTTAGATGATCTCAAAGAGGCAGGCTTGATTCTTTCTGAGGAGTCTTATTCAGAAAAAGTTTACTTTATAAACGCTCATTCCCCTCACTTCGCGTGGAGACCTAAAACAGAGTATTTCTTTTTGGATTGGTTCACGTTGTTCACTGTTTTTAGCGATGTTGAGGCCATGGAGAATTGGTCGTCCGATCTCCACGAATCTATTCTCTTGGATTATCTCAATGTAAGATTGGAGACATTGGATAAAGTTCTCAAGAGATTCCCCCGTCCTCAAACCGTTCGTTACGCAAAGGAAAATTTTGTCGGTACCGACTTAAAAGAAATGTGGAGTTTGTACGAGCAAGCGCTGGACGAAATAAGAGAGGCTATCGGCGGTCCAGCTCAATCCCGAGTTTCCGCCAAATCTCGCTCATCCCGTCGACCCGTGTCTTAACTTCCGGCGACATCCTTACCACTTCCGGCCACTCGCGCGTGAAGCCTTCTTCCTTCCACTTCCGAGTGGCGTCGATGCCGAGTTTCGAGCCGTAGGCAAATTGGTCCGCCGCGTGGTCCAGTGCGTCGACGGGGCCTTCGGCGAAGACGAAATCGCGCTTGGCGTCGATGTTATTCGAGACGCGCCAGGCGACTTCTTTCAGGTCTTGGACGTTCACGTCCTCGTCGACGATGATCAAGGCCTTTGTGAACATGAGTTGGCCCGTGCCCCAGAAGGAATGCATGATCTTCTTCGCGTGGCCCGGGTACTGCTTTTTGATCGAGACGATAGCGAGATTGTGGAAGCACGTTTCGATCGGCAAATGCATGTCGTGAATTTCAGGAAACGTCATTTTGATGAGTGGCAGGAAAATTCTCTCCGTCGCCTTGCCTAAAAAACCATCTTCCTGCAGCGGAGGCCCGACGATGATCGTCGAATAAATCGGATCACGGCGGTGCGTAATCGCGGTCACATGAAATTTTGGATAGAGATCGGCCAAGGAATAATAGCCCGTATGGTCGCCGAACGGTCCTTCCATCACGAGCGGTTCTTCGGGGTCGACGTAGCCTTCGATCACGAAATCGCAGTCGGCCGGCACTTCGAGATCGATGGTTTTGCACGGGACCATTTCGACGGCTTTCTTGCGTAGGAATCCCGCAAGCATGAATTCGTCGAAATTATCCGGCATCGGCGCGGTTCCGGCATAGGCCAGGGCCGGATCGCCGCCCAGACAGACGGCGACGGGGATTTTTTGCTTCAATTCTTTATAGCGCTGGAAATGTTTCGAGCCGCCCTTGTGGATCTGCCAGTGCATGCCGCAGGTTTTTTTGTCGAAGATCTGGATGCGGTAGGTGCCAACGTTGCGGATGCCGGTGTCGGGATCTTTGCTCACGACGGCGGGCAGCGTGATGTAGGGGCCTCCGTCGTCGGGCCAGCATTTCAGGTAGGGTATGATCGAGAGGTCCGGATCGGTGTGGACGACGTCTTGGCAGGCGCCTTTGGAAACTTTCTTCGGCATGTAACTGCCGATCTTCGCGAGCTTCGGCAGCATGCGAAATTTCTCAAGAAGCCCCGACGGCGGCTGCGTCTTGATCAGGTCTTCGATCTCGCGCGCGATCTCCTCGACGTCTTCGACGCCCAGGGCCCATGCCATGCGCTTCCAAGTCCCGTAGGCATTGATGAGAATCGGAAATTCGGAACGCGTGCCGTCGACCTTGATTACGTTTTCGAAAAGCAGGGCGGGACCGCCGGCTTTCGTCACGCGGTCGGTGATCTCCGTGATTTCAAGGTCGGCTTTGATCGGTTCGGCGATGCGGAGCAGTTCTTTACGCTCCTCGAGGAATTTTACGAAATCTTGAAGCGATTTATACATGCGAAATAACGACCTTTCCCTGGATCATCGAAAAAACCACCTGACGAGATTTCAAGATACAAGCAAAAGGAGCCTCCCCCTCAATGGGTTTGTGGCCGATCGGAATAGCGATGAGATCGGCTTCCTTGCCGGGCTCCAGAGTGCCGATGCGGTCGCCTAAACCGATGAGGTTTGCGGCATCCCGGGTCGCCATGGTCACGATTTCGCAAGGAGAATATTCCGGATGTTTTTCGTGAAAGAGTCTCATTTCGCGCAACATGGAAACATCTTCGTTACTTGCCAGACTGTCGGTGCCGAGAGCCAGCGGAATTTTGAATTTTCGAATCAGGTCGAAATGCGGCGAAGGCTCGTCGAAGAACGTGTGGCTGCCCGGGCAGTGCACGAGACCGGCGTTGAGTTCGGCGAGCTGGCGGTATTCCGAGGAACGCAGGTAATTTCCGTGGACGAGCAAGGTTTTCGGACCCGCGCCTGTTGGGAACATTCGGTTGAAAGGCGGTTCCGGATCGCCGACGACCAAGCCTCCGCGCCGTGCGATGTAGTCGGCCAAAGGACCGTTGCCTTTGCGCAAGTATTGGTCTTCGTCTTTGGATTCCAGAAAATGGACGGAGAGGACTCGAGGATCGGATTTCAATAAACCCGCGACGACGTCCGGATGCACGGCATAAAGCGAATGCGGCGAAATCCATCCGCCCTCGCGCGCCTGCTTTTGTTTCGCGAGTTTCCACGAAGCCTCGGCGCGATCGCGGTCGGAGCCTAAGACCTGCCAATTGATCAAACGTCTCAAATGAGGCACGTCGAGCGAAGACGCCGGATGCGCGTGATCGACGATCGTCGTGCTGCCGCCTTCGATCAACCGCGGCAGGGCTTCTTCGTTCACCGCCGCTTGGATGTCCTCGGGAGAAAGTTTCACGCTTTCCTTCGCGACTTGATCGGCCCAAAGAGTGAAGGGTAGATGTCCGCTCGTCCGGTCGAAGAGTGCCGAATGTTCGAGATGGGTGTGGGCGTTGATGAATCCGGGCAGGAGGATGGCGTCGCCTAAATCAATGAAGTCTTGCGAATTTTGGACTGCCGGGCTGGGTGTCGTGGAAACGCCCACGGAAACGATGCGTCCCTTTTCCACGACGACTTCGCCGTTCTCGATGGGATCGGAAGAAATCGGCAGGATCCATTTGGTTTTGAGACGCACGGGCGCGGATTAGTGGAGTCGGCGGAGGGTGTAAAGCCTTACCGGGTAAAGAGCAGGTTGTTTAGCACGGCTTGCATTGGAGCCAGCTGATGCCAGCTGTCGACCCAGATCTTATGATTCAAACCTTCTGACCGGCGGCTAAAATGATAAAATTCGATAGGCTCGCCCATGGAAATCATGATTTGAGGGCGTGATTGAGTGGCTAAGGACCCTTTGGGCAAGGCATGCCCGGTGCCCGCCATCATGATGGGGACGACGAATACTTTGCCTGCCTTGGAAGCCAAGAAAGAAGCTCCGCTTTCTGCGGGCTGCAAACCTATTTCGCCGTGAATGGGATCGGTGACGGCGCGGCTACCCTCGAAAAAAATAACCGGAGAACAATCTTCCACCAAAGACGTTAACCCCCACCGGACGAGTTCCAGCAGTGATTTTACGATCTCCTTGTCGCGATCGATCAAAAGATGACCTCCCTCGTTGAGCAAAGCTCCCAAGAACAATTCCAGCTCTTTTTTAGCAACGAAGCGAGGGCTGAAGTCTCTCAACACCGTCAACAAGCAGAGGACGTCCAGATAACTCCGATGATTCGCCACGAAGATGACTTTCTTACCTTGCTTCTTAAGCTCGGAGACTTGGGCGAACATTTCCGGATTCAGGATCGTCGGGCGCCAGCCCAATTGGCTTAAAACCCCTATACCCATAGCGTGCAGGAGATTGTCTTGGGTTTTAGGGTCTTGACGCAGGCCCTGAAGGGCGATGGCGGCCAAGCGGCGGAAGTTCGTCGCAAGTTTGTAGGTATTGGAAAGTGACCGGCTCTCGGACATTTTTCTGGAAGAACTTTGGCGGATCACCGAAAGCACGTCCGTACTTCCATCGTTCGGGTAGGGGTAATTATCTAGCGATTCTCCGAAAAAAGCCGCAATTTGACGGAAGTTCAACGGTCCTTTTTTAGCCGCTTCAATAATGTCATGGCCGGACAGGTTTCCATTACATTCCTCCAATATCGCAGGCTCAGGTTCCTGCGAACTCAGGATGCTTCCTCCCCAGGTTAAAGCCGACAAGCCACCTGCGATTAATGCGCCCCCCGTGCCTCCCACCTGGCCTGCAGCCGTCGTCAAGGAGACCGCCGTGAAAAAACGAAACAGGCCCTGAGTGAGTGAGGAGCCAGTGGAAGACAGCGGTTCTGCCTCGGAACGGAGTTCTGGATCCCTGGAATGCCACCCCCGATATCCTCGAATCACGTGCGAAACATCGATGTCGATGTCCCGGGCGATATTCGCCAATATCCATAGGTCCCCTGATCTGAGTGCCAAGGCCTTCATGAGTTGTGGCGAATGCGCAACATTTGCCGCTGCAAATGGGAAATAAAGGGGGATTTCTATTTTGTCAGTGAGTCCACGATAGATAGTTTGAAGAGGCGGGGCGGATGCCACTCCTTTGCGAATGGCCGCCATGGCGGGACGGACTTTAAAATGGTCGTCACGAGGAACGGCCGAAATGGCGGCCATAAGGCGGGAACCCAAAGCTGGTTCCACGATGTCTCCGCTTAGGGTGCAGTCTCTCAAAAGGCCCGGGTATAAAGGAAGTCGATTTGGCAGAGCGGGCGGCATTATTTTTACCTAGGACCCCCTTTCGGCCCCCGGCCAGGAAAAGTTGTGGTGAATATTCAAATTCAAATTTTCAGATTTTACAAATGACCGGACAAGTGTCGCGTTGGATCCGATTTTTAGAAAATCCTGAAACATTTCCGAAACTTTCTTTGCGGAGCCGCGATGCAGTGCGAGTACCCGAAAGAGGATAGAAATGCTCCCACGACTCGGCAGTGCGACACCTTCCGCGCCGCGATCCGTAGCGATACCGGCGGCGCTTACCGCTGCGGCCGTGACTTTGGCCCCGGCGACGGCCTTGGCCGAGTCGCCCCATGCGATGTCCTTAGCGGCGATCGCGCCGTCTTTACCGCCGACGTGGCAAGTGATCGTGGGCGGGATTCTTTATGCCAATCCAGTGATGCGTCTCGCGTCGCGGGCCGTGCGTCGCGTCGTTTCCTGGTTTTCAAAGCCCAAACCCGCTGTGGAATCGCCTCCGTCGCGGGCGGCCACGGTTATCCAAAAAATCAATCAGGCCACGGGTTTGGCGGAAAGCACCGTAGGATCGCTTCGAGACTCTATCGTCTCGCGCGCCGCCCTCGCTTATGCCGGGGCGAGCGTGGTTTTCGGAGGCGATTCGGTCGGTTCTCATACGGTTTCGCTGGCCGCCGCCGCTCTTTCCGTTCTGAGCACCCAAGATCGAAACAATCGCGTAGAAACAGACATCATTCACAACCAACTATCGACCGGTGAGCGACTCACTCCCGCGGGTTGGCGGGCCCAAGAAGCGGCGGCCTTGGGCGTTTTCGCCCCCGACGTCCCGCAGCATTTTCCCGAACGGGATCAAACGCGGGGCCGGATGCCGAATTATGGGCGCGATGCGAAGCCGGGTTTTTCCCTGCGTAGAAATTTAAGGGGTTTAAGGACGACCCTGTCCATCGTCAAAGGTCCCGTGTCCCGCTCCTACGCGCGCGCGAGGGGATTCTGGGCCACACGTCGAAGCCAATTCCGTACCCTTTTCTTGAACAAGCACGCCTCTCCCAACAAAAAACACATGGAGGTCATGGACGTGATCATGCCTCACTGGGTCCGCTGCATCTGTGAATCCTACGGGATTACGCTTAAAATCCGAGGAGAGGAAAAGCTCGCGGGAATCCCCCAGCATCAGATGATTTTAAGCGCATGGCTACACGCGGGCATTTATTCGGATTTTCTTTTTTGGCTCGCATGGCCCCGCGCGCGTTTCGTCGCGGATAAGCAAAATTTCCACGACAGCTTCATCATGCGACTGACGGGGATTCCTTGGTTTCTGGATACGATCGGATTGCCGTTCGCGAAGAGATTGAAAAACGGCGCTTCCGGAAATGGAAACGGCAATGGAAATCTCTACAAGCAAATGACCGAATTGATGGCGGAGCACGGCGTCCAGCCGGTCTTCTTCGGCCAGGGCGGTCGCTCGGAACCCGCTTACAATGAAGACGGGAGCCTGGATATTCCCGGGATTTATTCCAACGTCGTGAAACCGGAAAACCCCGAACGTTACTACAATCTGAACGGCACGATCCGCGCGGCTCTGGAATTGGCCAAACAAAGCGGACAGGCGGCGTTCATTCCCATCCTTCACATCGAAGGGTCGGGCCAGGTCATGCCCAAAGACGCGAAGAACCCTCCCTTCATCCAAAAAGTCCAGCCGGGCGATA
>JBPOJN010000061.1:0-1795 GCA_052033505.1 Myxococcota bacterium | reverse complement strand
CCACTGAGCGTCTTCATCCAAGACCGCTCACAAGTCACCGCGATCGCCGTTTCGACGTCATTCAAGGGGTCTATCAAAGCCCGGACTTTTTCATCCGCGCTCCTAAACTCAATGCCGATAGCCCCCTGCCCCACGGCGGGCAGAATCAGACTCGTCGGGAGGTATTCGGTTATTTTCTTCTCCATCCCCAAACGAATCACACCCGCCGCGGCGAGCACGATGGCATCTAGTTTCGCGGTTTTAAGTTTTGCCATCCGCGTCTCAACATTTCCACGCAAGGGCACCACCTCAAAATCCGGACGGAAATTCTTGATCTGGGATTTACGGCGCAAAGAACCAGTGCCGATCCTGGCCTTTTTCGGCAGATTCAAAAGCGACTCATACTTATGCGAAATAAAAACATCGCGCGGGTCGCCGCGCTTTAGGATCGCACCGATCTCCAACCCCGGAGGCAAGACCGCGGGCACATCCTTCATGCTGTGCACACCCACGTCGATGGTTCCTTTTTGAAGGGCTTCTTCGATTTCTTTTAAAAACAAGGCTTTGCCTCCAATTTCCCAAAGAGGCTTCGAAGCAATTTTATCGCCGGTGGTTTTAATAACCTTAATCGTGACCTGCAGATTCTTATGGTAGTCTTCGAGGCTTTTCTTGACGAAATTCGCCTGCCAGAGGGCCAATTGGCTTCCGCGTGACCCTAGTACAAGTTTCCTCTTTGAGGGCATGAATGCGTTCCCATCTTCCTAACTTTTTAAGAAGGTTATCACAAAAACCGCCTAAGTCAACGAAAGTATTTGACTTTTTCAATTTTCCCTGTTGCGAAGCCCCATGCCTTCTCACCCTAAACAGGTCGTAATTTCCGCCAAAGGTTTTCGTTGGATGAAACAGGGACACCCTTGGATCTTTAAGTCCGACGTCGTCCGAGCTTCCAATGATTGCGAAGCCGGAGACATCGTGTCGGTCGTCACCGAAAGCGGCCAATTTTTAAACCAATCTCTCTGGAGTCCCAAATCTCAGATTTCCTTGCGGGCATTGACCCGCTCGTCCGACGAAATCGATCGGGATTTTTGGAAAAAAAGACTTAAAAGCGCGATCGAACGTAGGCATTTTCTTAAAAAAGACCGCAATGCATTCCGACTGGTGAACGGTGAGTCCGATTTACTCCCCTCTTTGATCATAGACCAATACGAAGACGTCGTCGTCTTTCAGACCTTGTCCACCGGCATGGAGAAACAAAAAGAACGGATCGTAGAACTGATTCAGGAGTTTATCGCCCCTCAAGCCATCGTCGAGAGGAACGACGCCCCCATCCGCGATCTCGAAGGGCTCGTGAAACAAAAAAGCGTCGTAGCCGGAAGCGTGCCGGAGCCTTTGTGGATTCAAACCCCAGCGGGCCTACAGATGGCGGTCGATCCTTTGGACGGCCAAAAAACAGGGCTTTTCTTGGACCAGCTGGACAACCATGCCCAAGCCGCGAAATATGCCTTCGGCCGGGCGCTGGACCTCTTCACGTATCAAGGCGGTTTCGCGCTGGCGATCGCGCATTCCTGCGATGAGGTCACGGCCGTCGACATTTCGGCGCCCGCTTTGAAGGCGTTGAAGCGCAACGCCGAGAAAAACGCGATCACGAACGTCCTTCCCGTCGAAGCCAACGGCTTCGATTTCCTGACCCAAGCCCAAAACGATAAAGAAAGATTCGACACGATCGTACTCGATCCACCGCCGTTCGCTCGCGACAAAAAAAGCATGATGGGCGCCCTGCGTGGTTACAAAGAAATCAACCTACGCGCGATAAAAC
>JBPOJN010000005.1:0-46945 GCA_052033505.1 Myxococcota bacterium | reverse complement strand
CCAATTTTCTAAGTTGAGCATTCAACAGAAAACCGAAAAGTAAATTAAGACAGTTTAGAAACCCTCTATTCATGAGGGTTTCGTCGTTTTCATTTTTTTACACTGCCTTCTTTGCGTCGTCTCGCTTCGTCCTCCAAGCCTCGTTCCACAAACAGATATTTTTGAGGCGATCTAAAGCATACGGAGCCTTTTAAGAAAGGCCTTCGAAAGAGGTTTTATGGTGGATGCCACGCGATCACCGGGTCCTATCTTTTCTTTTTCTTCCAGTCCGATCGACCGGGCGCAAGGCGAGAGGCGTCTTGCGGCTCTCATGGAAACGCCGTTGGAGCTCGTTCCTCAGCACGTGGCGACAGCCCGGCTCTACGCTAAAACGGATCGGGACTACACCCATGAAAAAACGACTGAGCCTCTTTTATCCCGAATTCAAAAAGCTCAAGCCGCTCCCGTGACACTAGGTTCACTGATTCCCATCATAGACCCCAAAGCCGCCGCGAATCTCGCCCAAGGCATGGCGGGATTTCTCCACTCCCCGTCGACGTTCTCCTGCTTGCTGGTGGGAGTATCCTTAGTTCATGACATGGCACCGCTCGCGGAGGCCGCCGTTCTTTTGGCTCAGCTCCAGTCCCGCGCCGCACCCGGCCTCCTAGATCATTTACGTCAAGGGCTGGAAAAGGATCCCGTTCACGGGCTAAAGGCGGTCATCGCCCAAGCCCCCCATCATCCCGAAATCCTCGAAGACATCATGAAGTTGGTGAATGACGGGAAACTGAGCCATTTCGACTGCGACGACGCCGTGGGCGCGTTCGGAGTCGCTGCGATTCCGGTCCTAGAAAGCGAACTTCGCAGCGGAGAGGTTTCCCGCATCGGAAATGCGGCGAATCATCTCATGGGTTTCGGGCGGCTAGCGGCGAACGCCGTCGATGCCCTTTGGTCCACCCTGACCTTTCTTCCCATCGAAGATCAAGAAACGCGCCAATCCAAGGGCGGCGCCTCCACAACGTGGGCGGGCTGGAGGGTTTTGGATCTGCTGGCCACCATCGGAGGCGATCTCATTGCTGAGAAGCCGGACGCCGTCGATGTGCTTACGAAAGAATTGTTCTCCAGCGAGGAGCGGCGCGCCAAATCGGCCCAACGCATCTTGCTCGGCATGGGATCCGCGGTGCCGAAGGCCTTGATCGAGGTCGTCGCGCACACTCGGGATCAATACGATATAGGCAAACTCCTCTGCGCCATGGGACCGGCAGCGTGGCCGCATATCCCTGATTTGCTCAAAAAAAATGGGTTCGGACTCTGGCTGCAAATTCATTCCTCGGTCGGAGCGCCTCCTCCGGAGAGCGCGTTCTTACTCGCGGATTACGTGATACAAGGGGATACGTCTCAGGACATGCTCGATCTGCTTTTCACGGCTTCCTTGCCGATACGCATTAAAGTGGCCGACCATATCCGCTCGTGGTGGCCTGTGGCGGTCAATGCTGCCGGAGCCCTCCGGTTCATCGGCGATGTGGCCGCGCAAGCGCCAGAAAACGGCAAACGGCTCCGGGAGACGATTGCCTTACTGCGCCGGGAGATCGACTCTCGGGATGCGGACGTCCAAAAATCCGCGTTCGATCACCTGATGCGCTTGTTACCGGTTCCAGAACGGGATGAAACACTACGAAGAGCCTACGCATCTAGAGACTTGAAGCATTGGGCGACATTCGAATTACTTTACCTCACAACGAGCAAAGACCCCGAAAGACGGACCAAATTTCGTGATCTCCTGGAGGATATCACCTCGAATAGCACCAATGCGAAGGATCGCGATCTCGCTCGGGAAGCGCTAGGATGGGACAACGAAGCGCGCCGAGAAGCCTTCCTGCGGGAACTGCTCTCCGACGAAACCGCCACATGGATCCCCCACGACGTTTTCAAAGCTTTAGTCCCGTCCGAGGATGCGGCCGACATCCACGAACGTTTACTGAATGCGCGTTCGCACAGCATCAGAGCCTCTGCGGCCTATGACTTGGCAAACCATCTCCTGGAAAACCCGGCTCTCAACGAAGAAACCTTGAGAAAGACACGTTTTTTACTCCAACGGGCTGAACAAGAACAGCATCCCTCCGGTCTTTTGGACGAAGATCTCATACACAGACTCCGACGATTACTGTCACGCCGGTAAAACCTCCGACTATTTTAGAGGGTTGACGACCCAAATTCCCCTGCACTAAGGAGGACGCTCTCTTTTTGGAGCTAATTTAAAGATCATCCGGAGGAAATCATGTCTAAAGAAATCTACGAACTCGGCGAAATCCCCCCCTTGGGCGAAATGCCCAAGAAAATGTATGCTCAAGTCATCCGCGAGGCTAATTTCGGCGAGCCGACGAAGGCTTTTCAACAGGAACAAATCGAAATTCCGGCGCTCGAACCCGACGAAGTCTTGGTCTACGTCATGGCCGCCGGCGTGAATTACAATAACGTCTGGGCCGCCCTCGGTATCCCGGTCAACGTCATCAAACCGCGCGCCAAAGACGCGTACTGGAAAGACGAAACCGGCTTCCACATCGGCGGCTCGGACGCCTCCGGCATCGTTTGGAAAATCGGCTCGGCGGTCACAAGCTTGAAAGTCGGCGACGAAGTCGTCGTGCATTGCGGCCAGTGGAAACAAAATGACCCGGCCACCAAATCGGGCGACCCCATGTACGCGCCTTCTTTCCGCATTTGGGGTTATGAAAACAACTGGGGCAGCTTCGCTCAGTTCACCAAGGTCCAAGATCACCAATGTCTGCCGAAACCGAAGCACCTGTCGTGGGAAGAAGCCGCGGCTTACATGCTCGTCGGCGCGACGGCTTACCGCATGATCCACGGCTGGTCCGAACATAAGATCAAAGAAGGCGACTCCGTCCTCATCTGGGGCGGCACGGGCGGTCTGGGCTCGATGGCGATCCAGATCGTCAAAGCGGCCGGCGGCATCCCCGTCGCGGTCGTCGGCGGTGACGACAAGATCGACTATTGCAAAAAATTGGGCGCAAAAGGGGCGATCAACCGCAAGAACTTCACGCACTGGGGCATGTTGCCGCATTGGAAGGACACGGAGAAATATAATACGTGGCTTCAAGGCGCGCGGGCGTTCGGCAAGGCTTTCTGGGATGTATTAGGAGAAAAGAAGTCGCCTAAGATCGTCTTCGAGCATCCGGGTGAAGATACCGTCCCGACGTCGATCTTTGTTTGTGATACGGGAGGAATGGTCGTGATCTGCGCCGGCACGACGGGTTACAACGCCACGATCGACCTGCGTTATCATTGGATGCGCCAGAAACGTTTCCAAGGCTCCCACTTCGCGAACGACGACCAGGCGAAGGGCTTCAACGATCTCGTCCTCGCGGGTAAAATCGACCCGTGCCTTTCTCAAGTCTTCGAATTCAACGAGACGGGCGCGTGCCATCAGCTCATGCGCGAAAACAAGCACCCGGCCGGCAACATGTCGATCTTGGTGAATGCAAAGAAACGCGGACTCAAAAACCTCGAAGAAACGATCAAAGCTCAGGGCAGGTAACAGCCCGTCGCTTTCCGGTCACCACTCATAGGTCAGACCCGCGTCGACGTAGGTCAACGACGCGCCGGTGGAGCGCTTTTCGTAGTCGACCGAGACGTCGACGCCGAATCCTTTATAAAATCTCCATCTCACGCCGCCGAAGCCGTGCTGCGCGCTGAAAGATCCGATCGGCGTGACGGGATTTCCGGAATCGAAGCTTTCTTCGCTTCTCGCGTATCCCGCGAAGACTCCCAAATGATCCAGCGGATCCCATATCGCTTGAAAGGCCATCGAGTGATTGGTCTCCGAACGCGTCCCAAAATCGTCGATGCTCGGCGCATAGCGGCCTTGCACGGCCCAATGCGGCAGGAAATACCAAGTTAAGCCGACCTGAAAGTCATGCACGTCCACGCTACGATAGTCGGCGAAACGGTAGCGCGCGAACGGCACCAGGACTTTCCAAAAAATTTGGTCGATTTCGGCGCTGTAGGATTGATTCGGCAGGATCGCTTGCCCGGGCGCGAACGTACTTTCGAGCAGAAAGTGCGTATTCGGAGCCGCCCAGAATCCGGCTCCCAAGCTCCCTTGATGCGCTTCGTCCCCGAATTTTCTCAAATGCCGGTAAGCGCCCTGCAGCGACCATTCTTTTTTTCGGTCATACTGAGCGCTCGCCGAAAAACCATGCGCGTCGGGGGCGAAGGTGATGTGCTGGAATTCATAGCCGGCCCGTACTTTCCAGGCGTCTTTAGACCCGGCTCCCTCGCTCTTGAGGATTTTTTCCCGCAGCGCAGCCGCTTCGGCATCGTTCGGATTCTTTTGGAGCAGTTCGTCGACGTCATTCCGGGCCGCTACCCGGTCTCCCTGCCAGTAGAAAACACTCGCACGCCCCAAAAGCGCGTCGCGATTTCCCGGAGAAGCCGACAAGACTTCTTCGAATAAAGCACGGGCTTTTACGTAATCCCCGATCCAAGCCGTCGCGAACGCTAGACGCGTTTTCGCTTCGAGGTCGGCCGGATTTTTTTTAAGGATTTTAAAATAAATCCCACGGGAGGCGATAAAATCCCTCCGCATATCGGCTTGGGCCGCCTTGGCCATCAGACGGTCCCTATGGGGAGAAGCGGCTGCGGAACCGGCGATCAGCACAACCGACAGGAACGTGAGGATGCAAGATTTCAAAACTTGAGGATTGCCGATGCCTTGTCTCGCCATATGTCCCCACTTGGCCTTGGAACGGAAGACCCATTGAAAAAACCCGATGAGCCTCCAAAAGCTATTGAGTTGCCGATACCCCAAATTTTCGATGAGCGAAAAAAGAAAAAGCACGAACGACTGCCGGAACCCCGGATAGATGTGGAAGGAAATCTCCTCGAGCATTAATGCGTTCACGGAGAGCAGCACGCCCAAACCCACCATGACCACGAGGAAGGAAATCAAGACCTCGGAAGAGATCGCACCCATGGAAAAAAAAGTCAGGGTCAGGACGTAACCGCTGACCTGAATCAGCGGTTCGAGCGCCTCGAAGAACAGCATGAACGGATAGGCCACCCAGGACACGGCGCCGCCGCGGGCATTGAATAAAAGGCTCCGGTTCAACCACAGCGCCTCGCACAAGCCACGCTGCCAGCGGATCCTTTGGTTTTTCAGGACGCGGAAACTTTGAGGCGCCTCGGTCCAACAAATCGGATCGGGCACGAACGAGATCCGGTACGGCTTCCCGCGAAGGCGCATGTGGCGGTGCAAACGCACGACGAGCTCCATGTCCTCGCCGACCGTGTTCGTGAGATAGCCTCCGGCCTCCAAGACGATTTCTTTTTTGAAAAGCCCGAACGCGCCGGAGATGATCAAAATGCAATTCAAGGGCGACCAACCCATGCGGCCGAAAAGAAAAGCTCGCAGGTATTCCACGATCTGCATCAGCCCCAGATAATTGCGCGGAAGTCCCGCGCCGAGCATGAAGCCTTTATCCACGCGACAACCGTTCGCGATGCGCACCGTGCCGCCGGCCGCGATCGTCGTCGGGTCATCCAAGAAAGGCTGCACGACTTGCTTCAAACTTTCGCGCTGCAGGAGCGAATCCGAATCGATGCAGCAGAAGAGCGGGTGCCGCGCGCTGTTGATGCCGGCATTCAGCGAGTCCGCCTTACCGCCATTTTCTTTGTCGATGACCTTGAGGTTCGGGTAGCGCGTCGAAATGTAAGTCCCCCGCACCGGCTGCGTCTTCAACCGCGCCTGCGTGGCCTCGGGAAAGGGTTTTAGTGAAAATTCTTTTTTCAAGACCTCGAGCGTGTCGTCCTTCGAGCCGTCGTTCACCACGACGATTTCGTATTCGGGGTAATCGAGCTGAAGGAGCGATCTGACCGAGTCTGCGATGGTAGCGCTTTCATTATAAGCCGGCACCAGAATCGTGATCGGAATCTCGAATCCGCCGTAAACTCGGGGCAATGTGTGCAGGGCCCGCCATTGGACGTAACGGCGGATCGCGAAGAAGGAAACGATGTTTAGGAAAAGGTAAAAAAAATTGATCGCGATGAAATAGCTTAGGTAAAACCAGGTCACAGCGGACGCAATCGCATGAAAGTTCATGGCGCGAACCTTTCGGCGATCACCTGCTCCATCATGTCCCGCGCATAGCGATCCTTATGCGCGGATTGAATTTCCCGCATCCTCGTAACCGTCATCGTGGGTAATCCCGCGAGGGCAAACGCCGAGCGGTAACGCACCCACCATTCTTGATCCCCTAAAAGCGGGATCAATTTGGCTTCGTCTTCGCGCGATCCAAGACGTCCGACGGCCTTCGCCGCCTGCATGCGCACGACCCAAGCCGCATGCTTCAGATACCCTTGGACCACGTCGATTTCGGTGGGATCGCTGACGATGCGTAAGGCGGCCGCGATGGTCTCGGAATCGGAAGATGTTCGGAGGATTTGATGGATCACTCCGATGGTTTTTTCGGGATAAGCGATCTTCAAATATCCGATCAAACGTGGCTTTAAGTCTTCAGGCGCTTCCTGCGCGGCTCGGACGAGCGGTTCTGAAATGACGTCTGCACTGTTTTCTTTAAGCAAGGCCCCGACCAACGCTGGCGGCCAATCCCGTCTTTGCAATAAAGAACGAAAGAACGAGGGCATCGCTTGAGACGCGTTGATCTGGAAGAGACAGCGCGATGCCATCAGGGAGATGGGCACGTTGCGGGAAGCGGTTAAAGAAACCAATTTCTCCCATACGCCTTCGGCTTTGAGATGGCCTATGGTCATAAGAGCCATCAAACGGCGTCCGAGACGGAACGATTCTATGTCGCGCAGCGCTTTTTCCTCGAGCCCCAAGCTGCGTGCCAGGCGGTTCAATTCTTCTTTGGAGTCGCCGCGCAGTGACTGTTGGTAGTGATTCCAGAGATGCAGAAAAAAATCCCGATCTCTTTCGCGTAAGATAGGTTTGTCGATTGGCACGCCAAAGGCGCTGGCAGCCAAAATCGGCTCCCAGGTCTTGCGAAGTTCTTCCTCGCGGCGGGTCCGTAACTTCAAAAAAATGCGCAAGATCAAAACAAGCAGGAAGGTCGCTGCGGCGAAAATGAAGACGGAAAGCCCGATCCACGCGGCGAGAACGGCGACCGCAGAGTCGCCGAAGAAAAGGAAAGGCCTCATTTCTTGAGGAACCTCTTGATGCGGGCCACAAGCTCATCGGTCTGGAACGGTTTGATCAGGTAATCATTGGCCCCTTGGTCCAGCGCCCGCGTGATATCGGTTCCCTGCGCCTTCGCCGTCAACATCATCACGGGCACGTCTTTCCAGGAGGGTTTGGCACGGATTTCGGAGAGGACCGCATAGCCGTCCTTATGCGGCAACATGATGTCCAGGAGGACCAAGTCGGGAGGTCCGTTCGCGGCGATCCATTCGGAAGCCCGGTCTCCATCAGTCGATTTCAGGACGTGAAAACCCTGCCGCGTGAGTAAAAAATTCAGCAGGAAAGATATTTTCTCGTCGTCTTCGACGACCATGATCGTCGTTTGCATGTATTGACCCTTTACGCGGGAGCTTCGGGCAATTCAAAATAAAAACGGCGTTTAGGGGAAGAGGCGTGCCCTTTGTTTGCCGGCACGCGATCCCGGCTTTTCCGTTGACTTACTTTTAAGCCGACCGCTAAAAAGCGCGCTCATTCTTTGTAAGGAGATTTCATGGCCATCAAAAAAATCGGCGTCGTCGGCACGGGTACTATGGGACACGGCATCGCGCAAATCGCGTCTTGCAACGGGTTCGAAGTTTTCGTGAAAGACGTGAGCGAGGACAAGACCAAAAAAGGCATCTCGATGATCGAGAAGAATTGGGTCCGCCTGATCGAAAAGGGGAAAATCCCGACCGAGCAAGCCGAAAAGGCCAAGGAAAAAATCACCGTCTGCGCTTCCCTCGAAGAATTGAAGGACTGCGATCTGATCATCGAAGCCATCACCGAAAATCCCCAGGTCAAAAAAGACCTCTTCGCTCAGTTAAACGGCATCGTCAAAAAAGAGGCCATCTTCGCCACAAACACGTCGTCGATCTCGATCACATTACTCGCGGCCGCCAGCGGCCGTCCGTCGCAGTTCGTCGGCATGCATTTCTTTAATCCCGTGCCTCTCATGTCCTTGGTCGAAATCATCCGCGGCATCCAGACCTCCGACGCGAGCTACCAGGCCGTCTTCGAAGTCGCGAAGACCCTGGGCAAAGTCCCCGCCGGCATCAAGGATTCCGCCGGATTTGCGGTGAACCGCTTGCTCCTGCCTTTGATCAACGAAGCGTTCTTCGTCCTGCAGGAAGGCATCGCGGACGCAAAGACGATCGACGAGTGCATGAAACTCGGAGCGAATCATCCGATGGGACCTTTGACGTTGGGTGATTTCGTGGGACTCGACGTCACGCTCGCCGCGATGGAAGTGCTTCAGCATGATTTGGGCGACGACAAGTATCGTCCCTGCCCTTTGCTGCGCAAATACGTCGAAGCCGGTTGGCTGGGCCGCAAGACGGGCCGCGGCGTTTACGATTATACGGAACAAAAGTAGCGAATGAGCGCGCGCGATAATCTCACGCGTTGGCATCACCAAAAACCCTTCTACGAAGTCTATTACCTGAAATGGAACGATCCGGCGCATAACGTCGCCGCGTGGCTGCGCTATACGCTGCTCGCGCCGGTGCACCGCCCCCCGGAAGTCTCAACGTGGGGGATTTTTTTCGATTCTAAAGACCCTTCGAAAAATATCGCTCTGAAAAATACGTTTCCCGTCGATGCCACGAAAATCGGGCGGGAGGAGTTTCGTTTCGCTTCCGGACCTTCCACGCTGTCGACGACCGGAGCCCGGGGCGAACTTCAGAACGTCGCGCATACATGGCGTTGGGACATCACGTTCGAGCCGCCATCGCTCGCGATCCAACCTTATCCGGCCCTGCTGTACAAAATCGGCTTCCCGAAGACCAAATTCATGCTTCCCTACGTGACGGCGAGGATTTCGGGCACGATGATAGTCGACGATCGCACTTTTAACTTTCGTAAAGTCCCGGGCCACCAGGGGCATTTGTGGGGAAAACAAATGGCGGCCGGCTGGTCATGGGCCAACGGCAACGCGTTCCTCGAGGACGAGGATTTTTTCTTCGAGGCCTTGGCCTCCGGACCTTTTACGATCCTCTTCGTGCATTGGCGTGGGCAATTGTACCGTATGAACGGCCCCGTCTCTTGGTACCGCAATCGGAGCGTGTCGCGTCTCGACGGCTGGCATTTCGAAGGCCGGGCGGGCGATTATATTTTCGTGGGTGACATCCAATCCGAATACGCTCAGATGGTCGGGGTGCGCTATGAAGACCCGTCGGGCACCAGCCGCTTTTGCCACAATACGAAGACCGCGAACGCGAAAATCCAGATCTTCCGCCACCGGAAAGGCTCGCCCCTCTTGGTCGACACGCTGAACTCCGAACGCACGACGGCCTTCGAATACGTGCAAAGCACGCATGATTCGCGTGTCCGGCTGCTGCTACCTTAGTTTCTGGGATTTTTCGCGAACTCGAGGATCATTTTACGGTCGGCAGGCATCAAAATGCCTTTGAGCACGGCCACTTCGATCAGGGCTTCGAGATTGGTCAACGTATGGATGTTGCAGCGCTCGCGCTGAAACGCGTTTTTCGCGAACGGGAATCCGTAGGTGAAGATCGCGAGGCAGTCCGTAACCTTGGCGCCGGCTTTCTTCAGGGCTTGTACCGCGCTCAAGCTGCTCTGACCCGTGCTGATAAGATCTTCCACGACCAAGACCTTATCGCCCTTCGAAAATTTGCCCTCGATCTGATTGCCCTTGCCGTGGCCCTTCGGCGCCGAGCGCACATAGATCATGGGCTTCTTCAACCGGTCGGCTATGATCGTCGCGTGAGGGATGCCCGCGGTCGCGATGCCGGCCACGACGTCGCACTCAATCTTTTCTTTTTTGATTTTTTTCAGGAACGCTTCGACGATCTGGTCGCGGCTCTCCGGATGCGAGAGGATCAGCCGGTTGTCGCAGTAAATCGGCGACTTGATGCCGGAGCTCCAGATGAAGGATCGGATCGGCCGGATATTCACCGCACCGATTTTCAGCAAAATTTTCGCGATTTCATGTTCGGCCATAAGGACTCCTGTAGACGCGGAAGCGTTCCTATATTAGCCCTGCCGCCCGGAACAAGAAGATTATGCCCGAAAACGCTTCCCTCACGATCTCCGAGAAAATTTTCAAGATTCTAGCCGAAGTGCGTCGACCGTCGCGCTACCTGGGCAACGAGAAGAATTCTATCCTGAAACCCCATACGCCCGGCGCTTTGAAATTCGCCCTGTCGTATCCGGACGCCTACGAAATCGGCATGAGCAACATCGGGCTCTCGGTGCTCTACCACCTCCTGAACGACCGGGACGACATCACCTGCGAACGCGTCTACTCGCCCTGGATCGACATGGAAGCGAAGATGCGGGAGCACGAGATCCCCCTATTTACGCTCGAATCCAAATTCGCGGTGCGTGACTTCGATATTTTCGGTATCTCCATCCCCTATGAATTGACCTATACGAATATTCTCACACTGCTCGATCTCGCAAAAATCCCGTTTTACGCCAAAGACCGCGATGAGAGTTGCCCGTTGATCTTGGGCGGCGGCACAGGAGCGTTTAATCCCGAGCCGGTCGCGGAATTTTTCGACGCGATCCTGGTCGGGGACGGTGAAGAGGCGACGCTGGAAATCTGCGAGGTCGTCAGGGCCTGGAAAGCCGCTTCGCAGACGAAAGACGAACTTTTAAAACGCCTCTCTCGCATCCGCGGCGTCTACGTCCCTTCGCTCTTCGACGTGACCTATCACGAGGACGGAACAATTCAAAAAATCCAACCGCTTCTCGACGATTACACGGGAGTGAAAAAAGCCTCCGTTTCGGACTTAAATACCGCCTACTCTCCCAAAGCCCCGATCGTCCCACATACGAAGGTCGTGCACGATCGCATCGGCGTCGAAGTCCAACGCGGGTGCACGCGCGGCTGCCGCTTCTGCCAGGCGGGTTACATTTACCGCCCGGAACGTCAACGCTCTCCCGAAACCGTGAAATCCATCGTGCGGAATCAAATCGCCTCCACCGGCCTCGAAGAAGTGAGCTTGGTTTCGCTCTCGATCGGCGATTACGACTGCGTAGCGCCGCTGATCAAGGACTTGATCGACGAACACGGCTCAAAAAACGTCGGAATCTCGCTGCCCGCCACGCGCGTAGAGCAACTCACGCCCGCCATCATGCAAGAAGTCAAACGCGTCCGGAAAACCGGCTTCACGATCGCCCCCGAAGCCGCGACCGAACGCATGCGGAACGTCATCAACAAAGGCAACACCGAAGCGAACCTACTGCAAACCGTCGACGGCGTCTTTTCGCACGGCTGGAGCCTCATGAAATTTTATTTCATGGTCGGGCTGCCGACGGAGACCGACGAAGACGTGACGGCGATCGCGGATCTCGGGAATAAAACGCTGCAAATCGGTCTCAAGCACACGCGCCGCGCCGAAATTAATTTAGGCGTTTCTCCGTTCGTGCCGAAACCGTTCACGCCCTACCAGTGGGCCGGGCAGATCACTTTGGAAGAATGCCATCGCAAGTTAAGCCTCTTGCGTTCGAAGCTTCGCTCCCGTCGCTTGAACCTTAAACCCCACAAACCTGAAACGAGTTATCTCGAAGGCATCTTCTCGCGAGGCGATCGCAGACTTTCCACCTTGATCGTGCGCGCCTGGGAAAAAGGCTGCCGTTTCGATGAATGGGAAGAAGGCATTCGTTACGATGTTTGGAAAGAGACGTGGACAGAACTGGGGATCGATCCCACGTTCTACGTCGAACGCGAAAGACCCAGAGAAGAAATCCTCCCCTGGGATCACTTGTTCGTCGAAATGGACAAACAGTGGCTCTGGGACGAATGGCAGGCGTCGCTCAAAAACGAATTCATCGACGATTGTTCCACCGGAGCCTGCACGACCTGCGGCGTTTGCGATTATCAGGAGATCCGTAACCGCTCCTACGAGATGCCGATCTTGAACGATGCCGGCAAGGCCGTGAAGAAAAAGACCACGACGGACTTGAGGCTTTATCAGTTTGAACCTATGGAAGACATCATCGCCAACTTCCGGACAACGGTCGAAAAGCGCCAGCCGCACGTATCGGATCTGCCGCCTCAAGCCCCTCGGTCAGAGGAAGACATCCGACTAGGAATACAAAAAAACAAAATCCCTCTCTTCAATTACCAGTGCACCTTCTCGAAAACCGGCCCCGCCGCTTTCTTAAGCCATCTAGAATTCGTCGAGGCCCTGCGCCGCGCCGTCTCGCGAGCGCAATTGCCCGTCGCTTATTCCCAAGGCTTTCATCCCCAACCCAAGATTTCCTTCGGCCCCGGCATGCCGGTCGGCAAGGAGATGTTCGATCAGGGGTTCAAATTGGAATTAGAGGCCTCGCTGGAACCGGACAACATCCTGACGCGCTTGAATCCCCAGCTGCCCGAAGGGCTTTTGCTGCATTCGGTGACTCCACAATAATTACAAATAACCTAAATCTCCTATCATACACTTCACCGAGCCCCCGCCCTTTTTCAGAAACTCACTGACATCGACAGTCACGGGCTGGACGCCGCGTTCGGCGATTTGATCTAGCAAGGTTTGACTGACCCCTTCCGGCATGAAAAGCACGAGACCCGATTCGGTCGAAACTTGGAAAGAATTCGCCGCAAAATGAAACGCATCGCGGGAAGAAAGCGGGATCACCTTTTCTTTGAAGATATACCGGCACTTTTCGCGATCGGCCGCCGTAATGCCCTCGAGATAAGCGAGTAGGAATTCCCGGTTAGGCCCGAAGGAACAAAACACGGTATCGCCATGATAATGCGACTCTTCGATTAATTCGAAATCTACAATCTCCGTGCCCTTCGGCAGGAAAGAACGCAGCTCTTCCATGGCATGCCGCTCGGAACGAAAACCGTAGACGCGCACCCAAGGCGGGATCGCGAACTTCGGCTGGAATTTCTGCGTCTTCACGGCGCCGTAAGTGAAGACGTAGCGATTCCCGACCGGAAAAAAATCCGCCTCACCCTCGAAACGCGAACGAATCTTGCGGGTCGTGAGTCCGATTTGTTTCACCGTCTCTTCATAGATGGGCTGCTCCCCCGCGCGCGTGGGCAGGAGATTCGAAAGCACGAACACATCCCCCAAACGCACGCCGGCGTTCGCCGGATAAACGAGCCCGGGATGTTCGGGATGGGAGGGGATCACGTGCCCGCGCACGCCGTAACGTTCCAATACGTTTTTGAGATTTCCCCACTGAGCGATCGCACGTCCGCGATCAACGCTTTTCCGACTCCCCCACCACGTGCGCGTGAACGGATTCGCGCCTCCGGCGATGCGGAATTCCGCGGGGTCGCCCATTAAGATCGTAGGAGCGGGCATGCGACCTCCGGTGTTTGTTCGAAAAATTTTTCCGCGACTTCAAAACGAATATCCTGCACCTCAGCCCCGTAATGAGGCCCTCCATCGAAAGGATCGACTTCATGCAAATATTTCAAACCCAGCGACGTCACAATGCTCACAGCGGGCTCCGTCTCCGGGCCCACGCGGCCAATCACCGCGCGCGCTTCGGACGAGAGATCCGCGAACGGGATCGGATGATGCGGAAAGACCGACGTGAAAAACGACTTGTCCGTGCGCGAACGTTCATCGGCTTCGCGGTAGCTCAAACCCGTCAGCTTTTGTCCCAAAGCCTCCCATAACGGCGCACGTCCTTCCGGCAAAAACGGCGGCAGGAACTCCGCGATGAGACGGGGACTGAAGCGCTCGGCATGACGGCGCAAATACGCAAAACGCGCAAGCGACAAGGCCTTGCCCAGTTTCAGAGGATGGCCGCGAAAATCCGGCTCCAAGATCAAGCCTCCCAATTCGGACATGCCTTTTCCATCGACGGAAAGAGTGAGCCTCTGCTCCGTCTCGTCGACGACGAGGGCCAAATGCGGAAAGGACGGCGTGCCGTGACGCGCGATCAAGAGCGAAGAGCCGATCAAGCGATGGGAAGCGGTGTCTTCGAGAACGAAACCATAATGACCTTGAGGAGATTTTCCGGCGAAAGAATCTTGGGATAAATCAATAAGCCGGATCCATTCCGCGCGTGAGGTCGGCAACGTCAGGAAGCCGCGCACCGCAAGCGTCGATGAAAGCCGATACAGGGCGGCGCTGTCTGGAGGCGAAGCGGGGCGAATTAAAAAACCGGCGGACATGCCGCTATCTTAACAAAATCCGCGCAGGAAAACTTCATAGAAATCCACGGCCTTGTGGAGCTGGGCGATCTCATTGTGCTCGTTCGGCGCATGGATATTGCCCGTCGAGTGACCCGGACCCAAGATCACGGCCTCAGCACCCATTTCCTGGAAGATCGGGCCTTCGGTATTTCCAGATTTCACAAACGAGCCCACGTCAAGGCCGCTTTCGCGCTGAGCGGCGCTGACTCGCTGCGCTAATTCGGTGGTGGGGAGCGTATGGAGCGGCGGGTTTTTGCGGAAAAGTTCGCTCTTCAAACCGGGCGTTTCTTTTTCCAAGTCGCGAAACATCTGCGTGATTTTTTCCTCGTCCGTATCCGGAATCAGGCGGAAATCGAATTCGAGATAGAGAGACCCGTCGCCTTGGGAACGCAGGACTCCGAAATTATCCGTCGTATAAGGCGGATCGAAGTCGGGATGCGTTCGCGTCTTCAAGAACGCGCGCGCCTCTTCCAAACGTACTAGAAATTTCTTCAAGAAATCCACGCGCGGGGCCGTAACCGATTTTTCCACGCGGACCTTGCACAACTCGGGAACGACATTATGCACCGTGCCACCCTGGATCTCGGCGACTTCGACGCCGTTCTGACTCCCAAGCCACTGGATCGCCTTGGCAATCGCATTCTCCCCCAGATGCGGCATCGAGCCGTGCGCGGATTTTCCGTGAAAAGAACGAGATTCGCCTGCGGCGTTTTGCGTGGCACCGCGGCCGTCATTAAAGACAGCTTTGAAATACAAAATCCCTTTATGCGCCGTGACCGCCTTCAAATTCGAAGGCTCACTAATCAATGCAAATTTTGGATTCATGAGACCGGCGTCGCGGATCTGCCGCGCGCCGGCGATCGAGCGCTCTTCCCCATAAGTGCCGATCAACGCGACGGGGATTTTGATATTCTTTAAACCCACGCGTTCCAACGCCAGCAGCTTGCACAGGAAATCCAGCTTCGTATCCGCGCTGCCCAGACCGTAGATTTTCCCGTCGGCAACGGTCGCGTTCCAAGGGTCGTTGTTCGTCTTCGTCCAAAGCGATGTGTCGCCACCCGGCACGGTGTCCAAGTGCGTGACCAAGGCCAAACCGCGCGGGCACAGGTTTTTCGAGCCTTTCGGCTCCGTGTGCGCGATCAGGTTGATTTCGCGCTGGTCTTCGGGATTCGGTTGTTGGGTGATGTGGAAACCCAATGCTTCCGCGTACGGCTTCAGATGGGAGACGATCTTTTCCGTCCCGTCCTCGGAAACAGAACGGATACCGATCAATTTCTTAGATTCTTCAATGAGATCAAAGAGCATTGATTTTCGCCGCCAGAATGAAGTCGTTTTCGGAAAGGCCGTGGATCGCATGCGTCCAGATGGTGACGCCGACCTTATTATAATGCACTTCGAAGTCCGGGTGATGCTGTTCCTTTTCCGCGATCCGGGCCATGCCGTTCACGAAGACCATGGCCTTGAGGAAGTTCTTGAATTTGAAATCCCGTCTCAGCTTCCCGGCCTTCACTTTCCACTTCGGCACTTTCTTCAGAAGAAGCTTCACCTGAGCCGCTTTCAGTTTTTCCGTGCCGCCTTCGCAGGGGAGGCATTTTTTATCGTGGAGTTTGACGGTCATACGGATTCTCCTTTGTCTTCTCAGTCGGGGCGACAGGATTTGAACCTGCGACCTCTTGCTCCCGAAGCAAGCGCTCTACCAGGCTGAGCTACGCCCCGGCTCAAAAGACAATGAAATCCCTAGGGATCCGAAGGAAAGCGCAAAAAATCAAGGCGCGACGGTTATCTTGGGTCCGGCGATAAATCCAATCATTTTTTAAATAGGGTAAGAATCGATTAAAAAGTGGACATAAATTATGACTAGACAAGATTAGGCCATTTTTCGTACATTGAACTCATGAAATCCACGAAGGGTCTCAAATCCGTCAAGCGTTCTACAACCGTCGTCGGGTCCGCCGAGTTCAAGGCGCACTGCCTCTCGCTGATCCAGCACATCACTCCGAAGGGCATCGTGATTACGAATCACGGCAAGCCCGTCGCCAAACTCGTGCCCATACGTTCCGGTTCTGGCGATTTAATAGGCTCTTTAAAGGACAAGATCACGATCAAAGGGGACGTAATGTCCACGGGGATCCGCTGGGATGCTGAATCTTGATACCCACATACTGATTTTCGCCCTGACCGGAGATCTCACGCCCAAGGAAAGGAAGCTGCTGGCGGAAAATTCCTGGAGCATTTCGGCCATCGTACTATGGGAAATCGCGAAACTTAAGGAATTGAAAAGAATCGAAATCGACTTAGACGACGCCTCGGTCGTACGCACGCTGTCGCAAATCGAAATCTGGCCGATCGACCTCGAAGTCTGCCGCCACCTCAAAAAACTCGATTTCCGCAGCGATCCCGCCGACGAGTTGATCGCCGCAACGAGTTTGGCTTATCAAGTACCTCTCATGACCCGAGACCAGAAAATCAGGCAGTCTAAAAAAGTCCCGTTGGTTTAAATGAACACCTTGGCCTTCGAAGTCCTTCTTCCTCTGGCGATGCGCCATCCCCTGACTTATCAAATCCCCGAAGAGTTACGCGGCCAGGTGCGCCCCGGCCAACGCGTGCTCGTGCCTTTGGGGCGCAAGAGCGTCGTGGGCTGCCTCCTGCGCGCGGTGCCGCCGCCGGCGCGGATCAAGCTCAAACCCATTGAAAAAATCTTGGACGACACTCCGATCCTCACGCCTAAAGATTTGAAACTCCTGGAATGGGCCTCAGCTTACTACCTGACGCCGATCGGGGAGGTGTTGCGCCATTTCCTGCCGCCCGAAATTTTTTCGCAGAAGAAGACCAATCCGAAACCGCGCAAGGTCTTGCCGGTCTCCGGCGATTTTTCGCGTAACGACACGGTCGAGCTGACACCACACCAGAAAAAAGCCGTCTCCGACGTGCTCGCTTCCCTCGCCTCGCGCAAACCGGTCCTTCTTCAAGGAGTCACGGGCAGCGGTAAGACGGAAGTTTATCTGGAAGCCGTGAGACACTTACTGCGCGACGGAGGCCAGGCTCTACTGCTCGTGCCGGAGATCGGGCTGACACCGCAACAGATCGGGCGTTTCGCCTCCCTCGGGAAATCTTCGGTCGTGTACCACAGCGGCTTGACGCCCGCGCAAAGGCTCAGCACGTGGCAGGACATTCGCTTAGGGAAATTCTCGCTCGTGGTCGCGACGCGGTCGGGAATTTTCCTGCCGTTTCCCGATCTGCGCCTCATCGTCATCGACGAAGAGCACGACGCGTCTTACAAACAAGAAGAACGTTTTTGTTATCACGCGCGCGATTTGGCGCTCTGGAAAGCACGCGAAAGCGGACTGCCGGTGATCTTGGGCACGGCGACGCCGTCTCTCGAAACGCAGGAAAACGTCACGCGCGAAAAAATCGCCTGCGTCCGGCTGACCGAACGCCCTCCGGGAGTGAGTTTCCCCAAGACCGTACTCATCGACCGCCGCCGTGAAAAAGATGGCCACGCGATCTTCTCGCCGCTCTTGCTGGAAGAAATGCGGAAGACGCTGAATCGCCGCGAGCAGGTCATGTTGTTCTTGAATCGCCGCGGCATCGCGCCGTTTGTTTTATGCGCTTTATGCGGCCACGTTCCTACGTGCGATCAATGCGACATCTCGCTGACGCTGCACCGCGAGCCGAAAGGCTACTATCTTTTGTGCCATTACTGCGACCAGCGGCGCCCGCATGTGGCCTTGTGCCCGCAATGCCGCGAAGGATCGCTGACCCAGCGCGGCTTCGGTACCGAAAAAGTCGCCCAAGAGGTCGCCAAGCTTTTCGCCTTGGCGCGTACGGCGCGTTTGGACCGGGACAGCACCGCGGGCGGCGAGTGGCTGACGACGCTCGAAAAAATGCGCCGCGGCGAGATCGACATCCTGATCGGCACGCAGATGATCACCAAGGGACACGATTATCCGCACCTGACTTTGGTAGGCATCCTGGACGCCGACGTGGGATTGCACTTGCCGGACTTCCGCGCGAGCGAACGCATGTTCCAGACGCTAACCCAAGTCTCAGGCCGTGCCGGCCGCGCTCAAAAACCCGGTCAGGTCTTGATCCAGACCTTTCGGCCGGACCACAAATCGCTGACAGCCGCGATGTCGCAAAACGCCCGCGATTTTTACGAGCAGGAACAGTCCTCGCGACGCGAAGCGCATTATCCGCCGCATTGCCGCATCGTGGAGGTGCGTTTTTCCGGCATCAACGCCTCGCTCGTGCGTCAGGCCATTTCGGGACTGGCCAAAAAGCTCGCGAAAATCATTGTCTCCCCGGAAGCCCTGCTCGGTCCCTCGCCCTGCGCGATCGAAAAAGTCAGAAACCGCTACCGTTGGCACCTTTTGATCAAAACGGCGGCTTACGCCAAACTGCAGCCGAAACTCTTAGCCCTGCTTGACGCTTTCGCCGAAAATGACCTACCATCAAGCGTGAAGATGCTGGTAAACGTCGATCCCGTCGATTTGATGTAATTATGATCTTAAAAATCGTCCAATACCCCGATCCGGTCTTAAAAAAAGTCGCCGCTCCCGTGGCGAAGGTGGACGCCGGCGTCCAAAAGCTCATCGATGACATGTACGAAACCATGTACGACGCGCCCGGCGTCGGACTGGCCGCGCCTCAAGTCGGTATCTCTTCACGGATCTTGGTCGTGGACGTGGGTCTTTTGGAAGCGGACGAGGCCGGAAAAGAAAAACACAAGCCCGACCCCAAGGCGATCATCAATCCCGTAATCAAAATCCGCGAAGAAAAAATCATCTGGGAAGAAGGCTGCCTATCCCTGCCGAGACTCACCGTGCCTATGGAGCGCTCGAAGAAAGTCGTCCTGGAAGGCCTGGATCGGGATGGCAAACCGGTCAAATATATCGGAGAAGACCTGCTCGCGGTCGCGTTCCAGCATGAGATCGACCATCTCGACGGCAAACTGATCTTCGATCAGCTCTCGGGCATCAAAAAAGACCTTTATAAGAGGAAGCTTAAAAAAATGGTCGAAGACGGCGTCGTCGAAAAAGGCAAGGGGCCCGTCTACGTGGGTTGAGGCGGCCGCTGTTTACTTCGTGATACTGATCTCGGTTTGGTGATTCGGCAGGTTCTTTTCTTTGATCGTGTACTTCTTCGGAAAATAAGTCTCGAGGCTTTCGATCAATCCATGCGCCTCGCCGGCATAACTCGCCTTTAACATAACGAATCCCGGCGCTTCCTGGTCGATGACGACTTTATCCATGCCTTCGGTCTTCATCAAAGCGGCGCGGATTTCCTGGAATTCCGAATACGCCGTCAGCCCGGACAGGGTCACGACGAGGTCCTGCGTCGCCTTGGCGTGGTTTTCTTCTTGGGACGAACCGGCCGCGCGCGCGTCGCCGGTTTTTAGGATGACGACCGCCAGCAAGGCGCTAACGAGAGTCCGCCACGTGAAAATTCTCGATGCGCTCGATTTCCAGTACGACATAGTCCACCTCGTCTTCGATCCGGATTAAACTGTGCCGCGCGTCCACGCTTTTCAAGACGCCGGCGTAGACCACGCCGAAGGCGTAAACTTCGACTTTTTTTCCGATGTCTTTTCGTAAACGCGCGACGCTGATCTCGTCTTGCATGTGCGGGACTCGGTAGCGTAGGTTCGACGGGACCGTCAAAGGGTTTTTACCTTGACAGACCGGGGTGTCTCCGAAGAATAACGGCGCCGACATTTATAAGGAACGCTCATGCTATTCCAATTTTCAAACGTCCTGATTTTCCTGCTCGTCGCATGCGGTTTCGTGCTCATGTCGCTGACGTTGAGCAGCATTTTAAGGCCGAAAGTCCCGTTCCCCGAAAAATTGTCGACGTACGAGTGCGGTGAAATCCCCTCCGAGCACGCTTGGGTGAATTTCAACATGCGCTTCTACATCATGGCGCTGCTTTTTATCATTTTCGACGTCGAAATCGCGTTCATGTTCCCGGTCGCGACCGTCTTCAAAAAATGGATCGCGGACGGAGCCGGCCTCTTGGCCTTGGCCGAAGTGGGAGCCTTCGTATTGATTCTTTTGATGGGTCTCGTCTACGCTTGGGTCAAAGGCGACCTCGAGTGGGTCAAAAAATGGGTCTCGGAAGATAAAAACATCGGGACCGAAGTCATGCCTCGGTCTTCACAGATTTAACGATGCTTTGAGATTGATAAAACTATGCCTTCATTAAAAAACCAGCTCCCGAATAACGTCGTCACCGCCAAAGTGGATGATTTCCTCAACTGGGGCCGTGCGTCGTCTTTGTGGTACATGCTGTTCGGCCTCGCCTGCTGCGGGATCGAAATGATGCAAACCGGAGGTCCGAGAGCCGATCTCGACCGTTTCGGCAGCGTCCCGCGTGCCTCGCCACGTCAGTCCGACCTTATGATTGTCGCCGGCACTTTGACCTACAAAATGGCCCTGCGCACGAAGGTCCTTTACGATCAAATGCCTGAGCCTAAGTATGTGATTTCGATGGGAAGTTGTGCCAATTGCGGCGGACTTTTCCAACCGGCGTATTCGGTGGTCAAGGGGGTCGACAAGATCATTCCCGTCGACGTGTATGTGCCCGGGTGTCCTCCGCGTCCGGAGGCTCTGACCGAAGGTCTCTTGGCCATCCAGAAGAAGATGCGCCGGGAGAAATTCTTAGTGAAAAAGGCGGCAGCCTAAAACCGTAACTCTATGAATTTTCAAGAAATTTCTAAAAAATTAGCCTCTACTTATCCTCAAATCGCTTTTGAAGTGATCGAAGGGGCGAAACATCCCGTCTCCCAGCTCCAGACCGGCGATGCTTCGATTTTCGTGCCGGCGGAGAGTCTCATCGAAGTCTGCAAGAAGCTGAAATCGTTGGATGAATTTGCTTTTGATTGCCTCTCGAACTTAACCGCCGTGGATCAAAGAGGCCCTAATAAAGACCGTTTTGAGGTCGTTTACAGCCTTTTTTCTTACAAGCATAACCACTCCGTGACCTTAAAAGTGTCTCTCCCGCGCGAAGATACTGCTCATGTTGAATCTCTTGAGGGCGTTTGGCCCGCGGCGACGTGGATGGAGCGCGAGGTTTACGACTTATTCGGCATTCGCTTTGATCATCACAGCGACATGCGCCGTATTATGTTGCCGGAAGACTGGATCGGTCATCCGCTGCGCAAGGATTATAAAGAAGAACAGGATTATCACGGCATCTCGACCACACGGGCGTCGATGCTGGAGTAGAGGGCTATGAGCGAACTACAGACCGAAGAAATGTTACTGAACATGGGGCCGCAGCATCCGAGCACCCATGGCGTTATCCGTTTTGTCGTTAAGACCGACGGGGAAATCATGTCGGCCGCCGTGCCGGACGTGGGCTACCTGCATCGCTCCATCGAAAAAATCGGCGAAAAAGCGACTTACAACGGCTTCATGCCGTGGACTGATCGCGTGGATTATTTGGCGGCGATGAATTGCAACGTCGCCTACGCGATGGCCGTCGAGAAGTTAGCCGGCATCGAAATCACGCGGCGCGCGGAGTATTTACGCGTCATCGCGATGGAATTGAACCGCATCGTCTCCCACCTGCTCGCGGTCGGATCCTTAGGCATGGACGTGGGCGCCTACACGCCGTTCATTCATGCGTTGCGTGAACGCGAAAAGGCGAACGACCTGATCGAAGAACTCTGCGGCCAGCGTCTGACGTACAACTACGCGCGCATCGGCGGTGTGGCCTTCGACTTGACCGAGACTTGGGATAAGAGAGTCATCGAATACATCACGCAGCTCCTGCCCCAGCTCGACGAATTCGACCGTTTATTGACCGGCAATAAAATCCTTCAAAAACGTCTGGCCAACGTCGGCGTCATCACGCCGCAAGACGCGATCGCTTATAATTTGGTCGGGCCGAATTTGAGGGGTTCCGGCATTTCCTACGACCTACGCCGCGACATGCCGTATTCGGTGTATCCGGAATTGGAATTCGAAGTGCCGGTCGGCCGGGGCGAAATGGGTCAGCTGGGCGACTGCTTCGACCGTTACATCGTGCGCATCCATGAAATGCGCGAATCCTGCAAGATCCTGCACCAATGCTTCGCGCGTATCCCCGAAGGCGAACATCAAGTCAAAGTACCTAAGAAAATACGTCCTCCCGTAGGCGACGTCTACATCCGCACGGAAAGTACGCGCGGCGACCTAGGCGTATACCTCGTGAGCGACGGCAGCGACAAACCGTATCGTTTGAAGTTTCGCACGGGCTCGTTCGCCGTAATGGGGATCATCGAAAAAATCAGCCGCGGCATGATGGTGGCGGACTTGATCGCGTTCATCGCGAGCCTCGATATCGTGGCTCCTGAAATAGACAGATAAGATTATGCAAAAATTAGCGGATTTATTGATCCAGAAAATAACGCTGCTGCAACAAGTGCCCTACGAGTTTGTCTATCTCGCGGTGCAGTTGGTGTTCGCGCTCTTGATGCTGATGCTCTTCGTGGCCCCGTTCGCCGGCATCGTCTCCTGGGTCGAACGCCGCGTGGCCGCACGTATGATGGACCGCGTCGGTCCGAATCGCGTCGGTCCCCAGGGTTTTTTCCAGTGGATCGCGGACGGCGTAAAATCCATTCTGAAAGAAGACATCATCCCGACGGCGGCGGATTCGATCCTGTTTCGCTTGGCGCCTTACCTCGTGTTCGCGGGCATGTTCGCAGCCTTCGTCGCGATCCCGTTTTCCAGCGGTTTGATCATCGCGGATTTGAACGTCGGTATTTTCTACATTTTGGCCGTAACTTCCATCGTCGTGGTCGGCATCCTGATGAGCGGTTGGGCCTCGAACAACAAATATTCTCTCTTAGGTGGCATGCGTTCCGCGGCCCAGATCGTATCCTATGAAATCCCGGCCGGTTTAGCCGTATTATCCGTCGTTTTCCTGACGGGATCGCTTTCGATGCAGGACATCATCAAAGCGCAGGGCGCCTATCCCTGGCAGTGGCATCTTTTCAACAATCCCTTCATGCCGATCGCGTTCGTCTCGCTTTTTATCTCGGCCTTGGCCGAAGGCAACCGTACGCCCTTCGACATTCCGGAAGCCGAGAGCGAGCTCGTGTCGGGTTACTCGACCGAATACAGCGGCATGCGCTTCGTTTTCTTCTACTTCGAAGAATGGGCGAATATTTACCTGATCGGTGCGATCGGGACGACTTTGTTCCTGGGCGGCTGGCAGATTCCCCCGGCGGTCCACGACGCGGCCGCGAAGATCAGCTTCGCGCTTCCCCACGTCTTGGAGTTCGCGACGTTTTTCCTGAAAGCCGCAGTCATCGTCTTCATCGTCATCTGGATCCGCTGGACGCTGCCCCGCGTGCGCGTCGACCAGCTCATGAGCTTGTCTTGGAAATACCTGACGCCTTTCGGATTTTTCTCGTCCTTCGGCGTCGCCGTTTGGATGGTTGTTTTCCCCAAGGGTGTGCTCGCCGTGAGCCTCGCGATGTTCGGGGTGTTCGCGTTGATCTTGGCGTATTTTTTCTATCGCGTTGTGTACCAGCTTTGGTATAGCCGGGCGCCGATTCAAATCAGTCCCATTGTATAAGAGACATCATGAGCGAATATTTTAAAAATATTTTGGATACAGCAACGTCGGTTTTCGAGGGCATGTCGATCACGCTGTCCCACATGTTCCGCAAACCCGTCACGATCCAGTATCCCGACCGCATGGCGCAGCCGCTCTCGGAGACGCTGCCCGACCGCTTCCGCGGCTTCCTCAAGGTCGACATGGAAATCTGCACGGCTTGCTTGGCGTGCATGAACGACTGCCCCATCGACTGCATCAAGATCGAAACGCAAAAAGACGAAGTCTTAAAAGAACGGGTGCTCACCCAATTCGACATCGACGAGGCCAAGTGCATGTACTGCGGCCTCTGCACCGAGCCGTGCCCAACGGGTGCAATCCATTTCACGAAGGAATTCGAACGCGCGACCGAAAACATCAACGACTTGCTGTTCAAATTCGTGCCCGAAGGCCAAGTCATCGTGCCGTATAAAGCCCCTAAAAAAGAATCCGCCGCGGGCGGAGCCGGAGAAGCAGCGGGAGACGCCGATGCTTAAAGATCTGGTTTTCTTGGCGATCGGGGTCTTCACCGTCGCATCCGCAGCGGGTGTCGCGTTTTCGCGCAAGGTCCTTTATTCCGCTTTTTCGTTGCTCGGCACGTTCGCGGGCGTCGCGGGGATTTTCATTTTTCTTTCCAGCGACTTCATCGCGATGACGCAGGTCTTGATCTACGTCGGCGGCATTTTGATCCTGATCATTTTCGCGGTGCTACTGACGAACAAGATCGGCGACGTGAAACTCACGAATCAAACCATAAACTATAAAGTCGCGGTGCCCTTGACCGCGACCGTGGCGATCTTCTTGATTTCGCTCCTGACCGGCGCGGATTGGGGAGAAAAAACACCCGTTTACGAATCCGTCGTCCAGCCCATCGGACACGCTCTGCTCACGGATTATCTTCTGCCCTTCGAAATCATCTCCATCGTTCTCTTAGGAGCTTTGATCGGCGCCGTGGTCATCGTACGGCGAGAGGTGAAATAACATGGTCACTCTGAACGCTTGTTTGGTCATTACTTCGCTTTTGTTTTCCTTAGGTCTCTACAACGTCATGACCCGCCGTAACGCCGTCGGTTTGCTGATGGGCGTGGAACTGATCTTGAACGCGGCCTCGGTCAATTTCGTCGCCTTCGCGCATTTCAAGGGCCAGGCGATCCCGGGCAATATCTTTTCTTTGTTCATCATCGTACTGGCCGCCGCGGAAGCCGCGGTGGCATTGGCCATTGTCGTTTCGTTGTTCCGTCAGTTCGGAACGATACATGCCGACGAAGCGGCGTCATTAAAAGGATAACTCCCGATGGGTTTCGGCAAAACGTGTTTGGGTTTGGTTCACTTGGTTCCGTTGCTTCCGTTATTGGGAGCGGCCATCAACGGTTCGCTCGTGTTCGCCGGCAAAAAAGTTCCGAAGACCTTCACCACGGCCGTCGCGTGCGGCGTCTTGTTCCTCGCGTTCACGATTTCTTTGGGCACTTTCCTTCACGTCGTGTCGTTGCCGCACGAGTCGCGCGAAATCACGATCACGCTGTTTCCGTGGATCAATTTAGGCGGTTTCAAGGCCGACTTCGCGTTCTTGATCGATCCTTTGTCCCTGACCTTGCTCCTGGTCGTCACGGGCGTCGGATCTCTGATCCATGTTTATTCCGCCGGTTACATGCATCATGACGAAAGCTATGCGCGGTATTTCACGTATTTGAACCTCTTCTGTTGCGCGATGTTGCTTCTGATCATGGGCGCGAACTTCCCGATGATGTTCATCGGATGGGAAGGCGTGGGTCTCTGCTCTTATCTCTTAATCGGGTTCTGGTTTACCGACCGCGAAAAAGCCACGGCCGGCATGAAAGCCTTCGTCGTCAACCGCGTTGGCGATTTCGCGTTCATCGTGGGACTTTTGCTCTTGTATTGGACACTGTCTTCCGCCGGTACGCCGACGGTCACGTTCACCGAATTAAAAGAAGTCGCAGGCGGTCTCCAAGGCCAGATGTGGGGCGGCATTCCCGTCGTCGTGATCGTCACTCTCCTGTTTTTCGTCGGAGCGACCGGAAAATCCGCGCAAATTCCTTTATACGTCTGGTTGCCGGACGCCATGGCCGGTCCGACGCCAGTATCCGCATTGATCCACGCGGCGACGATGGTTACCGCGGGCGTCTACATGATCGGACGTTTGAGCTTCCTGTACTCGATGGCGCCGCAGACCTTGGCCGTCGTCGGGACCGTCGGCTTCGCAACCGCAATTTTTGCGGCCTTCATCGCGTTCACGCAGAACGACATTAAGAAAGTCTTGGCGTATTCGACCGTGTCCCAATTGGGCTTCATGTTCGGAGCTATGGGAGTGGGCGCTTACACGGCCGGCATCTTCCACCTCGTGACGCACGCTTTCTTCAAGGCCTGTCTTTTCTTGGGCTCAGGCTCCGTCATCCATGCCATGGGCGGTGAGCAGGACATCCGTAAAATGGGGGGCTTGCGCAAACCCATGCCGATTACGTTCCTCACGTTCTTCGTTTCCACGCTCGCGATCGCCGGTATTTTTCCTTTCGCCGGATTCTTCTCGAAAGACGAAATCCTCTGGCATGCGTTCAACGTCTGCAAACCCCTCTGGGTCGTCGGCGTCATCGCAGCCTTGGGCACGTCGATTTACATGTTCCGCATGGTGAGCTTGACGTTCTTCGGCAAGTGCCGCGCGGACGAACACACGCAGCATCACCTGCATGAGTCTCCGGCTTCCATGACGATCCCTTTGATCATACTAGCGATCTTGGCCACCGTCGGCGGCTTCTTGGGAATTCCGGCGGCCCTCGGGCACTTGGTCGGACTCCACGACAGCAACCTCTTGGAACATTGGCTGGAACCCGTTTTCGTTTTCCCGCAGCACGCGCATGAGATGGCCTCGCACGCGACTGAATACGGCTTGATGGCGTTTTCGTTGGTCGTCGCGATCGTGGGCTCGGTCACGGGCTACATGTTGTATACGAAGCGGAACGACATCCCGAAAGCGTTCGCGGAACGTTTCCCTCTGGTCTACCGCTTGTCTTTGAACAAACTCTACGTCGACGAAATTTATCAAACCGTCATCGTGAACAATCTTTTGAAGTTAAACGATGCCTTGGCCTTGTTTGACGCGAAGGTCATCGACGGCGCCGTCAACGGCGTGGCGTTCTTGACCAAGGTCGCGGGCTACGTCTCGGGCGCGTTCGACCGTATCTTCGTCGACGGCTTGGTCAATCTCGTAGCGAACCTGATGCGTTGGGTCGGCTTAGGCCTGCGCCGTTTCCAGGACGGAAGAATTCAAGCTTACCTCTATTACATGGTGGGCGGCGTCGTACTCGTGATCTTGTATCGGTTTTTATAAGTCCGTTTTTCACAAATTTTAGGAGCATTTATGTTTCCGTACTTAACTTTCATGACCTTCTTTCCCTTGGTGGGAATGATTGTGATCGGCCTGCTTCCGAAGAGCCGGGAAAATCTCATGAAGCAAGTCGCTTTCGTGACGACCCTGCCCCCGCTCGTAGCGGCCGTAAAGATCTTCTTCCTCTTCGATCGCGCGCAGACCGCGATGCAATTCGTCGAAGGGCCGTATCCTTGGATCAAAACCTTCAACATCGAATATTTCATGGGCATCGACGGCCTCTCGGTCTCGATGGTGCTCTTGACCGCCCTCGTGGCGCCCGTCGCGGTCTTGGCCTCGTGGGGAATTTCCAAGCAGGTCAAAGGCTACTTCTCCCTGCTGATGTTGCTCATCACCGGCATGTTCGGCGTGTTCTCCGCCCTCGACTTCTTCCTCTTCTACGTCTTCTGGGAAATCATGCTGCTCCCGATGTATTTCTTGATCGGCATCTGGGGCGGTCCGCGCCGTGAGTACGCCGCGATCAAGTTTTTCCTCTACACGCTTTTCGGTTCCGTCCTCATGCTCTTGGTGATGTTGGCGTTCTACTTCTACAGCGACGGACATACGTTCAACCTGCTGAAGCTCGCCGACCAAAGCATTCACATGGGTCCTCTGTCGGCGCATAACTTCCGCGTCGCTTGCTGGCTGGGTCTCTTCATCGCGTTCGCGATCAAGGTGCCTACGGTACCGTTCCACACGTGGCTTCCCGACGCGCACGTCGAAGCTCCGACCGCAATTTCCGTCATCCTCGCGGCCGTACTGCTGAAGATGGGCGTCTACGGTATCTTGCGCATTAATTACCCCATCCTGCCGGATACGACGCATCTCTTCGCCAATATGATGGCGGCGATCGGCATGGTGAATATCGTCTACGGCGCCCTCTGCGCGATGGCCCAAAAAGATTTGAAGAAACTGATCGCTTACTCGTCCGTCAGCCACATGGGTTTCTGTCTGCTCGGCATGGCCTCCATGACGCCTGAGGGTTTGAACGGCGCGGTGCTGCAGATGTTCACCCACGGCACTATCACGGCCCAGCTCTTCCTACTCGTCGGTGTCGTCTATGATCGCGCCCATCATCGCGAGATCAATGGTTTCGGCGGTTTGGCCCAAGTCATGCCCCGCTATGCGAGCCTGACCACGTTCGCGTTCTTCGCGGCCTTAGGCTTACCCGGACTTTCCGGGTTCGTCAGTGAAGTCCTCTGCTTCATGGGCGGCTTCTCGCAATTTCGCGTTTACACGATCGTCTCTGTTTCCGGCGTCGTACTGACCGCGGCTTACATGCTGTGGTCTTACCAGCGTGTTTTCTTGGGCGCTTTGAACGAAAAATATAAGGCGATCACCGACATCAACGCTCGCGAGATCGCGACGTTGGTGCCTTTCATCATCTTGGTCTTGGTGGTGGGCGTTTATCCTAAATTCGCCATCGACCTCATGAACGCTTCCATGACGGCGTTGAGCCAACTCATGGCGGCGAAACCCGTGGCGGGACTGTGATTTTATGAAGCAAAACCTGATCTATTTCCTGCCCGAGCTGGCCATTATCGGGACTATTTTCGCGATGCTGATCGCCGACCTGGCAGTTGGTACGCGCCGAAAAGCGATTTACCCCGTCCTTTCCATCTTAGGCTTCCTCGCGATGATGGCGGCGACGGTTCACGTCTCAAAAATGGCACCTGCCCCAATTTTTGCCAATATGCTGTCGTTCGACGGCATGGCCTGCTTTTTCAAGATCCTCTTCGGCGTGACCGGCATCTTGGGCGTGTTGATTTCGCTGAACTCCCGTGACGTCGAGAAGGTCGACCGGCCGAGTTATTATACGCTACTCACGGCTTTGGTGTTGGGACTGATGTTGCTCAGCTCCGCGCGCCATCTTCTGATGCTGTACCTCGCCTTGGAGATGGTTTCGGTGCTCTCGTACATCCTGACCGGATCGTTGCACGGCGTGCGCCGCTCCTCGGAAGCGGCGTTGAAATACGTGATCTACGGAGGCGTGGCCTCCGGCTTCATGGCGTACGGCTTGTCCCTGATCTACGGAATGTCCGGGACCATGGTTCTGCCGGAAATCGCGGTCTTCTTGAAGGCCAATGCAGTCTCCCGCCAGGCCTTGTTTACGGCTATATTGTTCGTGTTCGGCGGTATCGGATTTAAGATCGCGGCCGCGCCCTTTCATATGTGGTGTCCCGATGTCTACGAAGGCGCCCCGACGCCGTTCACGGCCTTTCTTTCCGTAGGGCCTAAGGCCGCCGGTTTCGCCGCCTTGATCCGTTTCTTCGTGACCGGCTTGACCGAAATGCAAGGTTCCACGTTCGTCTCGGTCAAGGCCGCGGGTTGGCCGCAACTCTTGGCGATTTTGTCGGTCGCCACGATGGTCATCGGAAACTTCGTCGCTCTTCACCAAAAGAACTTAAAACGCCTCTTGGCTTACTCCTCCATCGCGCACGCGGGTTACATGCTCATGGGATTCGCCGCTCTGAACTCGGAATCTGTCTCAGCGATTCTTTTCTACCTCTCGGTCTACGCCATCATGAATATCGGCGCATTCTTGGTCGTGATCTTAGTGGCGAACCAGCTGGGCGTCGAAGACCTGCAAGGTTACCGCGGTCTCGGACGCCGGGGTGGAAAAGGCTCTTACCTCGCGATCTTGATGACGATTTTCATGCTCTCGCTGACGGGCATTCCTCCGTTCGCGGGTTTCATCGGGAAATTTTACCTTTTCGGCGCGGTCATGAAATCCGGGCTCTACTGGCTGGCCTTGGTGGGCGTGTTGAACAGCGTGGTCTCGCTCTATTATTACGTCCGCGTCGTGAAGGTCATGTTCTTCGACGAACCCGAAGATCAGCGCGTGTTCCAAGTCGCCCTCTTCCCGAACGGCTGGGTCTTGGCCGTCTTGGCGGGACTGACGGTTTATCTGGGTCTCTTCTGGAACGGCCTGGGACAATGGGCTAATAATGCCGTGGTGACCGCCTTTTTGAAATGAACCCTTACGTTTCCTTACTGCTGCTCTTCTTAGGCGCCGCCTTCATCGCGGGCCTTTTGATGGCGCTCTCGCATCTCTTCAGCCCCAAAAGAAACACGCCGGAAAAAATGCAGTCCTACGAATGCGGCTTCGATCCGGTGGGCTCGGCGCGGAACCGTTTCTCCGTCAAATTCTACTTAGTCGCGATGCTCTTCATCCTCTTCGATATCGAAGTGGTCTTCCTCTATCCTTGGTCGGTTCTTTTCCGCGAATATATCGCCAAAGGCGCCGGAACGTTCGTGCTCGTTGAGATGGGAGTTTTTCTGGGGATTCTCTTCGTAGGCCTGGCTTACGTCTACGGCAAAAAAGCCGTCGACTGGAAATAAGCCTCTCTTAAGCCGTCGTCTTCAGCGACGTCAGGATATCGTGATCCCACGAAAATTGGAGAGGCTTGCGATTCTTGGCGAGTTTCTTTTGCAACGAGTATCCGACCAAAAGCGGAAGAGCGACCGAAGGCTCGACGAAGGCCATGGCTTTCTTCGCTTCCTTGCCGATCTTGCCCCAGGACGTGGCTTCCTCCAGCGTGCTTCCCGAGAGTCCGCCCCAGTGCGGAACGTCCGTCGTCATTTGCAGGGCGTAACGGTGACCGCCCGTGTCCTGGCCGAAGATGTAGCCCATGACGACCGAGTCGTTGATGTAGTTTTTCGGCACGCCGCCAGCGATGTAGATCGCGGACGTGCACTTGGACTTCACGACGGTCTGGGTGATTTCGTAGTTGTCGCGGATGGAGCTAATCTCGACGCCACGGCGACCGTCACGAACGCAGCGATGGTAATGCTCCGTCAAACCAATGCCGATCGACGAATCGTTGATGGCGGGCGCAAAGACGGGGATGCCTTTTTTAACCGCCGTTCCTAAAATCGAATTTTCGTCGGTGATCGTCTGACCCAATTTTTCCAAGAAAGCGCGCGAAGAGTAAGAGCCGGGCTCCAACGTATCGGCGAAACGGCCGAGCCAGCAGTCGATCTCCCAAATTTTCTCTTCGTCGAGATAGGTATCGTAAATACGGTCGATGTAGAGGTCGCGCAACTTCACGTCGTCGGCCTCCGGCGTGCCGCGGAAATGTCCGCTGCCGCGCGAGTGCAAAAAATCTTGGTAAATAATCGCGCCGGTGGAGACGATAACGTCCACCATGCCGTATGCGATCATGTCGCGGATGGTCTTGCGCAAACCCGCGGCGACCAACGGTCCCGCGAGGCCCAAATAGACAGTCGGGCGGTCGCGATCGGTCATCATGCCGTCCAGCACTTCGGCGCACTGACCGATCCGACGGGCTTGGATGGACATGCCTTTGAAAGATTCGACCAAATCGGCGATGGTTTCCGTCTTTTCAAGATCAACGGCAGCAACGGGGCGAGAGAGCAGGGCTTTTTTTTCCTTCTTTTTAACCGGATCGGTAACTTCGATCTTATAGACGTCGGAAACTTCGCTATTTTTTTGGTCGTTCTTTTTAGAAGACGCGGCTTGCGTCATGCGAAAGCCTCCGGATTTTTTTGGGAAAAAAGTTTTCAAATTAGATCATTTCTTTTTTTGCATTGCAATGAAAACCCTCGCTAAACGAAAGCCAAAGACGATAGAAAATTCCGAATGGACGCTCTGCTGGATATACTTCTTCATCTCGACATTCATCTCAACACGTGGATCGCTCATTTCGGAGTTTGGATTTACTTCATTCTGTTCCTCGTCGTTTTTTGCGAGACGGGACTCGTCGTCATGCCGTTCCTCCCGGGCGATTCGCTTTTGTTCGCACTGGGGGCGCTGACGGCGACACAAAGCGCGGCCCTGAAATTTTGGCCGTTATCCGTGACGCTGCTTACGGCCGCGATCCTGGGAGACAGCGTAAACTACGCGATCGGCCGGCGTGTGGGGCCTAAAGTTTTCCGAAGCATGACGAGCCGTTGGCTTAATCAGAAACACTTAGAAGCAGCACAGGCTTTTTACGAACGTCACGGGGGAAAAACGATACTGCTCGCGCGTTTCGTCCCCATCATCCGTACGTTCGCGCCGTTCGTCGCCGGAATCGGCAAGATGCGCTACTCACGCTTCTCCGGATTCAATATCTCAGGGGCTTTTCTTTGGATTTATTCCCTTTTGGGAGCAGGATATTTCCTGGGAAACATTCCTTGGGTGAAATCGAATTTCGAGGTATTCGTCTTAGGCATCGTTATACTGTCTTTGTTGCCCTTGGTTCTGAGATCTTTTCGCAGAAAAGGAGAAAGCGTATGAATCTTGGGTTTAAAATTCCGTTTCTTGTCTTTACCGCGGCCTTCTTAGTATCGTCACCGGGTTTTTCGAACGAAAGAAATCCTATGATGGACGGAATTTACGATTTCAAAATGGAATCCCTCCCGAAAGCGGAAGGTTCTTTCGATTATGTGCTGCCAATCAAGGAAATTCCAGGCCCCCTCACTTCCCTCGACTTTACCTGGTCCGATCTCACCCAAAACATCACGGTCAGCGTCTCTCAGAGTTTCGACTTGAAGTCTTGGAGTCCGCTCGCCCTACAAGCTGAGCTTCAACCGAACAAAAGATACGTCAAACTTCCCTTGCCGAGCGCTCCTTACTTGGGACTGAAGATCGAAAAAAATCCCGGCAACGTCACGCTTACAAAGTTACAGGCCGAATATGTGGCCTTTGGAGCGCCTTACTTCATGCAATGGAAACTGACCCCTGGATCACTGTCTTCCAACGCTCCCCGAACCTACGTTTTTGATCTCGGCGAAGAACTTCCCGTCGAACGCATCGAAGTCTTATCGCCTCCATCGATGGGAAACGGCTCGCTGTACGGTGAACTTTTCGCGGCGGACGACGCACAAGGCACGAATAAACACCTGCTCTATTCGGGCATTTTTCACCGGCTCTCGCAGTCCAAGGTCGGACCGATCCGCCCCGCATCCGGCAAACTGTTCGCGACCAAACGTTATTGGCTACTGACTCTCGAAGATCATGTGCCGAATCTGGGGCAAGAAGTACCGGAGCTTCGGGTCGGTTGGGTTCCATCGCAGTACACCGGAACCACCAGGGATGAAGGAAATATTTTTAAGAATTGGTTTCAGCGTTTTTCGTGGGTGCAAATTTTAGGCGCCGCCCTGGCGCTGAGCGCGATGGCCTTCTTCTTGGTTCGAAGACGCTAACGCTCAATGAAAGAGCCAAAAATAAGGTGTTCCCTGAAATACGCGACGACGATAGCCATCTTCTTATCCCTATCTTCCTCAGGATTCGCATCCCAAAATACGCCTGACGGCGCTTCTTCAAAATCCCCTTCCTCTAACCAATCTCTCCAGCCCCAAGGTCTGCGTTCGGACGACCTCGCGGCAAGCTCTCCCGCACAACCGCACCAGGGTACTTGCTTGACGTATGAGTCGTATTTAGCAAATCAAAAGAACCCCATTAAAAGATGGTTTGGAAAATTTTCCTGTCTTCCAATTCTCAGCATCACCTTAGGCGCGATGGGGTCTGCGGCTTACTTTTTCTTTAAGCGACGCTAATCTCAAATTGGGTATTTTTAGACTCAAATCTCATTATCAAAATGAAAAATAAAGCCTCAGATTGACTTCTTGCGTCAATTTCGTCTCGGGAAAACCTTTTAATTTCAGATGATTACTGACGGGTAAAGACTGTCGCGGGATGGCACTAAACTTGCTCTAACTACTTCTACTTATCCTAATCTCCTTAGGGACTCGGTGCGCCCTCCCGCGGCAATTGTGCCACGGGAGGGTCTCCGAGCTTACAGTCTCTTAAAAAACACTACTCCGATTTAATTCTCATTCCATAGAACGACCGCAGCACGAACACGGTCGAAGCCACGAAGAACACACCTGCCAAAATCGCAGACGTCTGACGGCTGAGCTCGATCGCCATTTCAACAGCCAAGAGACCGAAGAGTGTCGTGAACTTAATGACGGGGTTCAACGCAACCGACGACGTATCTTTGAACGGATCGCCGACGGTGTCACCGACCACGCAGGCCGCATGCAACGGCGTGCCTTTTTCCTTCAATTCCACTTCGACGATCTTCTTCGCATTGTCCCAAGCGCCGCCGGCGTTCGCCATGAAGATGGCTTGGTACAGGCCGAAAAGCGCAATCGAGATTAAGTAACCCACGAAGAAATAAGGATCCAAGCAGGCGAAAGCGAGCGTACTGAAAAAGACCGTCAGGAAGATATTGAACATACCCTTCTGCGCGTACTGGGTGCAGATCGCGACGACCTTCTTACTGTCTTCGGTCGAGGCCTTCTTGACGCTACTGTCGAGCTTGATGTTGGCCTTGATAAATTCCACCGCGCGGTAAGCGCCCGTGGCCACAGCCTGGGTCGCGGCTCCGGTGAACCAATAGATCACAGCTCCACCGGTGATGAGACCTAACAAGAACGGAGGATGAAGCAGCGAGAAATTCTCGATGCCCATGGTAAGACCCTTGGTCAAAAGCACGATGATCGAGAAAATCATCGTCGTGGCACCGACGACGGCCGTACCGATGAGCACGGGTTTTGCGGTCGCTTTAAACGTATTGCCGGCGCCGTCGTTCTCTTCGAGAAGGTCTTTGGCCTTTTCGAATTTCGCGTCGAAGCCGAAGTCTTTTTTAATCTCTTCTTTGATGCCGGGCAGGGTTTCGATCATGGAGAGCTCATAGACCGACTGTGCATTGTCCGTGACCGGACCATAACTGTCGACCGCGATCGTAACCGGGCCCATGCCTAAGAAACCGAAGGCGACGAGACCGAAAGCAAAGACCGCCGGAGCGATCATGAGACTACCCAATCCCAAGAGGCTGACGCCGTACGCGATACCCATGAGAACGACGATCACGATACCCATCCAGTAAGCGCTGAAGTTACCCGCGATGAATCCCGCGAGGACGTTCAAAGACGCTCCGCCTTCGCGGGAGGCCGCGACGACTTCACGCACGTGCTTGGATTCGGTCGAGGTAAAGATCTTGATCATCTCAGGGATCAAAGCGCCCGCGATCGTACCGCAGGTGATGATGGTCGAAAGCTTCCACCAGAGCGTACCGTCGCCGAGATTCGGGACCAAGAGATAGGAAACAACATAGGTCGTCGCGACCGAGACGATTGAGGTCAGCCAGACCAAGACGGTCAGGGGCGTCTCGAAATTCATCTTGTCCGCGGAGCCATAACGGGCCTTCGCGATCGCCTCATTGATGAGGTAAGAAATGCCGGAGGCCAAGATCATCGTGATGCGCATGACAAAGATCCAAACTAAGAGCTGGATCTGCGTCAACGGGTCGGAAACAGCTAATAAGATAAACGTAATCAACGCCACGCCCGTCACGCCGTAGGTCTCGAAACCGTCCGCCGTGGGACCGACAGAGTCGCCGGCGTTGTCACCAGTGCAATCCGCGATAACGCCGGGGTTACGCGCATCGTCTTCTTTGATATTGAACACGATCTTCATGAGGTCGGAACCGATGTCGGCGATCTTCGTGAAGATACCGCCCGCGATGCGAAGCACGGAAGCGCCGAGCGATTCACCAATCGCGAAGCCGATGAAGCAGGGTCCCGCGTAGTCGGCCGGGATGAAAAGCAAGATGATCAACATCAAGACCAACTCCGTACTGATCAGCAACATGCCGATGCTCATGCCGGCGCGAAGCGGGATCGAACACACGGGAAAGGCCTTGCCCTTCAAGCTCGCGAACGCGACGCGGGAGTTAGCGAGCGTATTGATCCGGATACCGAACCAAGCGACGCCGTAGCTGCCCGCGATGCCGATTAAGCTGAATAACAAGATCATCAAGACCTTATCGGTCGCGAAGTGACGCAGGGTGGAGAAGTAGATCCAAATAATGATGCCGATAAAGACTTCGAGGATCAGAATGAACTTACCTTGTGTAATCAGGTAAGTTTTACAGGTCTCATAGATGAGCTCGGAGATCTCTTTCATCGAAGAGTGTACCGGGAGGCTGCGGACCTGGGCGTAGATCACGATTCCGAAGATCAGCCCCAGCGCGCAGACGATCAAACCGCCCGCCAGAAGCGTATGGCCGTCGGTGCCGAGAAAGGTTCCTTGGGCCAGGTTCGGCAGAACCAATTCGGCTTCGCTGGCGAAGGCCGCGACCGGCGCGAAAACGGCTGCCAATGCGCCGATAATGAGAGAGATCGTCCGTTTGATCATAAAAATGCTCCTTAGTTAGTGCGAAAATCGGAAATAATGATAAAAATGCGCGCTCTTCATAGTCATCGACCCCTACCTTGTCAAAGATTTTAGACCGCTGTTTCAGTTTCTTATTGCTGGCATGGGAACGAACCAGCATAGTGCACCGCCATGTCGAATGAACTGATCGTCAACGTCGCTCCGACCGAAACCCGCATCGCGCGTCTCGAAGCGGGACAGATTTCGGAACTCATCGTCGAAGGCGTCCAAGACGCCGGACTGGTGGGCAACGTCTATAAAGGCCGCATCGTGCGCGTGCTTCCGGGCATGCAGGCGGCCTTCGCGGAGATCGGTCTCGAGCGGACGGCTTTTCTCTATGTCTCCGATATCGCTCCGGAATTAGCTCTCGAAGAAATGATGGCGGGCGAAGAAGACGCGCCTCAAGGCGAGCGCATGCGCCCAGAACGTCGCCCCGGTGGCCGCCAACTTCCCCAAATCCAAGACCTCGTACGGGAAGGCCAGGACGTCGTGGTGCAGATCGCGCGCGAACCCATCGGCACGAAGGGCGCCCGCTTGACCTCTCACGTGAGTTTGCCGGGCCGTTTCGTGGTCTACATGCCGACGGTCAATCACATCGGCGTCTCGCGGCGTATCCCCGACGACGGAGAACGCGCGCGCCTCAAAGGTTTGCTCGACAAGCTGCGTCCGGAAAACGGCGGAGGCCTGATCGCGCGCACGATGAGCGAGGGCGCGACTTTACGCGATTTGAAGCAAGACATCGAATATCTGACCAAGCTCTGGCAGGATATCGAGAAGAAAAAGAACGAAATGAAGGCCCCGGCCCTGCTGCATCGGGACATTTCCGTGGTCCACCGCGCCGTACGTGACCTGTTCACCCCCGACATCGACCGCATCTTGATCGACTCGAAGGAAGAAATGGAACGCGTGCAGCAATTCATCGAGACTTTTTTACCGCGCGCCGGAAACTTCGTGCAGTATTATGACGGACAGGAACCCATCTTCGACGCGTACGGCATCGAAGTCGAGATCTCGCGCGCGTTGGGCAAGAAAGTTTGGCTCAAATCCGGCGGTTACATCATCATCGAAGAGACCGAAGCCTTGATCGCGATCGACGTCAACACCGGCAAATTCGTCGGCAAACGCAATCTCGAAGACACGATCCTGAAGACCAACCTCGAAGCCGTTAAAGAAATCGCCTACCAGCTGCGACTGCGGGACTTAGGCGGCATCATTATCCTCGATTTCATCGACATGGAGCGGCCGGCCAACCGCGAAAAGGTCTATCAAGCCTTAAAAGAAGCCCTGCGCACGGACCGCTCGAAGACCACGATCACAAAGATCACGGATTTGGGCCTCGTCGAAATGACGCGCAAGCGCACGCGGGAGAGTCTCTCGCGCCTGCTCTGCGAGACCTGCTCTTACTGCGAAGGCCGCGGCTACGTGAAGAGCCGCGCGACGGTCTGCCACGAAGTCTTCCGCGAACTCAAACGCAATCTCTCGGATTTCCGCAGCGAAACCGTCCGCATCCACGTGCATCCTTCGGTCGCCGAAATGCTGATGGAAGAAGAACGTCCGGGACTCGAGGATTGGGAAAAACGTTCGGGCAAAAAAGCCGTCGTCAAAGCGCGCGACGATTATCACTTGGAGCAGTTTGATTTGGTCGAGACGAATAGCCCTGCTTAGGAATTTTTACCCTCTTGAACCATCTCATTTTTTTTCCCGATCACTTCCCGAAATTCCTCGCTGATCCCATGCCAATCCACAACGTCCACGCGAATCGGGAGATCTGATTCTTGAAAGGCTTGTCTAAGATCGCCCAAAGTTTGGAGGCTGAGTTTATGGGCGCCGACGATAGCAAGATCGAGGTCGGAATAAGACTTAGGCTTACCCGTGACGCGAGAACCGAAGGCCCGGACTTCTGCATCCGGCACATGAGTTCTGAGGATGGACCTTATGAGCTCCAGCCATTGGGACTGAAGATCGATCACGGTTTTTCTCCGTTCCCTTTTTCGAGAATTTTCAAAAACATTTTAGCCTGCGGTAAAAAACGAACCGCCGTCTCCATGACCTCTGCCGCGACCTCTCCATCATAGGTATGCGATGTTTCATTACGGGCTTTATGAAAACTCATCCAGAGAGGCACGTCGTTGATCAGCCGATGTTCGGCAGCCATTCGAAAAAGCTCCTGACGCGTCACACCGTCAACCTCAACCGCTCCCACATTGCTTTCCAACCAACGCTTCATCATCTTCCAACACTGTTCGTATGCCACCTCGAAGTTTTGAATGACTCCCGAACGAACAGTCTCTGCCGCCTCCTCGCTAAAAGCACTCATTTGCCTTTTCGAAGAAATAACTTGAACGGAACGCTGCAAGGATTCGATCGCTTTTCGTAAGCTTCCGGTCTTGAGATCCATTTTGTCCTGTTTAAGAAAAATTGCTTAGATTGTCCGTAAAATAATGAGGAAAGAGAGGGGCTACGAGATCAGAGACGTCCCCTGCGCCGAAGGACAGGACGCCATCAAAAGAAAAGCCTCATAGAGCAAGAGCTCTGCACTTGATATCGTTGATAAAAGAGTATGTGCTTGGACTCGATGTCTTTCCGTAAATAAATGAGTGAGCAAGCCCTCGAGAGCTGGGTAGCCTTTTACGAACTCACGAAATACTTTTTTCTTTTCACGATGCACGTTGCCCGGAACATCTACGAAGTAGAGATAAAAATTATTGTGAGGGATGTGATTTAGGATGGGATCCCGATGCTGGATTCTCTGAAAAGACTCAAAGCTCGGGAACATCGATTCGTTCGTTGAACGGTTCGCCCCCCACGAAGAAGACCCTAGATTTAAGAAGGCCATTACTGCTTTTTTCTTAGACTCCAAAGCTTGTGTTGCTCGCCCTACAAAAAGATCACTTTCCAAAAAAGCTTTCATGTCTTCCGTCAGAGGGAAAAACCCTTCCGAGGATTTGGTTGTTTTTCCAAAATCCGCGATCAACCCCCGCACCTTGCGGTCTTCCTCCGCTTCATCCTCCGGAGCCAATTTGAGATCCCTGGAAAGCTCGGTGACATGATGAATGAAAACCGCAAGATTTCCCGAAATGCCTTTCTCCCAAAAAGACGTCTCCTGAAGTTTGCGGCGAAACCATTGTGGGCTGACTTCTTTTCCGGAAATGACATGCAAGGAAACATCGGAAATAGGGCGCAATAAAAAACGATGGGCGATCAAGTCCGCCTCGGATCCCAGTCCCATTTTTTCAAAATAAGACACGATTTTCTCTGGAGGCAAACCGAAGTCCTCGCTCAAATCTCCGGACAAAACGGCCAAGGCACGATGGGCCGAGAGGAGGGCGAAAACCAAATTGATGGAAGCGACCGGAGAGATTTTTTGATCCTCGAGAGACGTCTCTAAAACAGGCTGGATGTGAGGCTCATAAAAACGCATGACATTACGCGCATCACCTGAAAGATCCGGGGTCGTCATGGCGCGCAAAAAGTCCTGCGACTCAAGAATGCAGGTATCCCCCCGGATCACTTGGGACAGGAACAGAGCGATTCTATTTTCCAACAAGACCCCTTCAGGTTTTGAGCGTCTGACCAGCCGATTGAAAGAAGATTACCCGATTATTATGGATAAAAATTATCACATTACAAGGATAATTATATATCCTTGATGAAATAAGGCCATCGGTTTTGCTGTAAATAAAAGGTTTTTTATTAATGAATCTTGCTGATTCCTTGAAGATTTGGATTGTTTTTCTACCTATTTGGCTTCCTTTCACGCTTTCTGCAGCGGAAGATCTTGGCTCTGTGAAAGTGAAGGCTGCATCGGAGACGTTCCCTTCGGGCGCTGTGGGGGATGGAACTTTCGACACGACGGCCTTCGTCTCTGTCATTACGGCGGATGAGTTGAAGGACCGACGCTTAAACCTCTCGGAGGCCCTGGAAGAATTAAGCGGAGTGACGGTGAAGCAGCGAGGAGGGGTCGATGACTTCGCGACCGTCTCGATCCGCGGGTCGAATTCCGAACAGGTCGCTGTCTACATTGACGGAGTGCCACTGAATCAAGGCTTTGGGGGTGCGGTGAATTTCTCGGCGATTCCCGCCGATCAGATCGAGCGCATCGAAATCTACAAAGGCTTCGCCCCCACGCGCTACCCCGGCAGCGCGATCGGCGGTGTGGTCGACATTCGTACAAAATCGGCTGGACGCGGTCGCGCAACGAGCCTGTCGCAGTCCTACGGTTCTTTCAAAACCTACGAAGCGGGCATCCTGCAATCCCAACGCTGGAAGAAGAGCTCCTATCAAGCGGGCTATACGTACACGCGCAGCGCGGGGGATTTTTCGTTTGAGAACGACAACGGCACGCCGTTCAATTCCGCCGACGACCGTATCGTAGAACGCCGCAACAACGAATTCTCTCGGCACAACGTGCTCGCGAAATGGGAGGGACAAGTCATCGGCGGCTCCTCTCCCGTGACACTCTCGCTGACGGACCAGTTTTTCCGCGAAGACCGCGGCATCCCCGGGCTCGCGACCTTGACCTCCGACACGGCGGGACTCACCACGACGCGCAACCGCTTCTCCGCCGAATTCGCGAAGACGTTCCGAAACCTCAAGATGAGCGCGACGCCGTTTCTGCAATATCAAAAACAACAATACACCGATCTCGGCGGCGACATCGGTCTCGGCATCCAGGACAACGACGACGATACCTACCAATACGGCGTGAATTTTCTCGGTCAACGCGCGATCGGCCGCCATCATAAAGCCACGGCTGTCCTCGACTATCGCGGCGAAATCTACCTCCCCCAAAATCTCTCGGTCTCTGCGCCGTCCAGCTACCGTGACACCTTAGGTCTCGGTCTCGAAGACGAAATTTATCTCTTCGACGATCGCTTGATCGTCAATCCGGCGCTGCGCACGGAACATATTTTTGACCGGCAAGGCGGAAGCTCTTCACGAAACCATCATCCGCTCAGCGGAAAAATCGGCTTAAAAATACAGCCTTGGGGCTCAGGCCCCACAGGCTCTCAATACTCCTGGCTCACGTTGAAGACGAATTTTTCGCGAAGCTTCCGCATCCCGAGTTTTTCGGAACTTTTTGGCGATCGCGGCACCTTCATCGGAAACCCGAATCTCTCTCCCGAAAAAAGCTGGAACTGGGACATCGGATTCGCCATACGCAAACGCCCGGTACGTTTCGAAGCTGCTTATTTCCTGCATCAGGTCGACGACTTGATCCAACTCCTGCAAACCTCACAATTCACGGTCGAAGCGCGCAATCTCTCGAAAGCGCGGCTCCAAGGAATCGAATCCTCTTTATTCTTGTCTCCATGGGAACATCTCGACCTCTCGGCCAACTACACTTTCCAGTGGCCTAAAGACGTCAGCGGGCTCCCGGGCCGCGACGGAAAATTTCTACCCGGACGCCCGCGCCACGAGGCTTCGGCGAAAGCGGCGTTTTTCAATGATCTGGGAAAAATCTTCACCGACCTTACGTTTCAAGACGGGAATTTCTTGGATTCGCAAAATATCCTGCGCGTCGATCACCGCCTGCTTTTCGGAGCGGGCCTCTCTTTCACCGCGCCCAAACCGATCACTTGGAGCTTCGAGGGGAAGAATCTCCTGAACGACCGCATCTCTGACGTCGCCGGATTTCCGTTGCCGGGACGCAGTTTTTATGGACGCATGGAGTGGAAAATATGAAAAAAATAATTTTCACCGCTGTTTTCCTTCTTTGCGGAGCGACTATGACGCAAGCCGAATCCATTACTTTGACGGAAGGCGAACGCTTCGAAGTTTGCGACGGACGGATGTTAGGCGTTACGGGCCCGGTTTGGACGAATGAAGGAAAGACTTGGATCACGCTCGTCGTACAGGAACGACCGATATCCAAACCCATGAGCGGGGGCTATGCCTGTGGCGACGCGGTCGAGGTGGATTACCTCCATAAGGGCCGTTGCCGTTATTACGTCACGTCGATTTCCGAAGTCGGAAAAAAGCCGGCCACTGTAACGTTGTCCAAAAATCCCCCGAAGTAATTCCGATGGATCCCCTTAAAATAGTCCTTTGTGGCATGGGTTCGGCGGGACGTTCGCGTCTGCGCGCCTTGGACGTCGTAACAGGATTCACGCTGGCTGGGACGGTTTCACGCCGCGCGGACACGAGGACTTTGACGTGGTCTCAGGCGTTGTCCGATCCGGAGGTCGCAGCCATCGCGATTTCGACGGAGAATACGCTGCATGCTTCTTTGACTCGCGAAGCGTTGGAAGCCGGCAAACACGTCTTGTGCGATTATCCGCTCGCCTTTTCGTCCGCCGAAATCTCTGCCCTGCTGGCGCTCGCCGAAAAAAAGAATCTCGTCTTGCACGTCGAGCACATCGGCCTGCTGACGCCCTCACATGCGGAAGTCACGCGGAAGCTCCCATCCTTGAGAAAATTAAAAACCGGAGAATATCATTTCGAAGGGAATTGGTCGGAGAAGTGGTCGAATCCCGCATTCGCAGGCCCTTTGCCGTTCATCGCGTACAGCCGCCTTCTGCAGGCTGCGGAATGGTTCGGACCTTTTCGCGTGCTCGAGAAAAACTACAAAGCGGATGCGGGCCGTTATCATCTCCATCTCAAACTCGAAACCGCCCAAGGCGGCGTCTTGGATTTCTATGAAGAACGTTCCCCGGACCGCGAACGGCGGCGTTGGATGGAGGCGGAATTCGAGAACAGTAAACTTAACTGGCATCCCTCTTACGAATCCGAAGGTCTTTTCGCGAAGGACCTCGCACATTTCCACGATCGGATTTTAGGAAAGACGGTTTCCTATTATAAAAACGACCTCATGCTCCACGCCACATCCCTGTTGGAAGGGATGTAATTCCCAAAAAAATACAAAAATACAGAAACTGGGCAACATTTTCGAAAAAACGAAGATAACTAAACGGGATTGGTATTCATCATCACCGATAAATAACTGGGGGATAAATTTATGCTCAACAATCTTTTGAGGTCCATCGGCAATCTTAGCGCTAGCGCCTCGATACGTATGGCTTGTCATCAAGCCGTGGAAATCGACCGGCATCAGATCCTGCCTCGAGACGGAGCCCTAAAAGCTCCGAAGGGCAGTCAGGATACAATGTTGGTTCCGGCCGGAGCCATCGTGGCGATCGACATTCGCACACCTTCCGCAAACTTGGTTACTTGGGGAAAGCTGCAAAAAGAGGCTTATCTAGATTCCGGCACGGCCATTTTTGTAGGTGGTAAAAACCCGACTAAGATCAATCCCACCGGCGAAGCCGTCCCTCCCGTGGATTTCGAGAAGCTTTCTGCTTTTGAAGGTCCTCGGGCAGCTTTGAGGGAAAATCAGTTTTACGTGTATTCCGCTCGCTATGTGGACGGCGGGTTGTACCTTATCGACGGCGCTCTCTCCACTTTCGCGACCGTGCATGGCTATCCTCAGGCGGGAGCCGTTCCTTCAAGCGAGAGATAACCCGCTTGGGGCTCCTTGACACGCGGCAATCAGCGCCATAACGCATCCCGATGCTCCGTCGTACCCTGCCATTTCTTTTCGTTTTTCTGCTGATATCTTTTATTGCTTCCGCCTACGACCGCATCGTTTCGACGCGGCCGAACGTCACGGAGATCCTCTTCGCACTGGGATTAGGCAAGCGCGTGGTCGGCGTGACGCAGTTTTGCAATTATCCCGAAGCAGCGAAAAAAATCGCAAAAATCGGCGGCTACCAAAATCGGAGTTTCGAAAAGATACTCTCGCTGCGTCCGGACTTGGTCGTGATCGTGCCGGATGCGACCACGTCCAAACTCGAAACTTTCCTGCAGCGCGCGGGCATTGCCGTGTTGACGGTGCCGGCGGATTCACTCGCGGATATTTACGCTTCGATCCGCATGATCGCGGACGCAAACGACATGGCGGATGCCGGAGAATCCTTAACCCGAAAGATCCAAGAGGATTTAAAAAAACAACATGACGCCATAGCCGTACAGTCGCGCAAAAAAACCATGATCGTGCTTCAGCAGCATCCTTTGATCGCCGCGGGACCTTCGACGTTCTTGGGGGAAATTTTAACTCTCGCGGGCGGCGACAATATCGTCTCGTCGAAACTCCCCTATCCCCAGCTCGGATACGAATTCATTTTGGAACGGCGCCCCGACCTGATCGTCGACATCGACGCGAATCCGGAAGGGAGGACGAGTAAACCTTTTTGGACGGGTCCGACCGTGACGCTCCCTCCGGATCTTTTCATCCCAGGACCCCGCGTGGGCGAGGCCTTGGCGCAACTCATCCGGGCCCTGCACCCGCAATCATGACGTCTTCCTTTCAAACACGCTGGTGGCTCCGCCAAGTTTTTCTCGCGCTGATCGTGATCGCCCTGATTTTCCTCTGCGCGATGATCGGCGAGCGCTTCCTGAACCTCATCCCCGGCATGGCGTCCCTCTCGGGACAAGACCGGCAGATCCTCTGGATGAGCCGCGTACCGCGGATTTTGCTCGCCGCGATGACGGGCATGGCGCTCGGCGCCTCGGGTACGGCGTTTCAAGGCTTGCTTCAAAATTCCTTGGCGGATCCTTATATCCTGGGCGTTTCAAGTGGGGCGGCGTTGGGGAGCATACTCGGGCTCGCCTTGGGCTTGCCATTCGGATCGATACCGATTCTGGCGTTTACCTGTTCTCTCGCCGCGATGCTGATCGTTTACGGCGTGGCGCAGTCGCGCGGACGCATGACGCCACATACCCTGCTGCTAACCGGCGTCATCTTAAATGCGTTCCTCTTCGCGTTTATCCTGATTTTAAACGGCGTGGTACGTTTCGAAAAGTCCCAAAAAATACTTTATCTCCTGATCGGCAGCATCGACGCCGAAGATACGGCGCGGCTTTTGTTTTCCGGCATCCTCGTGCTCGCGGGCCTTGCGATTTTGACACTGGAAGGACACGCACTCAATCTCATGACGGCGGGATCCGATACGGCGCGGTCGTTAGGACTTTCTCCGTCGCGGCATCGGCGGATTATTTTTTTCGCGGCGTCCCTCATGGTCGGCGCCGTGGTTCCCTTGGCGGGACTCGTGGGATTCGTGGGCCTCTTCGTGCCGCACATCACGCGGCTGATTTTCGGAAACGATCACCGCACGACGATTCCAGCTTCCGCGTGGATCGGCGCGATGATGCTGATGATCTGCGACACGATCGCGCGGACGGCGTTGATCCATACCGAACTTCAGACGGAACTTCCCGTCGGTGCGATCACGGCCTTAGTAGGGGCTCCGTTTTTCCTGATCTTGATGAAGCGGAGGCCGCGCTGACCATGTCGCTGTCCGCGTCGCATCTTTATTTTACCTACGGAGACCGGCCGATCTTGGAAGACGTTTCGCTGACGGTCCGTGACGGCGAAATCGTCGCCGTCTTGGGAGCGAACGCTTCCGGCAAAACCACTCTCCTCAAAAACTTAAGCGGTCTTTTGACGCCGACGGCGGGATTCGTTCATTGGCAAGAACGTCCCTTAAGCGACCTCACGCCCCGCGCGCGCGCGCAAGTCATCGGTTACATCCCGCAAGAAGAGGAAATTTTCCTGCCGTTCACTGTCGAAGACGTCGTCTTGATAGGACGAGCTCCGCATTTGGGATTTTTGGGGTTGGAGTCGGCGGCCGACCGCGCCTTGGTCGACCGGATTTTGGAGACGATGCGCCTGACTTCGTTGCGGCGCCGTCCTTTGCAGGAACTTTCCGGTGGCGAGAAACAACGCGTCCACATCGCACGCGTGATGGCGCAAGAAGCGTCCTACTGGATATTGGACGAACCGACCTCGCATCTCGACCTGCGTTTCCAGCACGAACTCATGACTCTGTGCCGCGACGCCAACGCCTCGCACAGCGTCTCAGTGATCCTAAGCCTTCACGACCCGCATCTCGCCGCACGCTATGCTCACCGCGTCATTTTCTTGAAAAACGGACGCATCTTAGCGGATGGGCCGACGAATGAAGTATTGACGACGGAACGCATCCGCGAAGTGTTTGATTTGTCTCCCGAAATTTCTGGGCCGTTTTTTTAATGCGTGTACGCCTAACTCTTGGTACGTTGCCGCATCTTCCAAAGGAGATTTTATGACTATGAAAAAAACTTCCACGCTTCTGCTCTCTCTCGCCGTCCTTGCCACCGCGGGTTTGGCTCAAGGTAGGACTATTGAAGATTTTACGTCGTCCACGGTCGGAAAGTTCCCGAATAGTTTTAAGACCTATCCTTTTCAACGCACGAAGGCCGAAGGCGTTTACTTAGTCCAGGAAGAAGGCGGCAATAAATTCTTGAGCGCCAAGGACGACAAGGACATCTCCGTGCAGACCTTGAAAAAATTCTCGTGGGACGCGAACAAAGAACCTAATTTCAAATGGAAATGGCGCGCGGTCACGCTTCCTAAAGGCGCCGCTGAAAATAGCAAGCTCACCAACGACAGCGGCTGCGGCGTCTATGTGCTCTTCGGCGGCTACGGCGGCAAGGTCCTGAAATACGTCTGGAGCTCCACACTACCCGTCGGTTCGACCTATGAGA